>NZ_JAINZO010000001.1:2003255-2304483 GCF_020179605.1 Geomonas agri
GTGAACGTGTACTCGTCGCTATCCCTTAGGGCGGCGAGAACGACAAGAGGCATCCCTTCCTGGCGAAACAGCTCGACGAACCCGGCTACGATCTCGGCAATGCCGGAGACCTTGAACTTCTGGCGGCGCTGCACCGCCTGGTAGATTTCCGAGAACCGGTCCAGTTCCTGGCGGTTGAGTTCCTTGAGCACTTCCGCCGCACACCCCACTCCTGCCGCAGTTGCGGTGGAAGACTCCTCAGGGACCTTGAGCCAGCCAAAGCGCAGGTGATCCGTCGATGCGGCCTCGTCCCCTTGTCCGGAACTCAGCAGGAGAATGAGGTCGGCCACCTCCTGCCGGGTGATCCCCCGCAACAACTTGAGGGACTCGATGCCGCGCTCCTTGAGCATCAAGGTAAAGCGGTTCAGGAACAGGCTGTACTCCTGCGGGCGGCCGTCGATGATGAGGTCGTTTTCCACCACGATCAGGTGCAGTTCGCCGCGGGTATCGAGCAGCGCACTTAGCTCCTCGAATAACTGGTTTCCCAACCGGACGACCTGAAGATGCCCGCTCGAGTAAAGCGCGGCGCCGGCACTTGCCGACAGAAGCAGTCGGATGATACGGGATGTCGGGGTTGTACTGTTCATGAGGTACCGTCCACCCTGCCGCGCAGCATTGACGCAGCCTGCCGCCCGACCGCCCCCCTCTTGGCAGCGATCTTCTTCAGAAGTGGCAGGGCGGCATCCGCGGGGTACCGCCACAGCGTCATGACGGCATCGAGTTTCAACTTGGTCAGCCTGCTGCGGTACAGCAGGTTGACCGAGGCAAAGAGTTTCTCCAGCAAGGGGAGCGACTCTGGATTGCCTACCTCCCCCAGCGCCTGTACGACCTGCCTCTTCACCTGCAGCTCTTTGGTGGAGAAGCCCGGTGCCAGCAGCATGGCATGCAGGATCCCGAGGACCCTGGCCGACCCGGCCATTCCTGCGACCTCGAGCGCCGCGAGCACGGCCTGTTGGTTATCGCTCTCAAGATCCCTCACCAGCTTACCCTCCGCCATGGTATCCCCGAATTCGAGCAGCGCCCTGAGGGCTTCCTGGGCAACCCTACGGTCGGAATGACGGGCCAGCACGCGCAGCCTCTCCACGGTGTCGGAGAGTTTCATACGCCGAACCAGTGTGATCAGGTTGCGCAGAAAATACCAGCGGCTATCGGAGAGCCGAGCGATGACGGAGGGAGCGGCCGGGGTACCGATCTCCACCAGACGGTCCATCATGAACCGTCTCAGCGACATGCTCTCGCTTTGCGCCAGGCCCTCCAGGAGGGCATCGCTAAAAGGTGCACCTACCGTTGCAATCACCTCGGCGATCTCATCGAACCTGGGCTTTCCCCAGGTTTCCAGTCCGTCCAGTACCTCGCTGACGAACTCATCGCAGGCCAGAAGCTCCATGACGCGCTGGCGCACCTCGATGGGCACCTCGCCCCCGGTCACCTCGCGCAGAATCTTGATAAACTGCGGGTAGTCGCCCTCCCGCAGGAAATAGATCCCGATATCGTAAAGGTTCCTGGCATACCCGTCGATTTCCTCCCCCTCGCCCACGCCTGACTTCAGGAAGAGAAGCAGGAGCTCGCCGGTGCTCTTCTCAAGGCATGACTGTTCGAGGGTTACCAGGAGATCACGCACACCTTCGCTCCCCAGGAGGGGCACCTGGCCCGGGTCCATCATCTTGTGCAGCTTGTCCTGATAACTTTGCGGGATGAACTCTTCGCTGGCGTGTTCCTTGAGGATGGTCTCGACCCGCGCCGACAACTCCGCCTCCGGCAGGACTGGCTGCAGGGACTCGCCGGAAGGAGGGGCGCTGGAACTGAGCTGCCGCAGCAGTTGCAGTACGAAGGGGGGGATGCTCTGCTGGCGCTCGCCAATTTCCTTCAGCGTGTCCCGCACCACGTTCAGTGGCATGTGCCGGATGAGCGATTCCATTTCCGGTGCGGTGATCGCCTCGGACAACCATGCGGCGGCGAGAAACTGCTGACGCAAAACGGGGTTCAGCTTGGCGACAAAACCGGCGAAACTCCGGCCGATGACTTCTTTGGTGCGCGGAGCTGCGGTTTCTCCACGGGCAAAGGCATCCCCCAAGAGACGTGTGAAGTCCCCCAAAAGGCCACCTTGGCCGAATTGACAGTTGAGGGCTTCGGCTACCAGTTCCGGATCCAGCGCTCCTCCGGCGAGCACATCTCCCGCCTTCAGCCCGCTCTTCAAAACCAGGGCAAACCGTTCCCAGAGATCGAGAGCTTGACTCGCCACCTCCCCGGCCTGGGGTTGCGGTTCCTCTGTTGCAATGAACAGGTCGTAGCGTATCTCCCTGATAGCGAGAGAGGTGATGCCGGACTTCTCCCAGACCGCACCGACCCCGCCGGCGGCATGAATCTTTTCGCGTTTGCTGCCCAGGATGATGATGAAACGGCGCAGCTCCTCCTTGCTGAGCCCCCGTTTCAGAACAAGCGTCCCTATCCCCCGTTCATGCAACGTCCGGGCGAAATCCCTCATGACCGGATTCGACTTGTCGACTACCTGATCCGCCAGCACGAGAGTTGAACCGGCCACCCCAACGATGATCTCGTCGTGTTCGCCGAGGAATTCGGCGTAGCTGGTCAAGGCGCTGGCTAAAGAGGCGTCGATTATTTGATGCCCGGGCGGGTAAGCGGCCATGTTGCGGCGCGAAACATTGAGTTCACGCACCAGCCGCACCAATGACGGTGAGGACGCCGTGCTCAAGGGGGTAGTTTTTTTGGTTCGATTGCTCATATCAAGGCTTGTCTGAATCTGTCTGCAACCGTTGACGCCTTCTATCCAGGATAAGCGGAGGAGGACCGGACAATCACCCTGGCGAAGTCTATTAAACCAAGCTTTAAGTAGAGCGGCATATGTCCGGTAAAAGGGGAAGAACCAGACCGACACAACACAAGATATCCTATTAACATCACGGAATATATCTTAAACATTCATCAAAGAAAAGTTTATTGTGTCGCAAAGAGGTTTGTCAGGAACTGTCACATCAGACATCCCAGGACCGCTACCACCTGCCCCCATAATATTATTGAATTCTGCACCTGTTAGTGGGGGCAAGTTCAGGGTACCTTGAGGCAAAGTTCGGAAAGGAGCTTGATGCCCGGATCTATCTCGGCAACGCTCATGCCCCCGAACCCGAGCATGAGGCGAGTCCATGCGGGAGTTCCTCCGATGCAGGTCACGCTGAAGGGGAACAGGTTGATCCCCCTTGCCGCGGCGTCGCGAATGATGGTGCTCTCGGCGCAGGGGGCGTTCTGCAACTCAAGGATGACATGCAATCCTGCTCCCGCACCGATCACGGTCCCCCTGTCGCCGAAGTGTTGCTCGATCGCCTTGAGCATGGCGTCGTGCTTCTTGTGGTAAACGATGCGCATGCGCCGGATGTGGCGTTCCCAGTAGCCGTGCGCCATGAACTTCGCCATGGCCCTCTGTTCGAGGAGCGAGACGGTAGGGAAATAGTCGCCATACAAGGCGCGGAAACCCGCGAGCAAGGAGCTTGGCAGCACCATGTAGGAGAGGCGCAGCGCCGGCGAGAGTATTTTGGAGAAGGTTCCCAGGTAGATGATGTCCGCGTCCGGACGCAACCCCTGCAAGGACGGGATCGGCTTGCCGTAGTAGCGCAGTTCGCTGTCGTAATCGTCCTCGATGATCACGTTACCGCCGGACATCGCCCAGTCGATCAGGTTCAACCGGTTGGCGACGGGCATCACCTGACCCAGCGGCATCTGGTGGGAGGGGGTAACGTAGGCGACGGTACTCCGGCTGGCGCGCAGTCCCTCCAGGTCCATCCCCCCCGACCCGACCTCGACCGGCCGGATCTCGAAACCGTTGTTTTGGAACACTGCTCGCGGCAGATGGTACCCGGGGTTCTCGACCGCCAGTGCGGAATGACCTTTTCGCAGCAGGTGCGCCACCAGGTCAAGGCTTTGTTGCAGGCCGGCGCCGATGAAGATCCGTTCGGGGCCGCACATCACCCCGCGGGAACGCTCCAGGTACCTCTGGATGTTGCAGCGTAACTCCCAATCGCCCTGGAAACCTCCGTAATGGGAAAGCTCCGCCGGGCTCTCGCGCAGGGTTTCCAGAAGGGAGCTGCGCCACTGCGCCATGGGAAAACCGTCGGGGTCGAGGCGTGCGGGATGGAAGTCAAACCTGAACCTGGGTTCGCGCTGGCGCGGGCGCTCACTCTTGCGTACGGCACGGGACCGCGACACCGGTGCAACCGGCTGATCGATGGGGGATACGAAGTAGCCACTGCGTTGCCTGCTGTAGATGTAGCCTTCGGCGAACAGTTCCTGGTAGGCCCCCTCGACTGTGTTTCGGCTGGATTGCAGCTCTGTTGCCAGGTCCCTGACTGAAGGAAGCTTGGCATGCGCAGGGAGTTTCCCCGACAGCACCTGTTCCCTGATCTGGTTGTAAAGTTGCCTGTAAAGAGGGACTTTGTCTTTCACATCGAGAATAAACATAACGTCTTCCAGTCACACATTGGCTGTGCAAGATCACTAACAGGAGGTAGAAGAAATGATACCCGAAAAGCTGCTGGAAATTCTGAAACAGGATGGCGTGGTCGCCATCGCCACCCTGGGAGAGGATGGTCCTCACCTGGTCAACACCTGGAACAGCTACATCCGCGTCTCCGCAGAGGGGCGCGTATTGATTCCCGCCGGCTACATGAACCGGACCGAGGCCAACGTCGCCTACAACCCGGAGGTCCTGCTCACGGTGGGGAGCAGCAAGGTGCAGGGCCTGCACGGACCGGGCGCAGGTTTTCTCATCAAGGGGAAAGCCGCATTTATAACGTCCGGACCCGATTTCGATCAACTAAAATCCAAGTTCAGCTGGCTGCGCGCCACTTTGTCTGTCACCCCCGACACGGTCACCCAGACCTGGTAGACCTGAAACACCGACCAGCCCGATAAAGAAAAGGCAGCCCTTCACGCTTCACCTGTAATCACGTGGAGAGCTGCCTGCCCCCACCTCCCCCACCACCCACCAGCCTCTTCCCCTTTGAACTTCCCCGCTGCGACCGCATCGTTCCCCTCTACATCCCGGCTCGCGCTCTCTATCAAAATGGCCACATTGACTTTTCATTTAGCCGCGACATATACTTTGAACTCTCGAAGCCTACCGCAAACCTCCACCTCGCTCAGAAGGACCAACTCCCTTTGATTCGTTCGCGGTACATGAAAGGTAGCATCCTCTTCACGCAGCACATCCTGCCGGCACTGCTTCTGCTGGCCCTGTGCCTGGTCATGCCGTACTCCGCCTGGGCGGCGGGTGGGACCATCGTCGTCGGCGGTGACCACAACTACCCCCCGTACGAATTCATCGACAAGGACGGCCATCCCGCCGGTTTCAACGTCGACCTGACCCGCGCCATCGCGGAGGTGATGGGGATGACGGTGGAGATCCGCCTCGGCCGCTGGGACGAGATACGCAATGCGCTACGAACCGGCGAGGTGGACATCGTCCAGGGGATGGTCCAGGCGGACGTGCGTGCCAGGGATTACGATTTCTCGCCACCGCATTCCATCATCAACCAATCGGTCTTCGCCCGCCGCGGCACCAAGCCGGTCCGCGATCTGAGCGACCTCAAGGGGAAGGAGGTCTTAGTGCAAAACGGCGGCATGATGCACGACTACCTCCTGGGAAAAAACGTGGGGGCGCGCATCTTCCCGGTGGATACCCACATCGACGCGCTGCGACAACTCGCCGCAGGCAAACACGACTACGCCCTGGTCGGCAACCTGCCCGGACTCTACCTGAGCCGCGAGTTCGGGCTCTCCAATATCGTACCGGTGGGCAGGCTCTTCGCCGGCCAACCTTATTGCTACGCGGTCAGTAAAGGGAACGAGCAGATCCTTTCCCAGTTCAGCGAAGGGCTCGCCATCCTGAAAAACACCGGGCGCTATCAGAAGATCCACGACAAGTGGCTCGGCGCGCTGGAGCCTCCCACCGTCTCCTGGCGCAAGATCCTCACCTACGCGGCTATCACCGCGCTGCCGCTTTTGTTGCTGCTGAGCGCCATCGGCTACATCAACCGCAGGCTCGCCAAGGAAGTCGCCGTGCGCACCCAGGAGATGCAGTTGCAACAGCAGCAACTGATCCAGGCGGACAAGATGGCGTCGCTCGGGGTCCTCGTGTCGGGTATCGCCCACGAGATCAACAACCCGACCGGGCTTTTGCTCTACAACCTGCCAGTATTGAAGAAGATCTTCCGCTCCACCGAAGAGCATCTGGAACAGAGGTTCCAAAAGGAAGGAGACTTCCTGATCGGCGGGCTGCGCTACTCGCAGTTTCGCGAGGACATCCCTCTGCTCATCGACGAGATGCAGGACGGTGCGACCCGCATCAAGCGCATCGTCGAGGACTTGAAGGACTTTGCCCGCAAGGACACCTCGCAGATGGACCAGTCGGTGCTCCTGAACGACGTGGTCCGGGCCGCCCTCAGGCTGGTGGAGAATTCCATCCGCAAGACCACCGGCAACGTCGTCACCACCCTTGCCGAAGGCCTACCGGCAGTGCGGGGCAACGCGCAGCGGATCGAACAGGTAGTGGTCAACCTGATCCTCAACGCCTGCCAGGCACTCCCAGACCCGACCAAGGGGATCTTCCTCGCTACCAGTTATGACGCCGAACGAAACGAGGTCCTGCTGCTGGTCCGCGACGAGGGGGTGGGTATCGCCAGCGAGGATCTGCATCGTATCGCGGACCCCTTCTTCACCACCAAGCGCGAGACAGGCGGGACTGGCCTGGGCCTCTCCGTATCGGCCTCCATCATCAAAGAACACAAGGGGACCATGGCTTTCGACTCGCGACAGGGCGAGGGGACCACGGTACGGGTGGCGCTGCCCGCCCTGCAAGGAGCATGACCATGATCGACTCACTTAATCCCACGTTCGAGATCCTCCTGGTGGACGACGAGGAGGCGTGGCTGCGCAGCATCAGCATGACCCTCGCCATGTCGGGCGGCATCAACAACGTGGTGCGCTGCTCCGACAGCACCAAGGTCCTGGAGTTGCTCCGATCCCGCCCCATCGGCCTGGTCCTGCTCGACCTGAACATGCCGAACCTCTCCGGCCAGGACCTGCTCCCCGCCATCATCGAAGAGCACCCGGAGGTCCCGGTGATCGTGCTGAGCGGACTGAACCAGGTATCCGTCGCCGTGGAGTGCATGCAAAAGGGCGCCTTCGACTTCTTCGTCAAGACCGTCGAGGAGGAACGCCTGATCCAGGGGATCCACCGCGCTATCCGGCTGATCGACCTGCAGCGGGAAAACAGCGAGATGAAATCCCGCATTTTGAGCGACCGGCTGGAGCACGCCGAGGCTTTCGCCGACATCCTCACCGCGGACCGGGCCATGCTTTCCATCTTCCGCTACATCGAGGCGGTGGCCGGGAGCAGCCAGCCGATACTGATCACCGGGGAAAGCGGGGTCGGCAAGGAACTGGTGGCGCGGGCGGTGCACAAGGTGAGCCGGCGCCCCGGACAGCTCGTCTCGGTCAACGTGGCGGGACTGGACGACCAGATTTTCAGCGACACCCTCTTCGGCCACACCAGGGGCGCCTTCACCGGTGCGGAACTCCCCCGCAGCGGCATGATCGAGCGGGCGGCGGACGGGACCCTGTTCCTGGACGAGATCGGGGACCTGGCCATCACCTCACAGGTCAAACTGTTGCGCCTGCTGCAGGAGGGTGAGTACTTCTCCCTGGGCAGCGACGTACCCAAGCGCATGAACGCGCGGGTGGTCGTGGCGACCCACCACGACTTGGCCGCCAAGCAGGCCGCCGGAGAGTTCCGCAAAGACTTCTACTACCGCCTGTGCGGTCACCACATCCACATCCCGGCCTTGCGCGAGCGTCCCGACGACATCCCTCTTCTCTTCGACCACTTCCTGGACGAGGCGGCCCGGGAGCTCAACAAGAAGAAACCGACCGTCCCCAAGGAACTCCCCGTCCTGCTGACCAACTATTCCTTCCCCGGCAACGTGCGCGAGCTGCGCGCGCTGGTGTACGACGCCATGAGCCGCCACGAAGCGCACATGCTCTCCATGGACACCTTCAAGCGGGTCCTCGGTAAAGATCAGAGCCGCCCCGTGCGGCTGGACGAGCAGGGACAACGCAGTGTCTTCGTCCCCACCGAACCGCTCCCCGCCCTGTACGAGGTGAGCGATCTCCTGGTCGCCGAAGCGATGCGCCGGGCACAGGGGAACCAGTCCATAGCCTGCCGCCTTATCGGAATCTCCCAGCCGGCACTGAGCAAACGCCTTAAAAAGACAGGAGATTCCTTGTCGTAACCGTCAACGCCCAACGCAGTTTTACCCTCTCGCGCCGCCTGCGCGGCGGCGAGGGCGTCCGTCGCTTCTCCTCCCCACACAACCCCTATAACCTGCGCCCCTGCTATAACCTCCGACTAACTCGCCTAACCTTTCTTGATTCCAGGACAAATCTCTCTTAAGCACCGCATTGGCGCCCACAGGTTATACCCCCCTGTGCATTCCCTCCCCCGCCTGCGCACCTCATAACTTGTGGAGTTTTCGCCACTTATCCTTTTGTAAACGAGTTGGCAATTGTCTTGCTATCTCCGGGGTACTGCAGGATGTAGAAAACTATTTTATGGGAAGCTGTGAGATTGGGGACAACAATGCAATTCAACCTGAAGGAGAGTGCAGCATGAAAAAGAACAAATTGACCCTCTACATCCTGGTGGCGATGATTCTCGGAATCGTCGTCGGCTACTTCTGTAACCTCAATGCACCGGACGCCAAGGCTGCCAAAGTGATTGCCGGATACTTCGACATCATCTCGTCGGTCTTTCTGCGCCTGATCAAGATGATCATCGCGCCGCTGGTCTTCGGCACCATCGTCTCCGGCATCGCCGGCAACGGCGACTCCAAGGCCATCGGCCGGATCGGAATCCGCGCCATGGGCTGGTTCCTCTGTGCATCGGTGATCTCCCTGGTGCTCGGCATGGTGTTCGTCAACCTGTTCCAGCCCGGCGTCGGCACCTCGCTACCCGCACCGGCGACAGGCGCAACCACCAACCTCAACGTCGCCGCCCTCAACTTCAAGGATTTCGTTACCAACATCTTCCCGACCAGCTTCCTCGATGCCATGGCGAAGAACTCCATCCTGCAGATCCTGATCTTCTCCGTCTTCTTCGGGTTCGCCATTGCCTCCTTCAAAGACGACGCCACCAAAACCGTGGTCGCCTTCGTGAAGGAACTGGTAAACATCATGCTCAAGGTGACCGACTACGTCATGCAATTCGCCCCGGTAGGCGTCTTTGCCGCCATGGCGTCCTGCATCACCGTGCAGGGGCTCGGTGTGTTGACCACCTACGGCAAGTTCATCGGGAGCTTCTACATCGGCTTGATCGTGCTCTGGGCCGTGCTCATCGGCGCCGGCTACCTGTTCCTGCGTAACTCCACCTGGACCCTGCTCAAGCTGATCCGTGAGCCGATGCTGATCGCCTTCTCGACCGCGAGCAGCGAGGCCGCCTATCCGCAGACCCTGGAGTCCCTGGAGCGCTTCGGCGTGAAAGAGAAAGTCTCCGGCTTCGTGCTGCCGCTGGGCTACTCCTTCAACCTGGACGGCTCCATGATGTATCAGGCCTTTGCCATCATCTTCATCGCTCAGGTCTACAACATCGAGCTTTCCATTTCCAAGCAGATCGCCCTGCTCCTGGTCATGATGCTGACCAGCAAGGGTATGGCCGGTGTCGCCCGCGCCTCGCTGGTGGTTGTCGCCGCCACCCTCCCCATGTTCAACCTCCCCGAGGCGGGCCTGCTGCTCATCATGGGCATCGACCAGTTCCTCGACATGGGGCGCACCGCGACCAACGTCATCGGCAACAGCATCGCCACCGCCGTCGTCGCCAAGTGGGAAGGCGACCTCGGTGCCGAGCAAGAGGATGAGGCAGACGACGCGCTCCTCGTCGCGGTACCGGTACAGGAGTAGTACGGCTAGCTACCGTCGAACTGCCGGCACACCCGGCTATTGAAAACAAGAAAGGCACCCGGTTCATGACCAGGTGCCTTTTCTAGTTCATCTTCCATTATCGGATTGTTGAGAGTCAGTGATCACGAAGTTTCTTCGTCACATTCTTCGCGACATCGGAGGGAGCCAAACCCGGTTCCAGACCAGTTTGCGCTTTCAATGAACTCGCCCCTCCGCTGCCATTTTGCCGCGCTGCTGACCCCGGACGTACCCCTTCCAAAGCCTATTTCACCGGGAACTGTGCCCTTTGTCCCTGGGGCGTATTCAATATCGTCACCAGCTCGTTGCGCAGTTGGTTGATCCTTTCCATGAGCGCCGCGGTGTTGGCATCGCTGTTGTTCTTGATGGAGGTGGCATTGTTGTTGTCGTTGCGTTGTATGTCGGCGTGCTGGGTATAAAGGGTTGCGAACCCGCTGTCGATGCTGCCGGCGGTGTGCTGCAGGCAGGAGAGCGTAGAGGTCTGCAGCGCCCCCTGTTCCGACTTGAGGATCTCATCCACCGTGGTGTAGGCGATCTCCAGCACGGAGGCTGCCGTCTCGAAGGCCAGACAGACGATAGCGCCGTTGCCGCCGAACCCCAGGGCGACCGCGGTCTGTTTGCAACTGGCCCCCGCCATCCCCGCAAGTCCGCGCGCGGTGACCGATACCTGCCTCATTACCCCTGACGCGATGTCCAGGCCGGGGGTGCTGACCGGCGTATCGCACCCAGCCGAAACGGTCTGAGCCGACATCGAGAAGAGTGCCTGCGGCGCGACGGCATTCAGTTCCTCGAGGTCCCCGTTTACCTTGTGCAGTTCCCCTTCCAGCGCACCGTAGGCCTGTTCCATCGGCTCGGCTTCCGCCTGCATATCCTGCCGCTCCGCGTCAGTCACACCGTCATCCGCGTTGCAGATCTGATCGCACTCCAGGCCGTCCTGCCCTTTACCCTTGTTCTTCTTGAGCGGATTGCAGGCCTGCTTGTTCCCGTTGCTGTCAAGATCGATGGCAGCGCATTTCGCGCTCAGTGTGCCCTGGTCGTAGTCGCAGACGCCGTCGTTGTTCTGGTCATCCTGGGCCGAGAGCGGCACGCGGTAACAGGCGTTCTTGTTCGATTTTGCCCCGGTCTTGGCCAGTTTTTTGAACTCGCTGGCTCCGTTTTTGATCTTTGAGCGGCCAGTATTCATCTTCACCCCTTTAAGATGCTCGCGCTGCCCGGCCGTGAGCTTGTCGCCCAGCAGTGATCCCTCCTGGAAAAGACCAGTCATGAACTCGATCTGGTTGGCGACACCGTCGTGCTTGCACTTGAGCCTGTCGTAAATGTCCGTTTGATCACACGAAGCCGTGGCGGGTGGTGATGCCCATGCTGCGGTGTGGGAAGTGATGACCAGGACAGAGACAACGATGGCGCCAAACAACACAGGGGAGGCCAAACCGTTCAGTTTCATACTTTTCTCCTTTTGGGCTGCGAGGTGTGGAGTGTCCGGTTCTGGAACAGACGGTATCGGTATGGGGCAGACAAAAAAATGCCGGGCGCTGAACGCCCCCCGCAAAGGAGGCTCCGGCAGCCCGGCTGACTTGTTGGAAGTAAACCTCGAGGAAGTCCCGTGGTTTCCCGTGCCTCGGTCACCCGAGGTTCGGCTTTACCTGATGCAATGGTATTGCTGGAATCGGGAATGTCAAAGTACGAAAGGTCCTACATCACAACCTAACAGACCACGCAACGAATAATGCCACAGTGGATGTTTTTCCTGATCTTCTTGACTTGTATCAAAGGCGGGAGTCGACACGAGTGGCATCATATGATCATGATAGCTCCTCGAGTGACCATAATGAGTATCGCACTCCTGCTGATGATCGTTTCTTTTGTCGGCACCGCTGCAGCTTCCGGCCACAGCCTTGAGTTCAACGCCACTTCCGACCTCAGCGCCTCTTCCCTTGAAAACCCGCACAATTGGGACGATCAACCCGCTGATGACGATCATGATGGAATCCGGTGTTGCCAACAGGATGTTCCTTACGGGACGCTTGAGGGTAACGGGTATGAACTGAAAATAACGGAGCGGAAACTTGCCTGGCATGTCTCCGCACGTGGACTTGACGGATACACCAGGCAAATCTATATACCTCCACGGTGACCTCCCTACAGTGCTAACTTCCCCTCAGATGCACAACGACTGGGCACACTAGTGCCTGGGACACAAGGAGATGGAGATCTTTCCATGATGAGATTGGTAAAAATAACAGGGGCAGTAATTGCCACAGTAGCCACTGTTTCACTGGCAACGCCCGAGTTGGTGTCCGCACATTGCGACACGCTGGACGGCCCCGTGGTACAGGACGCGCGCAAAGCGCTGGGAACTAAAAGTGTCACCCCGGTTCTCAAATGGGTGCAGGCGAAGGACGAAAAGGCAATTAAAGTGGCATTCGACAAGGCAGTTGCGGCAAAGGGGAGCAAATCCGAAGCCGCACATAAACAGTTCTTCGCCACCCTGGTGAAGGTGCACCGCGCCGGCGAAGGCGCCCCTTACACGGGTCTGAAGCCTGCAGGAGCCGTAGAACCTGCCGTAGCCGAGGCCGACAAAGCCTTGACGACCGGGTCGGCTGACAGCTTGGTGCGACTGGTCACGGAGGATATCACCGCAGGTATCCAGAAACGCTTCGAGCGTGCCCAAGCGGCGTACACGCACAAGGACGAAAGTGTTGCCCAGGGCCGCGAGTTCGTTGAGGCCTACGTCGACTTCACCCATTTCGTGGAGAAGGTGCACCTTTCCACCACAGGCACCGCCCACGGTGAACACGCGGAGCACACCCGCCACGCCCCTGCCGGGCATGGCAGCGAAAAGCACTGAAAATGACATTAAGGGGCTCCGTAAGGAGCCCCTTAATGTGTCGCAGCCCAAGCCAGGAAATCCGGGTGAGGATGGAGGCCGATCTGGAATCGGACAAAAGCACCTTATCGCTGTCGGCTTTTATCCAGGATCGCGTCTATCGCTTTGGTCAAAATAGCGAGGTTGAAAGGTTTTTCTACGAATCCGGCTAATCCCGAGCCGGCGAACTTCGGCGCAACTTCGTACTCGCTGTAGCCGCTTGCCATGAGTACCAGCACCTTCGGGTCCAACTGCCGCAGTTCACGGAAGCATTGTTCCCCGTCCATCTGCGGCATGGTGAGATCGAGGATCACCAAGGCAAGATCCGGGTGTTTTTTGAAGAGCTCTACGGCCTCACGCCCGTTTTCGGCGGCGATGGGAGTGTAGCCGAGCAACTGGAGCATCTCGCAGCCGATCTTTCGCACCTCCTCCTCGTCGTCCACGAGGAGGACCTTTCCTTCGCTTTTGCGCCACTTCATTTCGGGGGCAGGAGACGCAGCGATCTCCGCAGCCTTGTCGCACGCCGGCAGGAGCACCCTGAATACGGTTCCCTTCCCGGGGGTACTGTCAACCTTGATGGTGCCCCTGTGCCCCCTGACGATCCCCAGTACGGCAGCCATCCCCAGCCCCCTACCTGTAAATTTGGTAGTGAAGAAGGGGTCGAAAATCTTTGCGGCCGTCTCTGGTGACATGCCGCATCCGGTGTCAGCGACTTCGACAAAGACATAGAGCCCTTCCGGGATGGCATCCACGAGCCAGGTCCCCTGGAGATACTTCTCGTCGCACTGGACGCTTCCCGTACCGATATCGATCACCCCTTCCTGCTCATCGAGGGCCTCAGAGGCGTTGATGACCAGATTCATTACGATCTGGCGGATCTGCGTGGCATCGGCATCAACAGGTGGCAGCGGCCGGATGAGATTGTAGTTCACCACCGCCTTCTTGGAGACCGACACCTCCAGCATATGCTTCATCTCCTCGACCAAGCGGTTCAGGTCGGTTGGCTCGACGATGAACCTCCCCTTTCCAGAGTAGGCGAGCATCTGTTTGGCAAGGTCGGCGGCTCGTGCTGCTGATTTTTCGATGCGTTGCAGGTTCTCCATAACCGGCGACCGAGGTTCGAGTTGTGCCAGGGCCAGATCTGCATTGCCGATGATGCTGGTGAGAATGTTGTTGAAATCGTGGGCTATGCCTCCCGCCAGGACGCCGAGGCTTTCCAGTTTCTGCGTGTGGAGCAGCTGCTGTTCCAGCCGGTTGCGCTCCTCCTCAGCCTCCTTGCGTTCCGTTATGTCACGTGCTGTCGCGTAAGTCATCCCGTCTTCCTGGTTATACACTGCGCTCCACGATAGCCAGCGGATAGAGCCATCCTTGCGCACATATCGGTTTTCAAACCTAAACGAGTTCCCAGACAGCATCTGCTGTTCCATTTCCACAACGGTAAATTCCCTGTCCTCGGGATGGACAAAGTCGATGAAAGGCTTAGCTACCAGTTCCTCCTCGCAATAGCCGAGGATTTCCGAGCAGGACGGATTGGTCTTGAGGAAGGCGCCTTTTGGATCTGCGATGCACATGAGGTCGTCGGAGGTCATGAACAGGGTATGAAACTGTTCACGTTCTTTTTCCGCCCGCTTGGAGTCAGTGACGTCATGGGCTGAACCGAAAAAACACTCCAGGGCACCCGGGTCGTCAAAGCAGGCGGTGGTTGAATCACGCAGCCAGCAGTACTCCCCATCAGCCCTCCGGAGACGGTACTCGAGGTCCAGGTTGACAGTTGGGCCGGTGCGATTAAGAAATGCCTGGTCAAGGGCGGCAAAAATGCGCACCCTGTCTTCGGGATGGAAGTAATCCTTGAGTGTCTCGAGACTGTTCTTTTGGAATTCTGCGACGGGATGGCCGGTTATCTGTTCGAAAGCGGGGCTCAGGTAGTCATACCTGCCTTGTGCTACGTTGAGGCGGTACAGGACGTGATGACGGCTATTCAGGGCCTGGGTGAAACACTTGTTCGTGTAGTCAAGCTCAGCCAGTTGCTGCCTGCGCTTGGTAATGTCACGGGTCAGCGCAAGCGCGACCGGCACTCCCCCCAGGTTAAAAACCGAGGTTCGTATCTCGACCGGAAATCGTGTCCCATCCTTGCGCTGGTGCACAGACTCGAAGATAGCCGGCGGTTGCCCTATCAGTGAGGCGAAGTGGGCTGTGAAATCCTCCCTGCTGATCAGGGGATCAATATCAGTGATCTTCATTTTGAGGAGTTCGTCCCTGGTATAGCCCAGACAGTCGCTGGTGGCGCTGTTCAGGTCCAGGATCTCCCCTTGTACCCCTATCAGTTCAAAACCGTCTCCAGCCTGTTCTACTAAGGTACGGAAGCGACGTTCGCTTTCGGCAAGTGACCGCGCAGCTTTCCGTGATTGGAGCATCTGGCGCAGCAGGACCATCAGGAGTATAACCAGGGCCACGATGGCAACGGACGCCGTGATGTGGTATGAGCCGTCCTCCCCAGGCAAGGCGCCCCCCCTTGCTCCCCCATCCGGAGTTGCAGCAGTTGCAGGCAACGGCACCTGCAGCACAAGGAACAGCAAAGCTCTGTGATAAAGCGAATTGAGCTGCAAGGAGATTTGGTTCATGGTCGCTGTCCGGTATGGGATCTCTACTGCAAGGCCGCTATCAGCTCATCGGTGGGGGCGGTCTTCCTTATTTTACACAGCACCACGTTCTGCAGCCATCGTGTGCAATATAACAGAAAAACATAAAAAAGTAGGACTGCGAGCACCCGACTCGGCTGCGAAAAAAGAAGCGGCGACTTCAAAAATGACTGGATATGTACTAGAGCAGAGCCGGCATGATCGATGATCGCACAGCTTTAGGCGGGTCATTACAGAAATCAAATAAGTTGTCGAGCAGGAGGAGGCTATCCTTTGGTGTCTTTACACCTGTCGCAGATCCTTACATCTTTTCCCCCGCGCATCCTTCGAAGCCCTTCATAGAACACCTCTACGGCGAGCCCCTCTACCGTAAATGGCTGATTTAACAGGATCGGCACGCGAGTTGCCTTACAATGGACAGCTTCAAAATAACTACGAACAGGAGGGCATGAGAATGAGAGCGTTTTTGGCAGGAATTCTGACCGTAGCGCTTATGCTTGGCGCGACCGGAATCGCCGGGGCAACATTCTACACGAGCACCACCGACCTGGACCGGATCCTGACCGGCATCGGCACGTTGTCTTGGCAGCAAGACATGCCGAGCGACTTCACGATGCCATACGACACCATCAACAGCGCGCACTTGACGATCTACTCGAACTTCGTCAACGGCAGCAACGACTACGTGCAGGTAGAGAGTAACTTCATGGGGACGCTAAAGGATGACACCGGCTGGACCTGGTTCTGGAACCCGATGGAATCGACCAAGTTCGACGTTGCCTCGAGCATCACAGCACCATGGGGGCAGGGCCAGGACCTCGACGTATCCCTCATCTACAGAGAAATTGGCTGTCTTGATTTCCTCTACTTGGACAAGTCGGTGCTCTGCCTCAACTATGACAACGGAACCGCCCCGGTCCCTGAACCCGGCACCATCCTTCTTATGGGCCTTGGCCTGGCCGGGATTGCCATCTACGGGAAACGCCGCGAAAACCAAGCTTGACCTTCTGTACGATCTGTTGAAGACCAAGGGGCTTTACATAAAGTGTAAAGCCCCTTTTACACAAATCTGCACGTGCCCCTGGCCGAAGACGGGCCGGCGTTCCCTCCAGAAACAAAGTGCGTCCCCGTCCCCAGTCTCCCCCGGGGGGTGACTCACTTTTCTTGACGGTTCTAGATTAGAGGGAACTGGTCCCTGATGGGAATGAACTGGAACCGTTCAGGGCCTCACGGGCCTGCTTGTTGTGGCAGCGGCACCCTCAATTCGACTTAGGCCTCTTTTGCATCGATGTTCAGGCCATGAATGCTCTCACGCAGCGCCGTCAACTTGTACGGCTTCTGAATAAATCCTGCCAGCCCTTTGCCGATGAACTTCTGTGTCACTTCCAGTTCACCAAATCCACTACTCATGATCACTTTAACGTTCGGATTCAGCGCCCGCAGCTCCCTAAAGCATTGTTCGCCATCCATGAAAGGCATGGTGAGGTCGAGGATGACGAAACTGATATCATGGCGTGATCGGTAAGCCTCAATAGCTTCACGACCGTCGTTAGCGGTAAGGACGTTGAAGCCCATTTCCTGAAGCATTTTTGTTCCAATATCTCGAACGGTCTCCTCGTCGTCGACGAGCAGCACTGTCCCCTTAAAGCTTCCATGATCGCTCTTTGCAACGTGCTTGACCAGTTCGACGGCTTTGTCGCTCGCAGGGAGGAGAATCTTGAAGGTGCTCCCCTTGCCCAACTCACTGTACACTTTCACGGCTCCCTTGTGCCCGCGGATGATGCCGAGGACCGCTGCCATGCCGAGGCCCCTTCCGGTAAACTTCGTCGTGAAGAACGGATCGAAAAGCTTGGCGAGCGTATCTTTGCTCATGCCGCATCCGGTGTCAGCGATTTCGATAAAGACGTATTGCCCTTCCTTTACCTGCTCATCGAGCAGGGCATCTTTCAGATAGCCGCTGTCACAGTCCAAGCACCCAGTGGTGACGGCGATGACGCCGTTATCCTCGCCAATGGCTTCCGAGGCGTTGATGACCAGATTCATAATGACCTGGCGGGTCTGGGTGGCATCCGCCTCTACCGGAGGCAAGGGGCGGTTGAGATTGAGGTGCAATACTGCTTTCTTGGAAATGGACACTTGCAGGATGTGCAGCATTTCTTCCAGTAGATCGTTGATGTCGTGGTTACTGATGACGAATTTCCCCTTGCCGGAGTACGCAAGCATCTGCTTCGCCAGATCGGCGGCTCGGGCCGAGGCCTTTTCTATGCTGTGCAGATTGTCGATGGCAGGAGATTCAGGGTTGATACGCATAAGAGCCAGATCGGCATTGCCGATTATCGAAGTAAGGATGTTATTGAAGTCGTGGGCGATACCACCGGCCAGCACCCCGAGGCTCTCAAGCTTCTGGGCATGAAGGAGCTGCTGCTCCAGTTTCAGGCGTTCCTCCATGGCGCGCTTTCGTTCAGAAATGTCACGGGTGTATGCGAAATTGAATTCATGGTTGCCGAAATGAACGTAGTTGGCGTTGACCTCCACAGGAAATATCCGGCCGTCTTTGGTGCGGTGCCGGGTCTCCAGGATGATGTTGCCGCGGGTCCTGAGTTCTTCGAAGTGAAGAGACCACACGCCAAGCTGGTATTCCGGATCCAGATCGAAAATGCTCATGCGAAGCAGTTCCTCACGGGAAAAACCAAGGCCCTCGCAGGTTGCATCGTTGACGTAGAGGATGCGCCCTGCGCTGTTGATCCAGAACATGCTGTCGCCCGCATGGTCAACGCAAAACCGCATCATCTGCAACGACTCGGCAGCCGTTCTCTGTTCAGTAATGTCGTGAAAGGACCAAAAGCGGCCAACGATCTCATTGCCGACCTTCTGGGGCTGCGTGTAACGCTCGAAGATGCGGCCATCGGCAAGGTAGAGTGTTTCGGTACACGATGCGTCCGGGTGCTTATACAGCTCGGCGACATGGGCGGTAAACTCGTCGGGGTTGGCCATTTGGGACGCGGCATGGGCAAGCAGCAGCTTGTTGTCGGGCATCTCGAGCAGATGCTGTGGTACCCTCCAAAGTTCGACGAACCGTTGGTTCCAGCGGGTGACCATACCCTGCCGGTTCACGATGAGGATGCCATCGGGCGTCGACTCCAAGGCAGCTGTGGCTAGGGCGGTCGAGTAGAGAAGTTTCAGGTCCGCTTCACGGCGGTCTTCCTGCTTCTTCAAGATCAAGCCGATGATGGTGGTGAGCACAGGATAGATGAGAAGGATAGGCAGGGCGATCTTCGCGAGGATGGCATTGCGCATTGGCGCCGGGAAGAGAAACATGCAGGAGAGCATGGCCAACTGGACGACGATGCCGAAGAGGTACAACTGAATCCAGTTGGGCACCTTGGTGAACTTCCCCTTGAACCGCCTTCCGCCAAGGCCCACCAGTGCGGTCACCAAAATGACGACCGTTCCGACTATCCCCCCCGCCCCCCCCTGGTAGAGCCTGAAGGCTCCGGAGATCGCAACCGCAATCGCCGTTGGGATGGTGCCGAAAAAAAGGCCGCACAGGCTGAGGAGAACCCACCTGGTGTCGAAATACAATCCCTTCTCAAGGGACCAGGGGTTGAGCATGACCGCGATGCAAATGAAGCCGACCAGGGCACCGATCAGCCCCTCACGCAGTTGCTTGTTTGATATTTTGTGGATGCTGAACGTGTCATAGACGACGCAAAGGATAAGCATCAATGCAGCATTGTTCAAAAAAACAGTGAAGGTATCCAAAATCCCCCCCATGTCAGACTTCAAGTACGGGCAGTTGCGAGAGCGGCATGATGCGTATGAAGTATCTTCGATTATGGCAATGAAAGCAATGACTCCGCGCACAATCCTTCAGAAAGTTATGGCGACGACACATATTTGCCACCAATTTCGGGGAAAGTGCTTGACCCGAATGGGGTGCAACCAGCTCCTGCCGACCTACGTGGAGCAGCACTTCCATCATGAAGAGACATTCCTGCGGTTCTTAGGAAGAATAACGAAATGATGAAGAGTAGACTAGAGTCCGGGCCGTGAAGTGCCACACTTGTCTTGGATTAACTTTGGTGGATCAATATGTAAAGGCAGGGAATAGGGTGAATTCGCAAAGAACGCAGATCTAAAACTTGGTGCTCGCGTACGATTAGCGGGTGTAGTGTGGCAGCCTGCCACAATAATGACAGGTGACAAAGGGGCATGTAGTCGACACCTAAATAACCACGTCCACTTTCTCCAACAATTTTATAACTGCCATCACTTTTGCAGGGGAAATCCAGATCGGCGCCAGCCAGCCATGTGTCCGTCAAGCAGGGCGATATTCCGGTAACCGTACGCCTGTAACAAGCTCTCAGCGATGCGCGCCCGGGGGCCGTGCTCACAGGTGATGACGAGCTCCGCGTTGCGATCAGACGGAATTTTGTCCAGTCTCAGCAGAATCTTCCATGTCGGGGCATGAAGCGCACCGGGAATGTGGCCTCTTCGGAACTCGATTCCCGTCCGTACATCAACCAGAATCGGTGCATTTTTCGATTTCATGCACTTCATCAATTCATTGGGCTGCATGTTATCTCCATATCACTTTTGCTCTGCCTCGCCATTCCTGTGACGTCCAAATCACAGGTAGTGAGGATACCCGAGTGTTGCGTGGCAAGAAGCAGCTGGGCACAGAGAGCGCTAGAAAAAGAGGGCCCCGGAACCCGGCCGATCTGTTGGAAGTACACCGCGGGAGCCGTATCGAGAATCGGCAGAGTCAACCTAAGCGAGTAGCATCTTAAGTGCGATAAGCAGCATGACCCCACCAAAAATTTTCTCCAGCATTACCGAAGAAACACTGGTGGCGAGTTTTGCGCCAAAAAATCCGCCCACGACAAATCCGAGACAGACCAGGGCTGCGATTTTAATATCGACGAACCCTTTCTGGTAATAGGTCCACGCAGCCAGTATACCAATCGGCGGTATCATGAGTGCAATCGTGGTCCCTTGTGCTGCCTGTTGTGAAAGTCCGAACAGAAAAACCAGAGCCGGGACAATGATGACACCACCGCCTATGCCGATCAGTCCACTCAGCGTCCCGGCCACCAGTCCCAGGAAGATTAAAGCAAATATCATCATTGTGAGACCTTTCCTCTTTCGTAGGGATAAATCGAGCGATCCCAATATACAGCAAGAGACACCTCATTGAATCACTTTTCGTAGCAGAGCAAAATTTACCTGCTGACATCGGTGACCACTCCGGAGTGAGCCACAAGCGCTGCTCGTAATTTTTCCGGGTTGACCAACGTGGCTAATCCCTTTCGTTCCAACAACTGCCATGCCTCCTGCGCGAGAGTCCCACCACCGGTTTCAGTTTCGTGAACCTCGACAAAGACATGCCCACCCACCAGCGCGACTTTGACAGGCTGATTGACGATGGTGACCTTTATCCCCACCGGGACACGCTTGAACAGTTCCAAAATATCTTCTGGATACAAGTGAATGCAGCCATGGCTTACCCGCATCCCTATGCCGAAAGGGCGGTCCGTTCCGTGAATCAGCACGGTTCCGATGGAAAGGCGCAAAGCGCGGTTGCCCAAGGGGTTGTCCGGACCGGGAGGGACCACCGCTGGCAGTTCCGGTTTTTGGGCCCTGATCGATGCGGGAACATGCCAGGCCGGATTTTCGATCTTCTCGATTACGCGGTAGGTCCCAAGCGGGGTGTCCCACCCCTCGTCCCCGATGCCGACCGGGTATGTGGCCACATGGTCACTTTCCCGCTCGCCGAACAGGTACAGGCGCATTTCGGCAAGGTTTATCACGATCCCTGAGTGCGCGGCCACATCGGGAAGAAGCCAGCGCGTCGGCAGAAGCACCGTGCTTCCCGGATCAGGAATAAAGGGGTCCAACACAGGGTTGGCGCCGGTTATCGCGTTGTAACCGATGTCATGGGCGCGGGCGATCTCCGGTAAGGAATCGTCACTGCGCGTCGTTGTCGTCTGCAGCCCTCCTCCCAGCCCTTCGTGGAACACGACGTCGGATGCCAGTGCCGCCATAGGCGAACCTGCAAGCAGAGTGAACAGCAAGACGGTGCTTGGCAAAGCTACCGCTAGTATAGAATGAAGAGCTTTCATATCGATTTCCTACACGGTAAAAATATTGAGGTAGAATACAACTAATTATTCATCCGGCTCTTCAAAGTGCAACTCCTGACTTTTGATCGACTACACTGTGGAAGACATCCTTTGAGTCCCACGGTGGAAAACAAGTAGGGAACCGCCTATGCCAGTTGTTTCACCTCCTTTGCCCCCGTCAGTCAACGCCCGTCAAAGTATCCTGCCATTTGCACTACTGGCTGTCGCCGGCCTGGCTGGCAACTATTTTGCCTTTACTTTCTTTTTGGACATCCGGTTCTTCACCGGATCGATCTTCGCGCTCTTGGCCCTGCAGCTTATGGGGCTGCGTATCGGTTGCGCGGTGGCGGCTGTTGCCGGGGCGGTCACCTGCCTTACCTACGGACACCCCTTTATCATGCTGCTTCTGGTAGCCGAAGTAGCCTCGGTCTGGTTCCTGGTTGTGCGCCGCAACGTCACCATGGTGCTCGCGGACACCTGTTACTGGCTTTTCGTTGGGATTCCCGCGATCTACCTGATGTTTCATCTGGCGCTGCAGCTCCCCTACGGGAGCACGACAATGACCATGGCAAAGCTTACCGTGAACGGTATCGCCAACGCCCTGCTCGCCCGGATGCTCTTTATGGGATGGGCAGCCTACTCCCGAAGCGTCCCCCTGTCCTACCGGGAAATAGTGCAAAACCTGTTTTCGCTCTTCGTACTGCTGCCAAGCCTCGTCATACTAGCCGTCAGCAGCAGGGCCGATTTCATAGAGACCGAACGCGCCATCAGCACCTCGCTAAACCAGGATTCGCAGCGGATCGACAAGCTGATGGAAACATGGGCGCTGAACCGAAAACAAAACCTTGCCGTGCTGGCCCAGACGCTTTCCGCGGCAACCTCGAGCGAAATTAGGAACTACCTGCTCCTTGCCACCAGCTCAGATCCAAGCTTCAAGCAAATAGCGCTTATGGACGCGAATGGTGAGGTCGTTGCCTTCTACCCGCCCCCCCGTCAGAGCGAGTCGTCCGAGGTGGGCCTAAACCTTGCCGACCGCCGCTATCTACCCCTGCTCAGGGCGTCCCTCACCCCGATTCTTTCCGATGTTTCCTTCTCCTGGAACGGATCCCCGCGTCCGCGGGTCGCCGTGCTCGCACCTGTAGTTAAAGGGGGCCGCTTTGCCGGTTATGTCTGCGGTGTGATAAGCCTGCAGCAGACCCGGGCACTGCTCGACAAGTTCACCGAGCACACTGAGAAAATCTATACGCTGTCGGACAAGAACGGCAGGGTCATCATGACCAACCGCCCGGCAGACACCGGGACGTCCCCCTCCGACGAAAACGCCGGAGCCTCCCCGATCTCCCTGCTGGGAAAGTGGCGCAGGGAAACGGACCGCTCAGGCGCCATGGTCACCAGGGCTACCGCTTACCGGTCGAAGATCGTGGTCGGGGAACTTGGCGAGTGGACTCTTACTCTGGAGCAACCGGCCGCTCCATTCCGGAGGGCACTGTACGCCAAGTACACAGAGAGGTTCACGCTGTTGTTACTGGTGTTGATCATGTCGCTGGGCCTCGCTGAAGTCCTGAGCCGCCGCATCATGACCAACCTGGAGCAACTGCTTCAGGTGACGCGTGCACTCCCGTCCCGGCTGGCCTCAGGGGCTACCGTCAGTTGGCCCGAGACCAGCGTCTTTGAAGCGAGCTACCTGATCGGCAACTTCAAGGAGATGGCCGGTTCGCTCCAGGACCAGTTCAAAAGAATCCAGGCCGCTAACGAGGCACTCGCGCGGCAGACGACGCTACTGCAGGAAAGCGAGGAAAAGTACCGGCTCCTCTTCGACAGCGCAAACGATGCCATCTTCATAACGGATATCGGCGGGCGCATCCTGGAGGCAAACCCGCTGGCCGTCGAACGGCTCGGATATTCCCGCTCCGAGCTTACCGGGATGTGCATCGCCGACGTGGAGACGAAAGAGGAGCGGCGCCCGCGGGAAGACCCCACGGAGCGACTGCTGGAAACGAAGTCCGTCACGTACGAAACGGTGCACAGACGCAAGGACGGTGCGCCGGTCTCTACCGAGGTGAGTGCGCGGCTGATCCAGTGGGGGGACCGGCCGGTCGTGCTGAGCATCTGCCGCGACATCACCGAGCGCAAACGGGCCTATCAGGCGCGCGTAATCGCCATGAGCGACCTCATAAGCGCCATCGCCCACCAGTGGCGTCAGCCCCTTGCCACCCTCGGCATGATCATTCAGCGCACCCATGCCTTGGGCTCGCGGCAGGAGCTGTCTCCGGAATACCTGGATGAGTTCAAGGCCAACGCCATGCGTCAGATCCACTACATGTCCGAAACCATCGACGAATTCCGGGACTTTTACCGCCCGGACAAGGAGCGCCAGGAATTCTCCCCCGCAACATGCATCGAGGAGTCCCTGAAACTGCTGGAGGCCCAGTTCGCCCATCACGGCATAGAGGTGCAATTAATCAGGGAGCCAGGTGCGGATCTTTTGGTGCGCGGGGGAGGAAACGAGTTCAAGCAGGTGATGCTCAACCTGTTGGGAAACGCGCGCGACGCCATCCAGGAACGTCGCAGCAAAGAGGGGGGGCCAGAGCGGGGCATCATAAGGGTGACGGTGGCAAGCCGCCGCCCCGGAATGCTGAACATCGAGGTCAACGACAACGGCTGCGGCGTGAGCGAGGAGACCGCCCCACGCCTCTTCGCCCCGTACTTCACCACCAAAAAGGAGAGCGGCGGAACCGGCATCGGGCTTTATCTCTCCAGGACCATCATCGAAGAAAGCATCGGGGGAACCCTCCGCTTCGTCCCCGATCAGGAAATGACAACCTTTTACATCGAGCTGCCCACGGGAAACCAACCATGAACGATCTGAAGAAAGTCACCTTATTGCTGGTCGAAGACGAACCGGATCTGCGGCACGAGACGGCCGCCTTTCTTTCGCTTTACTGCCGCAGGGTCATTGAGGCCGCCAACGGCAGCGACGCCTTGGCGCAGTTTTCCGCCCAAGCGCCGGACATCGTCTTAAGCGACATCCGTATGCCGATCATGGATGGACTTGAACTGACAGCAAGGCTGAAAGAGCTCTCCCCCGGCACTCCGGTGGTGCTTTGCACCGCCTTTACCGAAACCAGCTACCTGCTAAAGGCAATCGAACTCGGCATCAGCGCGTTCGTAAGAAAGCCGGCCGACGCCGACCAACTGCTGGCAAGCCTGACCAAGGCCGCGCTTCCCATAATCCAGCGGCGCGAGATCGACGGACTTTCCGACGAGCTGAGGGCGAACCTGTGGGAACAGTTGGGCGGAGCGCCGGCTCAGCGCTCCATGGCCGACCAGGTGGCAAAGGTTGCGAGAACCTCGTACAACGTTTTGCTGCAGGGCGAAACCGGGACGGGAAAGTCGCGGCTGGCGTCCCTCATCCACTCGCTTAGTCCACGCCGCACCGCGCCGCTGGTGACGGTGCAGATGGGAGCCCTCCCGGTGACCCTGGTTGAAAGCGAGCTTTTCGGACACGTTAAAGGTGCCTTCACCGGTGCTGATCGTACCCGGATCGGCCTCGCTGAACGGGCGGACGGGGGAACGCTTTTCCTTGACGACATCGAGTCTGCACCACAGGAGCTGCAGGCCAAGCTGCTGCGTTTTGTCGAGGAGAAACGTTTTAGCCAGGTCGGGGGAGCCGAGGAAAGAAAGATCGACGTAAGGATCATCGCAGCGAGCAACCTCAATCTCAAGGAGGAAGCAGCTGCCGGACGTTTCAGACAGGATCTCTACTACCGCCTGGCAGACACGGTGATCTCCATCCCCTCGCTGCGCTCCACCCCCGAGGCCATCTTCCCGCTCGCGCTGAGATTTCTCAGGGAGAGTTGCGAGGAACTGGGGCTGCCGTCCCCCCTGCTGGACGATGCCGCAATCAACCTTCTTACCGTTCTTCCCTGGCCGGGGAACATACGGCAATTGAAGAGCCTCATGCGCAGGGTGGTCCTGGAAACGGACGGGGTGATCCGGAGCAGCGACATCGAGGCACTTGCCGATCTACCCGTTAAACCTGAGGAGCGGACGTCGGCAGAGATACTTCTTCCCCCACCGTTTCCCTGTACCATGGAGACCATGGAGCGCTGGACCCTGGAGCAGGCTCTGCGCCACTGCGGCGGCAAACGCATGAAAACCGCGGCGATGCTCGCTATGAACTACTACACCTTCCGCCGCAAAGTGGAAAAGTACGGTCTCGCCGGCACCGAGGAGTGACGGGGGGCTCTCCCCCACTCCCCCCACCTATCTATTCGCGCTATCTATTTTCGATACCACTATCATCGCAGGACACTCCCCCCGGTCGCCGCTGCCGGCATAACATACTAAAATCACATAACCATCCCTCTGGCACGCCGCATGCTATCAGGAATGCATAAGCCCCTGTGCACAAGGTCGCGTACCTTGGCTGTGCCGCACCGCACGGTTGGCTGGTGGTGCCGGGCTAATATCTGACAGAGGAGGTAAGAAGCTATGAAGAAGGTGACGATGCTGGGGCTTTTGGGTTTGGTGCTCGCCATGTCGGGATGCGCGACGGACAGGTACGTCCAGGGACAGGTCGATCCACTGGCAGATCGACTGACTAAGGTCGAAGGAAAGGTGAACGCCTTGGAAACGCGGCTCACCTCGGATGAAGCCAAGCTGGAGCAGTACCATGCCAAGGACGACGCCAAGGCGGATCGTGCCGTGGAACTGGCTGGAAAGGCAGAGGGTGAAGCACGCAACGCCCTTGCCGCAGCAAATAAAGGCGAGGCTGCTGCCCAGTCTGCGGACCAGGCCGCCAAGGAGGCCGAAAAAGAGGCCAAGAAAGCGGAGAAGATCTTCCGCCTGGACCAGAAAAAATAGCCCGCCTGCCTGACGCACAAGGGAAAGGGGAGCCTGGAGAATTTCCATGAAACAGAGAATCCAACTGATACTATTGGCAGCCGGTCTCGCGACATTGACCCTGTTCGGCACCACGGCCCTGGCCGCGACAGCGCCAGGAAAACATCTTTTGAGACAGACTCCGGACTACGTGAAGCTCGCTGAGGACCTGACCCCGGCCGTTGTGAACATCAGCACCAGGAAGACCCTCAAGCCAAGCCGCCCGCAGTCATCCCTGCAGAATCCAGGGAACAGTGATCCATTCCAGGACTTCTTTGATCACTTCTACCAAGGCATCCCTGAACACTCTCAACCGCAAACGAGCCTCGGCTCCGGGGTGATCATCAGCGGCGACGGTAAGATCCTGACCAACTACCATGTTATAGCCGATGCCGACGAGATAACGGTAAGGCTCTCCGACCATCACCACTACAAGGCCAAGGTGCTCGGCACCGACGAAAAACTGGACGTGGCGGTGCTGAAGATCTCAGCCAAGGGCGCCCTGCACGCGGCGCCGCTTGGGGACAGCGACCGGATCCGCGTAGGGGACTGGGTGATGGCCATCGGCAACCCGTTCGGACTGGAACGCACCGTGACAGCCGGGATCATCAGTGCCAAAGGAAGGGTTATCGGCAGCGGCCCTTACGACGACTTTCTGCAGACGGATGCCTCGATAAACCCAGGCAACTCAGGCGGCCCGCTCATCGATGGCAAGGGTGAGGTAATCGGTATAAATACGGCCATCATCGCTTCCGGCCAGGGTATCGGCTTTGCCATCCCAATCAACATGATCAAATCCGTACTTCCCCAGCTGCAGCAAGGGAAGAAGGTGACGCGTGGCTACCTCGGCGTGAAGGTGCAGATGGTGACCGATGATCTGGCCAGCTCCTTCGGAATGGACGAGGCCAGAGGAGCCCTGGTCGCCGAAGTGACCAGCGGCGGACCTGCTGACAAGGCCGGGGTCAAGGCGGGCGACATCATAACCGAATTCGACGGCAAGGTGGTGCGTGATATGAATGAGCTCCCGCGTCTGGTGGCAGGGACCGCTGTGGGCAAGAACGTGCACCTCAAACTGCTCCGAGACGGAAAGACCATAGACAAAGCGGTCACGGTTGCGCTCCTGCCGTCGGATAGCGGGGCTGCGGCAAAAGCGGAGGCGTCCAGCATCGGCATTGCCGTACAGGACCTCACTCAGGAGTACGCCGCAAACGCCGGGATTTCCTACCGCAAGGGGGTCGTTGTCACTTCGCTTGAAGCAAACAGCACTGCGGAAGCGGCAGGTGTACAGGTAAACGACGTGATAACCGAGGTAAACGGAACGAAGGTGGCGACGGCAGCGGAATACGACAAGGCCGTAGCACAACTCAAAACGGGGAGTACAGCCAGGCTGCTGCTGAAGAGGGGGGAAACTTCCCTTTTCGTAGCCTTCCGCATCCCCTAAAAGCCTGCCGCAGACAGGCAAGGTGAAGTCATGGACCGTAAAAGACTGACACGCATACTCCATGGACGGAGCTGGGCACTCATCTTAATGATCGTGGTGCTGGTTTCCGGGTGCAAGAACGCACAGCAGGCGTCGGTAGTCGCGTTCCCTCGCTCCTTTTCGGAACTCGCTCAAAAGGTGCAACCCGCCGTGGTGAATATAAGCAGCACCAGTACCGTCAGGATCCCCGGCGATCCTTTCCGCAACTTCTTCGGGCAGGACGGTGATGCAACGGGTTTGAACGATTTTTTCGGCAATTTCTTCCACGACATCCCTGACCGTGCCGTGAAACAACAAAGCCTCGGCTCGGGCTTCATCATCGACCGCGGCGGCTACATCATCACCAACAACCACGTAGTGGACAAGGCGGACGAGATCAGAGTCAAGCTCTCTGACAGCAGGGAATTTTCCGCGAAGGTTGTCGGCCGCGACCCCAAGACCGATCTAGCTCTGATCAAGATATCGTCGCCCTTCAAGGCACTTCCGGTACTTCCTCTGGGGGACTCGGATAAGATGAGGGTGGGCGACTGGGTTCTGGCGGTTGGCAACCCCTTCGGGCTGGAACACACGGTGACCCAGGGGATCATCAGTGCCACGGGGAGGGTGATCGGCTCCGGCCCTTACGACAATTTCCTGCAAACCGATGCCCCGATCAACCCCGGCAACAGCGGCGGCCCCCTGATAAACATGCAGGGTGAAGTGATCGGCATTAACACCGCCATCATCCAGGGGGGACAAGGGATCGGCTTTGCCATCCCAAGCAACCTCGCCAA
The DNA here is from genome assembly GCF_020179605.1 of Geomonas agri. NCBI lineage: Bacteria > Pseudomonadati > Thermodesulfobacteriota > Desulfuromonadia > Geobacterales > Geobacteraceae > Geomonas > Geomonas agri. The sequence continues at coordinate 2,032,040 of NZ_JAINZO010000001.1, forward strand.
AACGGTTAGCGAGCAGATCAAGGAGAAGGGGAAGGTTACCCGTGGTTGGCTTGGGGTAACAGTACAGTCGGTCACACCGGAGCTCGCCCAGTCTCTGGCTCTCAAGGAACCCAAAGGAGCCCTGGTATCTTCGGTGGTGGCCGACAGTCCGGCAAGTGCAGCCGGCATCCACACAGGCGATGTGGTGATCTCCTGCTACGGACATGAAGTAACCAACGCCAACGACCTGCCGAGAATCGTCGCAGAGGCACCGGTAGGTAAGGAGATAGCAATTACCGTCATCCGGAACGGAAAGGAAATCCCGCTGAGAGTGACTTTAAAGGATGCCTCTACGTCGGTGGCGAGTCGCCCGGCCTTGACCTCGGAGAAAGATCTTGGGCTCACGGTCAAACCGCTCGATTCCTTACGTCAACAACGCAGCGGGCTCCCGAAAGGACGGGGGGTAGTAGTAACCGATGTCGACGAGGACGGTCCTTCCCGGATTGCCGGGATACGCCCTGGCGACATCATCCTTGAGGTCAACCGCAGGGTCATCCGGAACATTCATGATTTCAAACAAGCTCTCTCCGGGCACGGAACCCCGGTGCTGATGCTGGTACACCGGGGAGACGCAGAGTTCTTTGTCACGATTGGATAACCGACTCGTGGGCCTCACAGCCTCAGGGAGACCCCATGAGGGGCGAAGAGGAACAGGTAGGACAACATTGAAGCAACAACAGGAGGTGTACCATGTTAAGAACGATAGCAGCGCTAACAATGGCAACGATGGTAATGACCAGCATTCCCGCTCTTGCCCAGGGCAAAGACGAGTGCCTGCTGGTATCTCAGAACTGCAAGGACCAGGTGGACAGCATTCAGCAAAAAATTGCAAGACTGAACAAAGAGATAGCCAAAGGGAATAGGGTGTACACACCCAGCGAGATCAAGGTGCTGCAAGGAAAACTCAGGGAAGTCAACAACCAGTTGGACGTTCTGATGAGCCCTGGTCACTGATCATAAGCAGAATGGTTAACAGCATTTATGAGAATGTCTTGCAGCAGTCCCAGGGGCTGCTGCAAGACTGATTTATGACTGTTTAGATGAGGTGAAACCAGGTGGATCGAAACCTGAATCGAGAGTCATACCTTGAGGAGGACATCAGCGTCCACATTTTTACAGCTTCCGCGGCAATGGTGGGCGTCTGCCTTACCGTCATCGGACTGATCCGTGTTTTTACAAGCATGAGAAAAATCGACACACTAGCAGATGATATTTTGGCTGCTACTTCGCTTGCCTTCCTAATTTCATGCATACTTTCATACTGGGCCTTAAGGACCCGGAAGCACCGGCGAATGCACAAAATCGAAAGAATAGCCGATGGTGTTTTTATATTCGGTTTACTGTTGATGGTGATAGTCTGCGGGATTATCACATTCACCATAGAAGCAATATGAAGTAAAAATAGCGAAAAGCGGAACCTGCGTCGACATCCGCGCCTACAAAAACAAAAAGCCAGCTAGCTATTTGAGCTAACTGGCCGAAATGCCCTACTGCCCCAACTTACCCATATGACAAAGCTAATTAAAACCAAGTAAAAATTATCAACACCCCTAATTGGCACTAATCTTCCGCATGGGAATCCAGCTCCCTCAATCGGGACTTAATTACATACACCTCAATTCCCACAGTCACAGGCAAGCAACCTAGCTGGACGCAGCATTGCACTCCAGCCACAGCAGGAGACCGCCCTACTCTCACGGCAGAGTTTTATGACATATTTACCATTTCGCCAGTGGCGAATAAATAGCTCAAAAGTGCTAATTTGAAATATAAATTTGATTTTCCAGGCTGACCGAATAGAATTTCAATTATGGCTAATCTCTTAGACATAGTCTACAGTCGCGGCACTCCGGGGATCTTGATCTTCAATCTGGCAGGAGACCTGATTTTTTCAAATGAGGTCGCGATCGAGATGCAGGTCGTGACGCCAGGAGATGGACACAAGCAAGGATGGGTGCACGACGAAATTAGAAATGTATTACAATCAGTATTTAATTACTCGACGGACGACTTCGCATGCAGGACCGAACACCAAAACGTTGTCAATGCAGGAAAGCTCCCGTACTCGGCTCGCCCCTTCCTCATCGGGGGGGACGGCAAAGGCAGAATGCAGACCTGCATCCTGGTCCTGGTCGAAAAAGTCGTTAAGGAACACGAGGTCAACGTCGCCAGGTCACGGCAGAAATTTCGACTCACCAAAAGAGAAGCCGAAGTGGCCAAGTTCATAAGCAAGGGCTTCTCCAACAGGGAAATATCCGACAAGCTTTTCATCTCAGAGTTCACCGTTAAGAACCACTTGAAGCAGATCATGAAAAAGACCGGGGCGACTGCCCGGAGTCAGATCTTCGCGTTGCTTCAGTAGTACCCTGACGTACCTGCCAGGTTCACCTTTGCTCAAGACAGCGTCATTCTCTCTGGATCGGATTGCAAGTTTAACCCACCTCGGCACTGTTGAGCCTCACCTGCTGTCCTAACTGTCTAATGTTATGTTGTAGCTCGGTCATCTTTCGGACGCCGATAGGAGGGTAATTATTGGAACTCGATTGACAAATTTCCATTTACCCCAACAGGCTACAGCACCAAGAGGATTTGGAAATTAGAAGGAGGCGACGGCAATGAAAACACCTAATAAAATGGGGGTTGCTCTCTTTTATTTTTTGTCCTTGAATAGTATTGCTTATGCATTAGAGGGTAACATAACAGGCGTTGCAATAAATGGTTTCTTTGTCGATGTGAAAAATCCAGAAGCTGATACTCAAAAAATCCTCGGAAAAGAAAAAAATATAATCAAAAAGTGGATAGTTCAGTTCTCAGGATCAATCCATGAGGCTGACAAAAAAAAGATTCTGGATATCGGCTGCCGCATACATGATTACATCCCTGAGTTTGCGTTCATCGTCTCAATGGATGAAAAGACCAAGAAGAGAGTAGAGGGCTTTCCATTTATCCAAGGAGTGGTCAAGTATAAAGCCGAGTACAAGATAGAAAAAAAACTCGCCGAGAAGCTCGGAAAGAACGAAACGATAAAACAGTTCCACATCAGGGCTGATTCCGCTGAAAATATCTCAGTTATCCTGTCTGCTGTTTTAAAGAAAAAGGGTGTAATTCTGGATGTAGGACGGGCTGTGGCGAGAGTAAAGGTTGATTCTGGAGCAATCAACCAGATTGCAAACCTTGAGGAAGTAGTCTGGATTGAAGAAGCCGCAGATATGATGTTGCTGAACGATATTTCCAAATGGACAATCCAATCGTACATTCCTGAAAACACAACAATATGGGACAAAGGTATACTTGGTTACGGGCAGATAGTGGGCATCGGCGACACCGGTGTCGACTATGACATGCCATGGTTTTATGATCCTTTGGGAGTGCCTCTCGGCCCTACACATAGAAAAATCGTCGGGTATACGAGCTATGCAGACGATTATGACGGCACCTTCGGACACGGCACCCACGTATCGGGTACCGTTGCTGGCAATCGCACCCCAGTGGACGGCCTCTCTAACGCCAACGGAATGGCACCCAATTCCAAAATTTTCATGCAGGATTTAACGCCTGGTGATGAAAATTCCGTTTATCCTCCATCAGACCTCGGACTTTTGTTCAATACTCCCTATTACGCAGGGGCCAGGCTCCATACCAACAGTTGGGGAGCAACTGTCAATGCATATGATACGTTCGCCCGGACCGCCGACCTATTTATCTGGGAGAACAAGGATTTTCTTGCTTTCTTTGCCAACGGAAACTCAGGCGATGCCACAGGTACAGTCGGTACTCCGGCTACCGCAAAAAACGTCGTCAGTGTCGGAGCCTCTGAGAATGGTCTTAATGCGGAGAATCTGGCATCGTTCAGCAGCAACGGCCCCACTACGGATGGCCGAACCAAACCAACGGTCACTGCTCCGGGGGTAAATATTGTCTCTGCCGATTCCGACGGCATTCAAAACAGCTTCAACAGCGGAACGATCGCCATGAGCGGTACTTCGATGGCAACACCTACGGTCGCGGGTGCCGCCGCCCTTGTGAGGCAATATTATACGGACGGTTACTGGCCCAACGGAACGGCCAACGCTGCCAATGGTTTCGAGCCCTCAGCTGCCATGGTCAAGGCAACACTCATCAACAGCGCTCAGAACATGACCGGCAATTACACCGATGCCCCCATACCTTCCACCGGACAGGGGTGGGGAAGGATAAACCTCTCCAATGTTCTTCATTTTTTCGGCGACAATAAGTTTCTCAATGTAACTGACGTTACTTCCGGCCTGGTAACCGATGCAACATGGAGTCGGCGCTATTTTTCAGCAGGCGCCCAGATGTTAAAGGTAACGCTGGTCTGGTCGGATTACCCCGGGGCTGAGGAAGCAGCCAAAGCGCTCGTGAACGATCTCGACCTCACGGTAACCGCACCTGACGGCACCACCTATAAGGGTAACGTCTTCCAAAATGGTGTGTCCATCGCCGGTGGCAGTGCCGACAGGCTAAATGTTGAAGAGCAGGTTTTGATCCCGCCCACTTTGCAGCCAGGGAACTATACCGTATGGGTCACTGGCTACAATGTGCCATTCGGCCCTCAGCCTTTCACCGTGGTCGTCACGGGTGCCGCGGATATTACCTCAAAGGGATTCATCTATATTGACAAGACCAGATACAACGGCTCGGATACCATCAAGATCAATGTCGGCGACCGGGACCTAAATCACAACAGTTCGGCAGCCGAAACAGTGAGCGTAATCATCAAAAGCACAACAGAACCCGGTGGAGAGACTGTACAGTTGGTTGAGAGCGGGCCAGACACCGCGATGTTCACGGGTTCGATCGTTACCCGCAGTGGAGCGGCACAGACCAACAACGGGTATTTGGAGGTGGCGGAAGGGGATACCATCACAGCCACGTACCTTGACGCAGACAATGGCACCGGAACACCCTCGAGTACTTTTGCCACAGCTCTTGCCGATCTCAGTCCTCCGGTCATTTCGGCGATAACAATCAATTCAGTTGGCCAGGACAGCGCAACGGTCATGTGGACTACGAATGAACCGGCTTCGGCCGCCATCAATTATGGCGATACGAAAGTTTTAGGGGCATCACGGTCTAATCCCTGGTTCATGACCTCACAGGCCTTAACCATCAAGAATTTGAAAGAAGCCACTACATACTACTACGAGGTGAATTCCACCGACGAGGCAGGAAACATCGGTCGTGATAACAATGGTGGTGCCCTGTATTCATTCACCACGCTCAGTCTGCCTCCTGCCGTAACCGTGAATTCATCTAATTTCACGGTGACGTACCAGCCCGAAACCGTAATTTACGGTACTGCCAGCGACCCCTCGGGCGTTGCTTTTGTTGCGGTCAACGGCCAGCCGGCCTCCTATAGGCCCAGCGACGGCTACTACGAACTTACGGTCCCTCTAACCATTGGAGAAAATATCTTCACTGTAATTGCAACCGATACCCTCGGCAATTCAAATACACTCAGCATAAAGGTTACCCGCAATGTGCCGCCTGATCTTGCTATAACCTCGTTGGTCAACCCGGTGAAAGGAGGGTGGAACGAGCCCATCCACATAGAGAACAGCGTGTGCAACATCGGTTCAGGGACTTCTCCTGGCACGGGATATATCACATGGGTTCTTTCGGCCGACACAGTCATTTCTCCCGTCGAGGACAGAATGTTCGGCGCGCTCATATATGGGGATGACATTCTACCGGGAGAATGCGTATCAATACCTGTTGATATCCAACTTTCGCTCCCTATAAGCTTCGTATCAACCGCCTATTACGTGGGGGTCTGCGTTGATGCTTCGGATGATATATGGGAATCAGACGAAACGAATAATTGTCGCACGGGCAATAAAATGACCATTGAAGGTCCTGATTTGGTTGTGAGTTCCGTGTCTAACCCGGCCACCGCACTTACCGCAACCAGTTTCACCGTCTCAAATACTGTCACCAACATTGGTGTGGGAGCGAGTCCAACGGTTGACGTCTTGATATACCTTTCCACTGATCCCATAATCACTACGTCGGATATCATTATCGGCTACAGGCATATTCCCCTCCTCGAACCTGTTGGTTCACCCTCTAAATATCCTTCTGAGTCACGCGATAATACTGTCGTGACGATCCCCAGTACAGTTCCCGGGGGTACTTATTACATCGGTGTCATTGTGGACCCGTATAATACAGTCAAGGAATCTAATGATGCAAACAATGCCCGGACAGGTACCCCCGTCACCGTAATCGGGCCTGACATTGAAATGGCTTCCGTGAGCGGCCCTGCCAGCGGTTCTATTGGTCAGGCCATCACGGTCAGTAATACGGTCCTCACGAGTGCAACCGGCGGCGGTTCGTCCGGATTTAATGTAGCCTTGTACCTGTCAAAAGACAGCATGATCAGCACTTCTGATATCTACCTTGGAAGTCGTTATGTGAATGGTCTCGTGGCGGGCGGGTCAAGCACGTCCGAGATGACGCTCACCTTGCCTTCTTCAGTATCTCCCGGGACGTACTATATTGGCGCCATAGCGGACTATGACAATAAGGTGCTGGAATCCAACGAGATGAACAACGCCATTGCGGGAAACCAGATCGAGGTTGCCACTAGCAATCCCGCTGGTGTAGTGCTCACCCCGACGACAGTGTCGGTCACCGAAGGGGGCGCCACCGCCACCTATACTGTGGCGCTCGCAAGCCAGCCATTGGCAACCGTAACAATCTCCGTCACACCCGATAGCCAGGTTACCGTGGACAAGGCCGCGCTCACTTTCACAACGAGCAACTGGAATGTGGCACAGAGCGTTACGGTTACGGCAGTAAACGATGCTGTGGCTCAAGGGGCGCATACCGGGACCATCACGCACCGGGCCTCCGGCGGCGGCTATGATGCCGTGACGATCAGCAACGTCACGGCAAATATCACCGATAACGACGCCGCCGGGGTTGTAATCACCCCGACGACAGTATTGGTCACCGAAGGGGGCGCCACGGCCACCTATACTGTGGCGCTCGCGAGCCAGCCATTGGCAACCGTAACCATCACCGTCACACCCGATAGCCAGGTTACAGTGGACAAGGCCGCGCTCACTTTCACAACGAACAACTGGAATGTGGCACAGAGCGTTACGGTCACGGCAGTAAACGATGCCGTGGCTCAAGGGACGCATACCGGTACCATCACGCACCGGGCCTCCGGTGGCGGCTATGATGCCGTGACGATCAGCAACGTCACGGCAAATATCACCGATAACGACACCGCCGGGGTTGTAATCACCCCGACGACAGTATTGGTCACCGAAGGGGGCGCCACGGCCACCTATACTGTAGCGCTCGCAAGCCAGCCATTGGTAACCGTAACCATTACCGCCACTCCCGATAGCCAGGTTACCGTTGACAAGGCCGCGCTCACTTTCACAACGAACAACTGGAATGTGGCACAGAGCGTTACGGTCACGGCAGTAAACGATGCCGTGGCTCAAGGGGCTCATACCGGTACTATCACGCACCGGGCCTCCGGTGGCGGCTATGATGCCGTGGTGATCAGCAACGTCGCGGCAAGCATTACCGATAACGACACCGCGGGGGTTATAATCAGCCCGACGACAGTGTCGGTCATCGAAGGGGGAGCCACCGCGACCTATACTGTGGCGCTCGCGAGCCAGCCATTGGCAACCGCAACCATCACCGCCACACCCGACAGCCAGGTTACCGTGGACAAGGCCGCGCTCACTTTCACAACGAGCAACTGGAATGTGGCACAGACCATTACGGTTACGGCAGTAAACGATGCTGCGGCTCAAGGGGCGCATACCGGGACCATCACGCACCGGGCCTCCGGTGGCGGCTATGATGCCGTGGTGATCAGCAACGTCACGGCAAGCATCACCGATAACGACACCGCCGGGGTTGTAATCAACCCGACGACAGTATCAGTCACCGAAGGGGGCGCCACCGCCACCTATACTGTGGCGCTCACGAGCCAGCCGTTGGCAACCGTAACCATTACCACCACACCCGATAGCCAGGTTACCGTGGACAAGGCCGCGCTCACTTTCACAACGAGCAACTGGAATGTGGCACAGAGCGTTACGGTTACGGCAGTAAACGATACTGTTGCTCAAGGGGCGCATACCGGTACTATCACGCACCGGGCCTCCGGCGGCGGCTATGATGCCGTGGTGATCAGCAACGTCACGGCAAACATCACCGACAACGACACCGTCAAGCCTGATCTGGTTGTGAGCGGACTGTCCAGTCCTGCGCAGGCTAAAAATGGAGTCACAATCACGGTTAAAAATACGGTTAGCAATGTAGGTGGAGGATCTTCTGGCGGCTTTTTAATCGGGATATACTTGTCGAGTGACAACTTAATTACAAATTCTGACATCTATATTGGAAGTCGCTATGTAGGAGGGCTCATGGCGGGTGCTTCGAGCACGGGCAGCACAACAGTTACTTTGCCTCCTTCACTAGGGGCAGGTACATATTATATCGGAGCCATAGCGGACTATAACAATGAAGTGTCGGAACAGGTCGAGACAAACAACGCTTCTGTTAGTAATAGCAGGCTACGCATAAAGTAAGGGCAACACAAGTAATCAAGGTGATCTGCATCAGATGACTGACTGTTACCGCGACTGAATCCCATGGTACACATGGAACGAGAAAAGGGGTTAGCCATTACGGCTACCCCCTTGTAATCGTTTGGTTGCGGGGATAGGATTTGAACCTATGACCTTCGGGTTATGAGCCCGACGAGCTACCAGACTGCTCCACCCCGCGTCACGAACAACTTGACCTTTATACTACACGATTCCTCACAAGTCAATGTAAACATTTGATGAAAGCGAACAGGGATAAAGGGGATAAAAGGGGTAACTGCAAATCACTTGATCTTAGATCCCTTGCCTCCTTCCATCCTTCTACCCTAGCTGCAAAGCCTCTGACGCACGACCTCGAAAAGGAAAATGCCTCCTGCTACTGAGGCGTTCAAAGAGTTAACTCCTCCTTGAAGGGGGATGCTAACCACTTCGTCACATCCCTTCCGGACCAGGGGGCGGATCCCCTCCCCTTCCCCACCGATCACCAGGACGACTCGACCGGTGAAGTCCTGCTGATACAAGGTGCTCCTGGCAGAGCCGTCGGCGCCGTAAATCCAGAAACCACTCTTCTTCAACGTTTCCAGCGCCTGGGATATGTTGGTGACCTGCACGACGGCTACCGTCTCGGTGGCTCCAGCAGAGGATTTCTCGACTACGGCGGTGACACCTGCGGCGCGGTCTTTTGGGATGACGACGGCATGGGCGCCGGCGCACGCTGCGCTGCGGATCAGCGCACCAAGGTTGTGCGGGTCCTGTACACTGTCGAGAACAAGGATCAGCCCGCTCGGGTTGCCTTCGAGTCCTGCCAGCAGGTCATCCAGATCGGCGTAGGGAAAGGGCTCGACTTTCAGGGCGACGCCTTGATGGTGCTCAGTGCCGCACAAACGGCTCAAGTCGCCCTTCTCGCGCTGCCGGATCGGGACCTTCTTGTCGGCGGCCAGCTTTAAGAGCTTCTCCAGGCGCTTGTCGGCGCTGGTGCCGGCGACGAAAAGTTCGAAGATGCGACGACTGCCGCGCAAGGCTTCGGTGACCGGGTTCAGGCCGTAGATGATTTCTTCTTTTGACATATTAAGCCCTCAAAAAGGTGGAGCTCCCTGACGTGAGAATTTGTGCTCACGGGAAGCTCCGTCGATGGTGCAATTTTATCAGCCGCGCGGTCTGAGGGGGGGGCGAATGATTAATCGCCCCTACAGGTAGACCGCTGCCCCCCTCCAAACCTCCCCCCTCCGGGGGGAAGAGCAGGTTCGGGTCTAGCCGGCGACGATTTCGTCGACGATCTTCTGGGCGGCTTCAGCCGGGCTCTGGGCGGCGGCGATGGGACGACCGATGACGAGGTAGTCGGAGCCCGCCTTGACGGCTTCGGCCGGGGTCATGATACGCTTCTGATCGTCGGCCGAGGCGAAGTTGGGACGAACTCCCGGGGTGACCACGAGGAAGTCGTTGCCGCAGGCTTCCCTGATCAGTCCCACTTCCTGGGGGGAGGCGACAACGCCGTCGACGCCAGCACTCTTGGCCAGCTTGGCGAGCTTCACAACCATCTCGGGGACCGGGAGGTCGATGCCGATACCGCGCAGGGTTTCCTCGTTGGAGGAGGTGAGCACGGTGATGGCGAGCACCTTGGGACGCGGAGTGCAGCCGCTGAAGTTCTTGTCCAGGGTCTCCATGGTTGTGTTCATCATCTCGTAACCGCCCATGGCGTGCAGGTCGCAGAGCTGGACGCCGAGATTGGCGGCTTCGAGGGCAGCCATGGCGACGGTATTGGGGATGTCGTGGTATTTCAGGTCGAGGAACACCTCGCCGCCGCACTTCTGGATCATGCGGACCGCGGCGGGGCCGCAGGCGGTGTAGAGCTGCTTGCCGACCTTGAACATGCCGACGTGCTGGGAAAGGAGCTCCGCCCAGTACTGGACGTCACTGAATTCCTTCACGTCCATGGCGAATATGATCTTCTTGATTGCTTCTTCTCTGGTCATAGTTGAATCCTTTTAAATTCTGAAGCTAACCACAGAGGGCCCGGAGGTCCACAGAGGTCTCAGAGGAAACCACTTCCGCTCTCTTTATCCTCTGAGCACCGTTGTGTCCTCTGTGTTCCGCTTATTAATTATGCCTGCAGCGCCTCTTTCACGGCGGCCTTCACCTTGGCTACGGCTTCGGCTATCGGGAGGATCTCCACCTCGCCGCCCCTTCTCTCCTTAAGCTCCACGTTGCCCTCTGCCAGCGTCTTGGCGCCGACGACAATGCGCAGCGGGATGCCGATCAGGTCGGCGTCCTTGAATTTGAAGCCGGGACGCTCGTCACGGTCGTCGAGCAGCACTTCCACGCCTGCTTCCATGAGCTCGTTGTAGATCTGCTCGGAGGCGACCTTCACTTCGTCGTCCTTTGCGGAAAGCGCGGAAACGATGCAGTGGAACGGCGCGATCGGAATCGGGAAGATGATGCCGTTCTCGTCGTGGTTCTGCTCGATGCAGGCGGCGACGGTACGCCCAATGCCGATGCCGTAGCACCCCATGAAGATGATCTGCTCTTTGCCGTTGGCGTCGAGGAAGCTGGCGTTGAGGGCCTTGGAGTACTTGGTGCCGAGCTTGAAGACATGGCCGACTTCGATGCCGCGCCAGATCTCCAGCTTGCCGCTGTCGCAGCGCGGGCAGGCGTCGCCGATGACTACGTTCCTGATGTCGACGTACCCTTCCACCTGAAAGTCGCGACCGATGTTGACGTTCTTCAGATGGGTGTCGGCGGCGTTGGCGCCGGTGACGAAGTTGTGCATCCCCTGCAACGAGAGGTCGGCAACGACCTTCACCTTGCCGACCAGGCCGACCGGGCCCGCGTAGCCGGTGGGAGCACCGGTCACCTTGAGGACGACGTCGTCTTCTGCCATCTCGAGTTCGGCAGCGCCCAGATGGTTCTTCAGCTTGATCTCGTTGAGATCGTAGTCACCACGCACAAGCGCCACGACCGGTTCGCCGTCGGCGACCAGCACCAGGGTCTTCACGACCTGGGTCGCGTTCACGCCCAGGAATGCGGAGACGTCTTCGATGCTTTTCCGGCCGGGGGTGGCAACATGCTCCATCGAGCGCGGGTCGGCGTGCTCCACCGCGTCGTTCCTTTTGGTCTCTGCTTTCTCCATGTTGGCCGCGTATTCGCAGCAGGAGCAGGAGACGATAGCGTCTTCGCCGGAGTCGGCGAGCACCATGAATTCGTGGGAGTAGTTACCGCCGATGGAACCGGTGTCGGCTTCGACGGCACGGAATTTCAGGCCGCAGCGCTCGAAGATGCGGCGGTAGGCCTTGTACATCTTCTCGTAGGAGACGTCCGCACCAGCCTCGTTCACGTCGAAGGAGTAGGCGTCCTTCATGATGAACTCGCGGCCGCGCATGAGGCCGAAGCGCGGGCGGATCTCGTCGCGGAACTTGCCCTGGATCTGGTACAGGTTGATCGGCATCTGGCGGTAGCTGCGGATCTCCTTGCGGATCAGGTCGGTAATGACTTCCTCGTGGGTCGGCCCCATGCAGAACTCGGCGTCCTTCCTGTCCTTGAAGCGCAGCAGTTCCTTGCCGTAGAATTCCCAGCGCCCCGACTCTTTCCAGAGTTCGGCCGGCTGTACGGCGGGCATAAGGAGCTCGATCGCGCCGGCCCGGTTCATCTCCTCGCGGACGATCTGCTCGACCTTGCGGATGGAGCGCAGCCCCAGCGGCAGGTAGTTGTAGATGCCGGCGGCGAGTTTCCTGATCATGCCGGCGCGCAGCATCAGCTTGTGGGAGATGACCTCCGCGTCAGAGGGGGTTTCCTTGACGGTGGGGATGAAATACTGGGAATAACGCATTCGTTCGACCTCTAAGTGAATTTAAAAGCAAAAAGCAAAACCTCTCACAAGGAGAACATCTGAGGAAATCTGAGACTACAAAGACGGAGAAAAACATGTAAGTCTTAGGTTTTCTCAGACGTTCTCAGATTTCCTCCTTGTGAATGGTTTCAGGTTTTAAGGTTTCAACACTTCTTCTATCAGCGCATCGGCAAGCTTATCCTGGGGAACTTTGCGCAGGATCTCGCCGTGCTTGAACAACAATCCTTCTCCCCTGCCGCCGGCGATACCGAAATCGGCTTCGCGCGCCTCGCCAGGTCCGTTCACGGAACACCCCATGACGGCCACGGTGATGTTCTTGTCCAGGTGTGCCAGGCGACGCTCGACTTCTTCGGCTACGGGGATGAGATCGATCTGGCACCTGCCACAGGTGGGGCAGGAAACGAAGTTGATGCCGCGCTGCCTAAGCCCCAGCGACTTCAGGATGTCATAGGCAACACGCACTTCGTGCACCGGATCGCCGGTGAGCGATACGCGCATGGTGTCGCCGATGCCCTGGTGCAACAGGATACCCAAGCCGACGGAGGACTTGATGGTGCCGGAGAAGATGGTGCCGGCCTCGGTCACACCGATGTGCAGCGGGTAATCCACCGCTTCGGAGAGGAGTCGGTATGCCTCCAGCGTCCGCAGCACATCGGACACCTTGATGGAGATCTTGATCTCGCGGTAGTTGAGCTCTTCCAGTATCCTCACATGCCCCAGTGCCGACTCGACCATCGCCTCAGGTGTCGGATGCCCATACTTGACCAAGAGCTCCTTCTCCAGCGACCCGCCGTTGACACCGATCCGGATCGGGATCTGCCGCTCGGCGGCAGCCTTGACCACCTCGGCCACTTTCCAGCGCTCGCCGATGTTGCCGGGGTTCAGGCGCAGCCCGTCGACGCCAGATTCGAGCGCCTGCAGGGCCAGCTTGTAGTCGAAGTGAATGTCGGCGATCAGCGGCATGGGACTGCCGGCCTTGATGGCGGCCAGGGCTTTTGCTGCGTCCATGTCAGGGACCGCGCAGCGCACGATCTCGCAGCCTGCCTCGGCCAGACGACCGATCTGCCCCAGGGTCGCGGTCACGTCTCTCGTGTCGGTGGAACACATGGACTGTACGGAGCAGGGAGCGCCGCCACCGATCGGCACGTTGCCTATTTTTATCTGCCGGGTGAGCTTTTTCATAGCGGGACATACTAGCTAAATCTATGGGGAAAAGCAAGGAAGGATCACCCCCCACCGTCATTGCACGCAGCAACGGCGAACGGCGATTTCCTGCGCCACTAATTAGCGGGAGGACTATACTGTGCCTATTGGAGGTAAAAGACACAGGAGGTAGCTGTCATGAGTAAATTGGATCTGCTGAATCCAACCAACAGCACGGTCATCTTCATCGACTTCCAGCCTCAGATGACTTTCGGCGTTGCCAGTATCGACCGGCAAACACTTTTCAACAACGTCATGATCTTGGCCAAGGCCGCCAGGATTTTCCGCATTCCAACCATTCTCACCACCGTTGAGACCAAGAGCTTCTCGGGGAACATGTGGCCCCAGCTCCTGGACATCTTCCCGGACAACGACATCATCGAGCGCAACTCCATGAACTCCTGGGATGACCCGAAGTTCGTTGAGGCGGTAAAGGCCACAGGGCGCAACAAGCTGATCATGGCCGCGCTCTGGACGGAGGTGTGCCTCGCCTTTCCTGTCCTGGAAGCCATGAAGGCCGGCTTCGAGGTGTACGCGGTAGAAGACGCCTCGGGCGGCACCAGTGTCGCCGCGCACAACGCCGCCATGCGCCGGATCGAGCAGGCCGGGGCGGTGCCGATGACCTCGCTGCAGGTAATGCTGGAGTACCAGAGAACATGGGCCCGCAAAGAAACCTACGACGATGTCATCTCCGTGGTGAAAGAACATTGCGGCGCCTACGGGCAGGGGGTGGAGTACGCCTACACCATGGTGCATGGTGCGCCGGCCAGCCGCGCGAGCATCCTGAAATAGGATTGCCCATCCCCAAGGTGTCTATATACCCTCGCACTTTGGGAGAGGGTGGCCGAAGGCCGGGTGAGGGTATTTGGCACTTCGTGGCAACGCCCTCACCCCGCCCCCCTCCCGGGGGGAGAGGGAGAATGGACAGGGGCTGATGCATTTTCAGGATTTAAAGGGCTGTATGTTCGGCAGGCAGGGGCTCAGTCCCCTGCCTGTGTCTTTTGGGGAGGCACAATAATGAAGGGACCAGACCTGCTCATACATAACGGAAGAATAAGCACACTGGAGCAAGGCACTCCAGAGGCTTCTAGTATCGCAATAAGGGGAGGCAAGGTTGAGGCTCTCGGCGGCGAGGAGTTGACCGCGACAGCGGATGACAACACCCAGGTTATCGACGCAAAAAGGCGCCGGGTTATTCCGGGGCTGAACGACTCGCACATACACGTGATCCGTGGGGGACTCAACTTCAACATGGAGCTGCGCTGGGACGGGGTGCCGTCGCTGGCGCTGGCGCTGGAAATGCTGATGGAGCAGGCAAAGCGCACCCCGCCGCCGCAATGGGTGCGGGTCATCGGCGGCTGGACCGAATTCCAGTTCGCAGAACGGCGCATGCCCACTCTCGACGAACTGAACCTGGCGGCACCAGATACCCCGGTTTTCATCCTGCACCTGTACGACCGCGCCCTGGTGAACCGGGCCGCGCTGCATGCCCTGGGCTACGGCAAGGACACGCCCGACCCACCGGGGGGAAAGATCGAGCGGGACCGAAACGGCAATCCCACCGGGCTGCTGATCGCCAAGCCGAACGCCATGCTGCTCTACGCGAGCCTTGCCAAGGGGCCAAAGCTCGATTTCGAGGACCAGGTGAACTCGACGCGCCACTTCCTGAGGGAGTTGAACCGGCTCGGGCTGACCAGTGCCATAGATGCCGGAGGTGGCTTCCAGAATTATCCGGACGACTATCGTGTAATCCAGGAACTGGCCAAGGCGGGGGAGCTTCCGTTGCGTATCGCCTACAACCTGTTCACGCAACACCCCAAAGGTGAGCTGGCCGATTTCTCGCAGTGGGTCACCATGACAGAACCGGGACAGGGCGACGATTTCCTGCGGTTAAACGGCGCGGGCGAGATGCTGGTGTTCTCGGCTGCCGATTTCGAGGACTTCCTGGAACCGCAGCCGGATCTCCCGGCCGTAATGGAGGAGGAACTTACCTCTGTGGTTCGATTGCTGGCTGAGAAGCGGTGGCCGTTCCGGTTGCACGCCACCTACAACGAGTCGATCACGCGCTTCCTGGACGTGTTCGAAGCGGTAAATCGTGACGTCCCCTTCAACGGACTGCGCTGGTTCTTCGACCACGCCGAAACCATTAGCGCCGAGAACCTGGAGAGGGTCAAGGCACTGGGGGGCGGCATCGCAATCCAGAACCGGATGGCCTTCCAGGGCGAGTATTTCCTCGACCGTTACGGTGAGAGGGAAACGGCGCACACCCCGCCGGTCCGCAGCATGATGGCGCTGGACATCCCGGTAGGTGCCGGCACCGACGCGACGCGGGTGGCGAGCTACAACCCGTGGCTGTCGCTGTACTGGATGGTGAGCGGGCGCACCATCGGCGGGACCTTGCTTTACCCCGAGGCCAATCACTTGAGCCGCATGGAGGCGCTGAGGTTGTACACGGAGGGGAGCAGTTGGTTTTCCGGCGAGGAGGGTAAGAAGGGGATCCTGACACCCGGCGCCCTCGCCGACTTGGCGGTGCTCTCGGCCGATTACTTCGAGGTCCCCGAGAAGGATATCAAGGCGATCGAATCGGTGCTGACCGTGGTAGGCGGCAAGGTGGTGTACGGCGGCGAGGAGTTCGGTAACCTGGTACCGCCGCTGCCGGTGAGCCCGGACTGGTCGCCGGTAGGACGCTACAACGGCTACCACCGCGATGAGGCCTCGACTAACCACGTGGCGCGCAAAGAGGCGGAACCTGCGCACCGCCACACACGCATCTGGCTGCCGCGGCAGCGGCGCCTTTGGGACCTCGGCTGCGATTGCTTCGCCTACTAGGCCCTCAGCGGTGTGCATAGACCCCAAGGAGCTCGGCCTGCGCCAGGACTTTGCCGCGCATCGCCTGGTCGAGCTCCTTCCTGGTGCTGTTGCCGGAGAGGTTCAGGCGCTCGGAGAGCGCGTAGAGCCGGAAGTAATAACGGTGCTGCCCAGAGGGGGGACACGGTCCGCCGTAGTTTTTGCGCCGCCAACTGTTCACACCCTGCTGTGCCTCGCCGGGCAACGTCCCCTGGGCAATCTGGGTGGTGGACGGATCAATGTTCCAAAGCAGCCAATGCACCCAGGTTCCGCCGGGGGCATCAGGGTCGTCCATGATGAGAGCGAGCGACTTGGCTTCCTTGGGGACTCCCGCGATGGCGAGTGGTGGGCTCGTGTCGGTGCCGTCGCAGGTAAACGCGACGGGAATACTGCCAGAGTTACTGAATGCGTTGCTGGTAAGTTTCAGTTGCGACACCTTTACCTCCTTCGCCTGGAGCGATGCCGTACACAGAGGTGCCGACACCAGGCACAACAGTAGACTCCGCCAGAGAAAAATCATGGGATGCCTCCGTAACGTAAACCGTTTCTCACGTTCTACCGCTCTCTGAGGACTGATACAGCGGCGCCAGGCTTGAGTGTAACTTTTGCCCCGGACTCTGCAAGTGTCCGTGAAAATTCGGCGGTTGACATGGCTTGGTTTTCCCTTTAAGTATGAGGGATGAAAAATACCAGAAAACCAAAGCAATTCGACAGTCCCAAACCCCATCGCAAGGAAACTCCCACCGCTCCCGCGGCGAAAAAATCGGGTGCAAGAACGGATCGCCCCGCTTCGGCTGACCACTCTACCGCGAACAAGCCTCGCTCCACAGCGGGGAAGTTACACGAACAGCGCGAGCACGCGCCGGCTAAGTCAGCCAAGCGGACCGAGAATAAAGGCACCGACAGGCAAGCCAAGGGGAGGACTTCCGACAGGCCCCGCACCCAGGAAGAACGTCAGCCCACGCTGCGTAGCGGCCAGGTGCTGGAAGTTCAGATACAGGCCAACAACGACGAGGCCTACGGCGTCGCCTACAACGAGGGAACTAGGATCCTGGTCGCGGGGGGCATCGCCGGTGAAACCCTGGTGGTGAAAATTACCTACGTGGGACGCCGCGAATCCTTTGCCAACATCATAAAGATACTGAAACGCTCACCCGACCGCGCCCCCTCCCCCGCCTGCACCATGGGCCGGGCCTGTGACGGCTGTGGCCTGATGCAGATGAACTATCCGGCCCAGCTCACCTGGAAGAAGGGGCTCGTTGCCAGGCAGATCCGAAAGTACCCGTCGCTCTCCGATGCGGTGATCCACGACACCATCGCCTCTCCCAACGAACTGGGCTACCGCAACACTGCCAAGCTGGTGGTGGCAGGAAAAAACATCGATCCGGTGATCGGCATCTACCGGCGCAACAGCCACGACGTGCTCGAGATCGCTGACTGCGCCCTGCACCACCCGCTGATCAACAAGGTGGTCAAGGCGGCCAAGGCCGGCATCAAGAAGGGAAAGGTGCAGATCTACAACCCCAAGAGCGAAATGGGGCTGTTGCGGTACCTGGTGGTGCGGGTGGCCGAGCAGAGCAACAAGGTCATGGTGGTGTTTGTTACCACCGACGAGGGGTACAACGAGATGCACCACCTGGCCAAGTTCATCCAGCAAGCAGTGCCTGAAGTCGCGGTGGTGGCCCAGAACATCAACACCTCGACCGGCAACGTGATCTTCGGCCACAAGGACCGTTCCATAACCAAGGCGCAGACGCTGAAGGCTTACATCGGCGACAAGAGCTTCAACCTGTCCCCGCACTCCTTCTTCCAGGTCAACAGCGGCGCGGCCCGCATCATCTACGAAAAGGTGCGCGACTTCGCACGTCTGACCGGCAAGGAGCGGGTCATCGACCTCTACTGCGGCATCGGCGGCATATCGCTCTTCCTCGCCGACCGCGCCCGCGAAGTGGTGGGAATCGAAGTGGTGGATGCGGCCGTCGCCGACGCCACCGCCAACGCGGCCATGAACCGCGCCGACAACTGCAGCTTCGAGGCCGGTGATGCCGTGCACCTCATCGACGAGATCGGCGAGGAAGGTGGTGCCGATCTCATCGTGCTCAATCCGCCCAGGAAGGGGTGCGACGAGAAGGTGCTGAAGAGCGTGGCTTCTATCAAGCCGCAACGGATCATCTACGTCTCCTGTTCGCCGGAGACGCTGGCGCGCGACCTGGACATCCTGGCAGGGCTAGGCTACAAAACGCTGGAGATACAGCCGGTGGACATGTTCCCTCAGACGGTGCACGTCGAGGATGTGGCGTTGTTGGAAAAACTCTAAAAGCTGCTCCTCACGCAAAGGCGCAAAGACGCAAAGGTGACGATGGTACCCTCTCCCCGTGGGAGAGGGTGGCCGCAGGCCGGGTGGGGGTGCTGCAGAGGCAACATCTCTCTTCATGGCGACGCCCTCACCCGTCCCTCTCCCGGGGGGAGAGGGGGCTATCCGCTGCCGTTCTCAAAAATCACGCCTCTAATTTGCAGAGGTTTCCGTGGACCAGATAATCCAGAAACTGAAATCTTTCTTCCCCGACCATCTGCACTCTTCCATCTTCATGGTTGGCGGCATGGTGCGGGACGTGCTGCTCGGAGTCGAGTGCCAGGACGTGGACCTGGCAGCGGCCGTTCCCATCTCTGAACTCTCCGCCCTTGGCTTTCGCCTGGTGGAGTCCAAAAGCACCCCCAACATCTACTTCCGCTTCAAAGAACCCTTCGGCAAAATCGAGGTGACCTGGCTCCCTGCGCTGGACGCCCTTCCCGACGACCTGTCCCGGCGCGACTTTACGGTTAACGCCATGGCAATGTCACTGGACGGGCAGCTCGTTGATCCTCTTGGCGGCCAACCCGACCTCGAGCCGCGTATCCTACGCTGCTGCAGCCCCACCAGCCTCACCGATGACCCCTTGCGCATTCTGCGCGCCTTCCGCTTCGAGTGCGAAGGGTGGCACCTCGATGCCGAGGCGGAAGCGCTCCTGAAAAACCAGGAGTGGTTTGCGCAGTTGCAGGGAATCCCGGTGGAGAGATTCTCTCAGGAGATGCTGAAGGCTATGGCCAAGCCGGACCCGTCCCGCTTTTTCCGCCGCATGGTGGAGTTCGGTATCGGCAGCAACTTTCTCCCCGAGATCTTCAGGATGACGGAGATCATTGCGGGACCGCCTCAGCATCACCCTGAGGGGGACCTGTTCACCCACTCGCTGGAGGTATTGGAGCGGATGGCACACCTGACCCCGGACACCACCGCCCGCTTCTGCGCTCTCTTCCACGATCTCGGCAAGCTCTACACGCCGCCGGAACTCCACCCCAAGCATCACGGTCACGACACGCTGGGTGCAGAGCAGGTGCCGGCCTTCTGCAAGAGGCTGCGTCTGCCGGTCGCGCTGCAACGAGCACTGCAGGCGACCAACAGGCTGCACAACAATGCTAACCGCTGGGAGGAGTTACGCGATTCAACTAGGATCAGGCTGGCGTTGAATGCCATCAAGGGGGGGATTCAGAACTTCCTGCCATTGCAGGTGGCCGCGGACTTTCATGCCACCATGCCGGGATGGGAGGTGGCGCTGGAGGTGGCCAGGATGAACGCAGCGCAGTTGGGGATTGATCCGGTGCTGCTGGACAAAGAGGTCCCACCGGAAAAGCTGCAGCAGGTCATCATGCAGCATAGGGTGGCTGAGTTCAGGAAGCTTTCTTTATGACTCGGGGGAAAGGACAAAGGCAAATCCCCCCTGTCCCCCCTTCGCAAAAGGGGGGAACGTTTGGGCACGTGTACCGCTAATGGTCAAGACTTCCCCACTCCCCCACTCCCCCACTCCCCCACTCCCCCACTCCCCCACTCCCCCACTTCACTACTTCACTACTTCACTACTTCACTACTTCACTACTTCACTACTTCACTACTTCACTACTTCACTACTTCACTACTTCACTACTCCTACTCCTACTCCTACTCCTACTCTTTATTCTTCGCAGGCTTGACGGTCCGGTCCAGGCCGATCTTGAGGACGGAGCTGTCGTAGATCATCTCGAACATGTGCTCGATCCGGAAGAACGCTGCCAGGACGGCTGGGTCGAAATGGGCAGCGGGGTTAATCCGGTCATCACCGTTTCTAAACACATCGAGC
Organism: Geomonas agri; assembly: GCF_020179605.1. Classification (NCBI taxonomy): domain Bacteria; kingdom Pseudomonadati; phylum Thermodesulfobacteriota; class Desulfuromonadia; order Geobacterales; family Geobacteraceae; genus Geomonas; species Geomonas agri. The sequence goes on from NZ_JAINZO010000001.1 coordinate 2,052,727, forward strand.
GTTTCCCGGTGGCTCATGGCTCCCTTGTAACTCCGCCGCGAGCGCAATGCGTCGTACACATCGGCGACTTTGACGATGCGGCCGGAGATCGGGATCCTATCTCCCTTGAGGCGCTTGGGGTAACCGGTGCCATCCCAGTTCTCGTGGTGCGAGAGGGCGATTTCTCTGGCAATGCGTAGTTTGGGGGAGTCACCAATGATCTCGGAGCCGTAAGCAGGGTGCTGGCGCACCAGCTTCATTTCCCTCGGGGTCAGCCTCCCCTCCTTGAGCAGGATCTCGGTCGGGATGCGGATCTTGCCGACGTCGTGCATCTGGGCGGACAGGGACATGTCCTCAACGAAATCTGCATTGAACCCCATGTTTGCTGCGAGCGCTCCGGCGTAGCGGTTCACCCGCACGATGTGGCGGCCGGTATCGGGCTCGGCGGCCTCGCAGGCGCGTGCCAGCGCCTGAATGGTGTAGTGGAAGGCATGCTCTGTCTCACGCATACCGTTGGAGACGGTGAGCAGCGACCCGATCATGACGGCTGCGCTTCTGAGCACGTCGGCATCGTATTCGGTGACGTGGCCTGCATAGTTGAAGGCTTCGATCACCCCGCGCACATCGCCGCTGATGCGGCAGCTCACGAAATTGAGGATGGGCTCCCCCATGGCGGCCACCACCTCGGGATGGAAGAAGGTCTGGAACTCCTCGACGCTGGCGCAGCTATCCGACCAGTTGAGTGCCACCGCCTCGCTACCCCCCTCTACCATGATGAGGCTGCTGGCGTAGGTGGAGCCAGGTTCGATGGTGATCTGGTCGGATTGCTCCAGGAGTTCGCCGTGCCGCAAATGGAAAACTCGGCCGTTGCAGCAGACTTTACCAGGGCCTTCGTTGGCAATCAGGATACCGCTCGGGCCACGGCGGCCGTTGCCGCCGAGCAGTTTGCCGAGCACCTCGCGGTACAGTTCGTCGCTGCTAAACTTGCGGCGCGTCAGGTCCTTCAGCGCCTCGTCGGTCAGCCCGATGAGATCAAGGGTCTGTCTGAGGGCAAGGTGGCACAGTTCCTGGGGCATGCTTTTGTCCTTTATGGGCCGAAGTGTATCAGTGGCCTATTCTTTATAACTGATGACGGACAAACTTCAACGCCTCCGACACTCCACCTTACGCAAAGGCGCCAATGCGCAAAGCCCGCAAGGATTACCACAGAAAGAGACCGTGACAGTTCGAAGGCTTTACCTTTTACCTTCCTTGCGTTGTTGCGGTATTGCGTGAGATAAAAAAAAGGCCCGGCTGTGAGGCCGGACCTTTCCTGTGTCACTGGATGTCAGGACAATTAGGCGCGTGCTGCGATGGCTTTCTCGTAGCCCATCTGGAACGCCTTCTTGTTCAGCTCCATGAAAGCCTCCGGCACGCGGGCCAGGACTGCTTTCTCGGCGCCTTCTTTGGTGACCACACCGGTCAGTGCCACCATGGCGCCCAGCGCCACGATGTTGGCCACGATCTCACGGCCAACTTCGTTCTTGGCGGTGTTGATGATCGGGAAGGCAACGGTGTTGAAGTTCCCTTTGGGGATGTTCTTCACCAGGTCGGAGTCGATCAGCAGTACGCCCCCTTCCTTCAGGTCGTGGGAGTACTTGTCGGCTGCTTCCTGGGTCAGCGCCAGCAGCGCGTCGACCACGGTCGCTTTCGGGTAGTCGATCATGGTGTCGGAAACGATGACCTCCGACTTGGATGCGCCACCCCTTGCCTCCGGGCCGTAGCTCTGGGACTGAACTGCCTGCTTGCCGTCGTAGATGGAAGCGGCTTCTGCCATGATGACGCCGGCGAGGATGAGACCCTGCCCACCAGCCCCGGAAAATCTGATTTCATATCTCTGAGACATCTGAGGTTCTCCTCCTTTGTTATTTCTTGGCGCGCTCAATGACCTTCGCGTATTCGTCGGTGTAGTTCGGACGCTCTTCCTTGTACAGAACACCGGTGAGGATCTTGCCTTCGAGCTGCTCGGCAGTCATCTTCTCGGCGGCCTTGACCGGAACGGCGATGTCCTTCAGGCGGTTCATCATCTCGATGACGGACTTGAACTTGTTGCGGCGACCGTAGGTGGTCGGGCAGTCGTCCAGAATCTCGACCACGGAGAAGCCTTTGTGCTGGATCGCTTCGGCGATCAGCTTGTCGATCTGGGTCGCGTGGTACGCGGTGCCACGGGCGACAAAGGTAGCGCCCGCGCCGATGGCCAGCTTGGCGACGTCGAACGCCGGGTCGGGGTTGCCGTACACGGTGGTGGACGCCTTGGCGCCGGTCGGGGTGCAGGGGGAGAACTGGCCGCCGGTCATGCCGTAGATGTTGTTGTTCATGATGATGTAGGTCATGTCGATGTTACGACGGCAGGCGTGGATGAAGTGGTTGCCGCCGATCGCGGTACCGTCGCCGTCGCCGCCCACCAGGATGACGTTCATCTCCGGCTTGGCCATCTTGACGCCGGTTGCGAAAGCGGCGGCGCGGCCATGCGCGGTGTGCAAGGTGCAGAAGTCCATGTAGCCGGGGAGACGTGATGCGCAGCCGATGCCGGAAACGATGGCAGTGTTGTTCTTCTGAAGACCAAGGGTGTCGATTGCGCGGATCAGGCCTTTCATGACAATGCCGTGACCGCAGCCCGGGCACCAGATGTGCGGCAGCTTGCCGGGACGGATGTACTTATCGTAATCAAAAGACATGTTACTTAACCTCCTTGATCTTTTCGAGGATCTGCCCCGGGTTGATCGGCTCGCCGTCAACGCGGAAGATGCCGTGGACCGCCGCCTTGCCTTCAGTGCAGCGCTTCACTTCGCCGGTGCACATACCGAGGTTCATCTCCGGGGTGATGAACGCCTTCACCTTGCCGGCAAGAGCCGCGATCTGCTTCTCCGGGAACGGCCAGAAGGTCTTGATCCTGAACAGGCCGGCCTTGATCCCCTGCTTCCTGGCCTCGTTCACTGCGAAACGGGCGGAGCGGGAGGTGGAGCCGTAGGCAACGATGGCGACTTCGGCGTCGGCAAGTTCGTACTCTTCAAACTGGACGATGTCGTCGATGTTGGCGTCGACCTTGCGCACCTGGCGCTCTTCCTCGGCCTGCACCCAGGCAGCCTTGGTGGTCGGGAAGCCGTCCTGGCCCTTGTTGAGGCCGGTCACGTGGAAGCGGTACTCGCTGCCGAAAGCTGCCAGCGGCGGTACGTCGCCGAAGCTGGTGTCGTACGGCTTGTACTCGGCAGGCGAAACGCTCGGAGCGGTCCTGTTGATGACTTCCAGTTCGCCCGGCTCCGGGAACACGATGCGCTCACGCATGTGGGCCACGATCTCGTCCGGCATAACCATAACCGGGGTGCGATATTTCTCGGCCAGGTTGAAGGCGCGCACGGTCTCTTCGAAGAGTTCCTGCACGGAAGCCGGGGTGAGGCAGATGGCCGGGTGGTCACCGTGGGTGCCCCACTTGGCGCACATGACGTCGGACTGGGAAGGGCCGGTCGGCATACCGGTGGACGGGCCGCCCCTCATGACGTTGACGATGACGCACGGGGTCTCAGCGATGCAGGCGTAGCCGATCAGCTCCTGCTTGAGCGAAAGGCCCGGGCCGGAGGTCGCGGTCAGTACTTTAGCGCCGGTCAAGGAAGCGCCGATGACGGAAGCCATGGCACCGATCTCATCTTCCATCTGGATGAATTTACCGCCGATCTTCGGAAGCTCGACAGACATAACCTCTGCCACCTCGGTAGAGGGTGTAATCGGATAACCGCCGAAGAACGTGCACCCGGCGTAGAGTGCCCCCTGTGCGGCAGCTTCGTTCCCCTGAAGGAATGCAACTTTTTTAGCCACTTTCATACCTCCTAAGATTGTTTACGATACTTTGATTGCAAAATCAGGGCATCTCAGCTCGCACTGCATGCACTTGATGCAGGCCTCAAGGTTCTTGACGCTTGCCACAAAGCCCTTCATTTCCAAGACCTTGGTGGGGCAGAATTCCACACAGATGTGGCACCCCTTGCAGTACTTCTCGATGATCTCGATGTTCGCCGGTGTTTTCTCCATCAACGTAGCTCCTTTGACAAATTGCCCTCGCAGGCTGTGCAAATTGTGGGGTTATAACACATAGTGTTTACAAAATGCAAGTGCTCGGATTTTGGCCCAAACGGTATGTTTTTTGTAAAAAGGGGGTAGAGAGGGGAAACCTCCCTACCCCCTGTAGTACCACGTAAGCTGCCTCTTACTTCATGGAACCAACGAGTTCCTTAACGGCGGCAACCGACTTGTCCATCATGGCCTGCTCTTCGGCATCCAGTTCGAACTCGAGGATCGCCTCGACGCCGTTCTCGCCCAGGACGCAGGGAACGCCGACGTAGAATCCTTTCACGCCGAACTCGCCGTTCAGGTAGGCGCAGGTCGGGAGGACGCGCTTCTGGTCTTTCAGGATGGACTCAGCCATGCAGATGGCGGAGGAAGCCGGGGAGTAGAATGCGGAACCGGTTTTCAGCAGTGCGACAACCTCGCCGCCTGCACCGCGGGTCCTCTTGACCATGGCGTCCATGACTTCTTTGGCCTTGGCCTTGTCCTTGTACTTCTTCTCGAGCAGTTCCATGACCGGGATGCCGTTCACGGAGGCGTAGCGCACCAGCGGCACCATGTCGTCGCCGTGGCCGCCCAGGGTCATCGCGTTCACGTCTTTCACGGAAACACCCAGTTCCCAAGCGATGAAGGTCTTGAAGCGTGCGGAGTCGAGTACGCCGGCCTGACCGATGACGCGGTTGTAGGGGAAGCCGGTGATCTTCTGGCACAGGGTCACCATCGCGTCGAGCGGGTTGGAGATGACGATGACGAAGGAGTTCGGTGCGTGGGCTTTGATACCTTCCGCGACGGAGGTCATGATCTTGGAGTTGACCTCGATCAGGTCGTCGCGGCTCATGCCCGGTTTGCGGGGCAGACCTGCGGTGACGATGACGACGTCGGCGCCCTGGATGTCCTCGTAGCTGTTGGTGCCCTTGAGGCAGCAGTCAAAGCCGTCAACCGAACCGACTTCTGCGATGTCGAGCATCTTGCCCTGCGGCAGGCCTTCAACGATGTCGAACATTACCACGTCACCCAGTTCGCGCAGAGCTGCAAGCTGAGCAAGTACGCCGCCAATCTGACCACCACCGATAAGTGCGATTTTCTTACGTGCCATGTTTTGTTCCTCCGTTAATTGAATGAGATGTCTGTCGTACACGGAAAACTACTGTTTACGCTTCTTAGACGATAGAGTCAATAATCGCGTTCAGGGTTGCGCTCGGACGCATAGCGGCTTCGGTCTTGGCATCGTTCGGGTGGTAGTAGCCGCCCATGTCGACCGGCTTGCCCTGTGCGCCGATGAGTTCGGCGTTGATCTTCTCTTCGTTTTCCTGCAACGCCTTCGCGACCTTGGCGAACTTGGCGGCGAGGTCGGCGTCCTTGGTCTGGGCGGCAATCGCCTCAGCCCAGTACATGGCCAGGTAGAAGTGGCTACCGCGGTTGTCGATCTGGCCAACCTTACGAGCCGGGTTCTTGTTCTGGTCCAGGAACTTGGTGTTGGCGGCGTCGAGGGTCTCGGCGAGGAGCGCTGCCTTGTCGTTTTTGAAGGTGGCTGCCAGGTGCTCGAGGGAAACGGCCAGGGCCAGGAACTCGCCCAGGGAATCCCAGCGCAGGTAGCCTTCCTGCTGGAACTGCTGTACGTGCTTCGGAGCGGAGCCGCCCGCACCGGTTTCGAAGAGGCCGCCGCCCGCGAGCAGCGGAACGATGGAGAGCATCTTCGCAGAGGTGCCGAGCTCGAGGATCGGGAACAGGTCGGTGAGGTAATCCCTGAGGGCGTTGCCGGTCACGGTGATGGTGTCTTTGCCAGCCTTGGCCCTGGGCAGGGTGAATTTCATCGCCTCAACCGGGGACATGATGTGGAGCTCAAGACCGGTGGTGTCGTGGTCCTTCAGGTAAGCATTCACCTTCTCGATCATCTGGGCGTCGTGGGCGCGGTTCTTGTCGAGCCAGAACACGGCCGGAGCGCCGGTGGCGCGGGCACGGCTTACGGCGAGTTTGACCCAGTCGCGGATCGGGAGATCCTTCGCCTGGCAGCCGCGCCAGATGTCGCCCTGCTCGACCTGGTGCTGGATCAGCACTTCGCCGGCGGCGTTGACGACGCGCATGGTGCCGTTAAGCGGAGCCACGAAGGTCTTGTCGTGGGAGCCGTACTCCTCCGCCTTCTGTGCCATGAGGCCGACGTTAGAGGTAGCGCCCATGGTGGTCGGGTCGAACTGGCCGTTTTTCTTGCAGAAGTCGATGCACTCCTGGTACCACTCGGAGTAGCAGGTGTCAGGAATGACGCACTTGGTGTCGGCGAGTTTGCCGTCCGGGCCCCACATCTTGCCGGAGTCGCGGATCACGACCGGCATGGAGGCGTCGATAATGATGTCGTTGGAGGCGTGGAGGTTGGTGATCCCTTTGTCGGAGTCAACCATAGCCAGCGGCGGCTGCTTGGCGTAGGTGGCCTGGATGTCGGCCTCGATCTCGGCCTTCTTGCCTGCCGGCAGTTTGTCGAGCTTCTTGTAGAGGTCGCCCAGACCGAGGTCGGCGTTGACGCCGATTTCCTTGAAGGTCGCCTCGTGCTTCTCGAAGACGTCCTTGAAGTAGACGGAGACGAAGTGACCGAAGATGACCGGGTCGGAGATCTTCATCATGGTCGCCTTCAGGTGCACGGAGAAGAGGATCCCCTTGGCCTTGGCGTCGTCGATCTGCTCCTGGATGAACTTACGCAGCGCGCGGACGTTCATGAAGGATCCGTCCAGCACCTCGCCAGCCTGCAGCGGGAGCTTCTCCTTGAGCACGGTGACGTTGCCCAGGTTGTCCACGAACTCGATCTTGGCGGTGGTGGCCTCTTTGAGGGTCACCGACTTCTCGGAGTGGTAGAAATCGCCCGCGCTCATGTTGGAAACGTGGCTCTTGGAGTCGGAAGCCCAGGCGCCCATCTTGTGCGGGTGCTTCTTGGCGTACTCTTTAACGGCCTTGGCGACGCGACGGTCGGAGTTGCCTTCACGCAGCACCGGGTTGACGGCGGAACCGAGCACCTTGGCGAAACGCGCGTGCAGCGCTTTCTCCTCATCGGTCTTGGGCTCTTCCGGGTAGTTGGGGATGTTGTACCCCTGGCTCTGCAGTTCGGCGATGGCCGCTTTGAGCTGCGGAATGGAGGCGGAGACGTTGGGGAGCTTGATGATGTTGGCTTCCAGCTTCTGGGTCAGTTCGCCCAGGTAAGCCAGTTCGTCCGCGATCTTCTGCTCCGGGGTCAGGTTCTCCGGGAAGTTCGCGATGATCCTGCCAGCCAGGGAGATGTCCCTGGTCTCGACCTCGACGCCGGCTGCCTTGGTGAAGGCGTTGACGATGGGGAGCAGGGAGTAGGTTGCCAGTGCGGGGGCCTCGTCGATCTTGGTCCAAACGATCTTAGTCTGTGTTGTCATGATCTCTCCTTGGGTTTTGTACGAAGCTCAAATACAAAATGATGGGAAATGGCTACGCCGCCATCACCCGACATGGTGTTTTATTAGCCTGCGGGAGTCCGTCAACAACCTGCCACCTACCCCACGCGAGGGGCCATTGTGGCGACTCTCGAAATATATAAAGGATTATGGGATGTTAGCAGGATAAGCTGGGATTTCAAATTTTGTATACAGTATACAAAACGTTTTTCACTGTCAAGGGAAAATCTGGGCGAATTTGATGAGGATTCAAATGGGGTAAGAAGGGGTAGGTAAGGGGGCGCCGGCGAGGAGTGTGCTAGGCCAGGGCATGAAAAAATCGCGGTAAAACGCGCAGTGGCGTGGAAGCATTGACAAAAAGGACTGGAGCCGCACCCGGTGGGACAGGTACAGCGGCAACCATGCCCGAGCAGCGCCCCTCCACCTCCTCACCAGCGATGCATGGTGCCGGCGAGGTATCGACAAAATACCGTTCAAAAATAGTGTCTAACGAAAAAGGAAATTCAGTGCAGCGGGTGGTCTTGGGCGTAATGGCGGGCCTCGGCGTAATCATCGCGCCCGGCATTTCGGGGCACGCGCAGCACCTGCCCCGGCCAGATATGTTTGGGATCGCGGATCTGGTCCCGGTTGGCCCGGTAGATCAGGGGCCAGAGGTTGCGGTCACCGTAGACCTCGGCCCGCGAGGCGATCAGCGGCAAGGATTCGCCCCTGCGCACGGTCCAGGAGGCGACCAGAACCGGCTCTTTCACCACCGGACGCGCCTTGCGCCGCTCCGCCTCGATAGCTTCCCGCTGCGCCTTTTCGGCGGCCAACGCCTTGGCCAGGCGCTCCTCCTCCAGGCGGGCCAGCCGTACCAGCTCGGCCTGCCTGCGCTCTTCGGCCAGACGCGCGGCCTCCGCCAAGCGGCGCGCTTTTTCCGCGGCCACCTCCTGTGCCAGGAGATCCCCCTTGAGGATGGTCATCTGGAAGTAGCGGTCAGCTTCCTCCTGCTCACTCTCCATGAGGTAGGCGTCCCCCTTGAGGAACGCCTGCAGCACGCTCGCGTACTCGGCCGGGCGCAGCCGCTCCCCGCCTTCGAGCTTCAGCTGGTCCAGCTTGGCCGCAGCCTCATCGCGAAACCGCGGCGGCTGCGTTGCGCAGGCCGCCGCGGTTACGAGGAGCAGCAAGGTAATGAAACGGGCAAAAAGCCTCAAAAGTGCGGACTCCTACTGCTTGGTGGCAAGACGGATGCCCAGGTCGCGCAGCTGCAGGGTGTCGACGCCCGAGGGCGCCTCGGACATGAGGCAGGCACCCTTCTGGGTTTTAGGGAAGGCGATGACGTCGCGGATGGAGTCGGATCCGGTGATCAGCATCATGAGGCGGTCCAGGCCGAAGGCGATGCCACCGTGCGGCGGGGTGCCGTACTCGAGGGCGTCCAGAAGGAAGCCGAACTTGCCGCGCGCACTTTCCTCGGAGAGCCCCAGCATCTTGAACATGAGGGACTGCACCTCTTCCTGGTGGATCCTGATGGAGCCGCCGCCTATCTCGTTGCCATTAAGGACCAAGTCGTAGGCCTTGGCGCGGCAACGGCCGGGGTCGCTCTCCACGTACTGCAGGTCCTCGTCCATCGGCGCGGTGAACGGATGGTGCACCGCGGCCCAGCGCTTCTCCTCTTCGTCCCACTCGAGCAGCGGGAAGTCAGTGATCCAGACGAAACGGAACACGTTCGGGTCGGTGAGCCCCATCTTGGCAGCCAGGTGGTTCCTGAGCTTGCCAAGCGAGTCGTTGACGACCTTGGGCTTGTCGGCCACGAACAGGAGCAGGTCCCCTTCCTTGGCGTCGAAGGCCTTGTCCATGGTGGCTATCTCTTCCGGGGTGAAGAACTTGGCGATCGGGGACTGCCACCCTTCCGCGGTCATCTTCACGTAGGCGAGGCCCTTGGCGCCGTAGATCTTGGCGAACTCGGTGAGATCGTCGATCTCCTTACGGCTCATGGCACCGGCGCCCTTGACGTTGATACCTTTGACGATACCGCCGCCGTTGACCACGTCGGCGAAGACCTTGAAGCCGGAGTTCTTGACGATGTCGGAGAGCTCCACCAGTTCGAGGCCGAAACGCAGGTCCGGGTTGTCCACGCCGAAGCGGCGGATCGCCTCCTGGTAGGTCATCCTCTGGATCGGGAGCTCGACCTTCACGCCGCCTGCTTCCGAGAAGATGCGGGCCATAAGGCCTTCCATGACCGTGATGATATCCTCGCGGTCGATGAAGGACATCTCGCAGTCGATCTGGGTGAACTCGGGCTGGCGGTCGGCGCGCAGGTCCTCGTCGCGGAAGCAGCGCACGATCTGGAAGTAACGGTCAAAGCCCGAGACCATGAGGATCTGCTTGAAGAGCTGCGGGGACTGCGGCAGTGCGTAGAACTCACCCTTGTTAATGCGCGACGGGACCAGGAAGTCGCGGGCGCCTTCGGGGGTGGATTTGGTCAGGAACGGGGTCTCCAGCTCGAGGAAGCCGTTGTCGGTTAGGTAGGAGCGGGTAAGCTGGGCCACTTTCGAGCGCAGGATCAGGTTCTGCTGCAGCTGCCCGGTCCTGAGGTCAAGGTAGCGGTACTTGAGACGGATGTTTTCGTTGACGTCGACGAAGCCGTCCAGGGTGAAAGGGAGTGCCTTGGATGGGTTCAGGAGCTTGCACTCCTTGACCAGCACCTCGACCTCGCCGGTCTTCATCTTCGGGTTGACGGTCCCTTCCGGACGCGCCGCCACGGTTCCCTTGATGGCAAGCACGAATTCGTTGCGGGCGGTCTCGGCTTTGGCGTGGGCGTCGGCGTTTCTTTCCGGGTCGAAGACCACCTGGGCAACGCCGTCGCGGTCGCGCAGGTCAACGAAGATGAGCCCGCCGTGGTCGCGCCGCTTGGCTACCCATCCCATCAGGACCACGTCCTGACCGATGTGCTCGGCCCGCAACTCGCCGCAATAACTGGTTCTCTTCCAATCGCCCAGAAAATCTATCATGTAAACCCTCCTTGGTTTTATCTGCAGGGAAATAAATCGCGTAACTATAACCAAAAACAATTTTTGCTTCAACCAAAAAGCACCCCCGCGCGGGGATCGGGCGGCGTTCCGTCTGCCGGGGCCGGTGCAGCAGCAGCGAACAGCGGAGGCAAAAAAGGCCCGGCAGAGTGATCTACCGGGCCCTGGGCTCCCCTGGCTGGGGATGTTATTCGGATCCGCGCATGGAGACGTAGGCGGAGCAGCGTTTCTGCGCGAAATCGAGGTGCTCCAGCATGGCTTCGCGGGCGCCGTCCGGGTTGCGGTCGCGGATCATCTCGTAGATCTTCAGGTGGTGATTGAAAAGCAGTCGCTGGTCCTCCTCGGTGAGGTAGACGGCGCGCCAGACGTCGCGCTGGAACTCCTGCATCGCCTCGAAGATGCTCTGCATCATATGCGACCAGACCACGTTGTGGGTGGCGCGGGCCACCAGCATGTGGAAGTGGGCGTCGAAGTCCTCGGAGTGCTGGAGCTCCTCGAGGTTCTTCTTCATCCCTTCGATGACAGCCTCGAGGCGCCGGATGTCCTCGGGAAGCGCCCGGGTCGCCGCGTACCAGGCGGTCCAGGACTCCATCCCCTTGCGCACCTCGATCACGTCGAGGGCGCGGTCGCCGTCGATGCGGATCAGCTCCGTGAGCGGCATGGCCGCAGAGTTCTCGACCAGGGAGCGGACCAGCGTCCCTCCCCCCTGGTAGGTTTCTACCAGCCCCGACGAGGTGAGGATGTTGAGCGCTTCGCGCACCGAGGGGCGGGAAACGCCGAACAGCTCGGCCAATTCGCGCTCGGGGGGGAGCTTTTCGCCGGGGTTGAATTCACCCGCCAAAATCGAACTGCGGATCTGTTCGGCGATCTGCGTCGATACCTTTTTCGGTTTAATCGGCGTAAATTTCATGAGGCACCGATACTACATTAGAGTGGCTAAGGCAACAAAATTTTTAGAATCTGGCCGCGCTGACTGCGTCAATTTGACGCATGCGTCACCCTCATTTAGACCTGCCGCACCGCTCCCGTTCAGGCATTGAGACTCATCTGCAGCAGCTCGGTCAGGTGGATCACCTTGACCGGCGGCGTAGCCTCGGCGAGCGCCTTTTTCAACTGCAATAGGCAACCGGGGTTGCTGGTGACCAGGTAATCGGCGCCAGTCTTCTGAACGTTCTGCACCTTGCGCGACAGTACCCGGTCCGACATTTCCGGTTTCTCAATGTTGTAGGTGCCGGCCGAACCGCAGCAGGCATCCGCCTCGGGAAGTTCGCGGAAGTCGATGCCCGGAATCAGGTTGATCAGGGCGCGGGGCTGGCTGCGGATACCCTGGCAGTGGGCGATGTGGCAAGGGTCGTGGTAGGTCACCTTGATCGGCAGGGGCTTGAGCTTATCTTTCAACGTCGCCGCCTCGGTGGCCAATATCTCCGAGATGTCCCGAACCTTGGTGCTAAAGGCGGTAGCGGCAGCTTCGCCATCCAGGTGGTGGCCGTACTTTTTTAACTCGGCGCCGCAGCCTCCGCAGTCGGTCACCACGAAGTCGAGCTCCTGCGACTGGAACAAGTCGGTGTTGAAGCGGGCCGCGTCCTTGAGGCCATCGATGTCGTGTCCCAGCATGTTGGGGGCACCGCAGCACTTCTGGTCCTTCGGGGTGACCACCTTGTAGCCCAGGGTGGAGAGAAGTTCCACCGTAGCGAGGCTCGCTTCGCTGAAGATGAGGCTCATGACGCACCCCAGGAAGAAGCCGACCGTCCCCTTCTGCTCGCCGACCGCCGGGGTAACCTCGCTGATGGTCTGGCGCAGCGGGGCCGCGGGGAGTTTCGGCAGCAGCCCCTCCATCCTCCCCAGTGCCGACGGAAAGACTTTCAGGAGCCCCAGCGAGCGCACCACCTTCTGCAGACCGGTGCGCTGGTAGAGGCGAAGCGGTGCAGTGGCTGCCTCAAGGCGGTCGGGGTGCGGCACCAGCTTTCTGAGGATCAGGTCCTCCATGGTGGAGAGTCCCTGTTCCTGCTTTCTCTCGCAGCGGAACTCGGCTACCAGCTCACCAGCGTTGACGCCGCAGGGGCAGGCGGAGGCGCATGCCTGGCAGTCCAGGCAGAGGGAGACGTATTCCAGGAACTTCTCGCTTTCTACCAGCTCCCCCTCCTGGAATTTGCGCACCAGTGCCACGCGGCCGCGCGGCGATGCGGTTTCCAGGAAGGTTTCCTTGTAGGTCGGGCAGTGCGGCAGGCACATGCCGCAGCGCATGCAGTTGATGAGTTTTACATATTCCATGATGCCCTCTTTCTTTTCCGATCGGTCGGACGGTCTAACTGGTCCTGCAGGGCCGGCGGAGCCGGCGCCCGCCTAGAAGATCTTGCCCGGGTTCAGGGTCCCCCTGGGGTCGAAGGCGCCCTTGATACCGCGCATGACGCGCAGCCCCGACTCCCCTACCAGCTTGGGAAGGTACTTCTTTTTGGCCACGCCGACACCGTGCTCGCCTGTGATAGTCCCCCCCATGGCGATGGTCGCGTCGAATATCTCGCCGAAAGCCTGGTGCGCCCGCTTGATCTCATCGGGGTTTCTTTCGTCGGTGAGGCAGGTCGGGTGCAGGTTGCCGTCGCCGGCGTGCCCGAAGGTGCCGATCAGCAGGTCGTACTTCTTGGCGGTGTCCTGTATCAGCTTCACCATCGGGGCGATGCAGCTTCTCGGTACCGTGGCGTCCTCGAGGATGGTGGTGGGGCGGACCCTGGCCAGGGCGGAGAGTGCCACGCGGCGAGCGGTGGCGAGCTTCAGGGCCTCCTCGGTGCTGGCCGCAGTCTGGAAGAAGGAGCAGTGGTGCCGCTCGCAGATGTCACGGATGCCGGCGGCGTCCTCCTCCACCTGGGCGGGGTGACCGTCCACCTCGATGAGAAGCACGGCGTCAACGTCCAGCGGCAGCCCCACGTGGGCATAGTCCTCGACACACTTGATGGTGGTGCGATCCAAAAACTCCAGCGTCGCCGGGATGATGCGCGCGGCGATGATGTGCGACACGGTGAGTGCGGCCTGCTCGAGCTGCGGGAAATGCACCAGCATGGTCTTCTTGGCCTGCGGCTTGGGGATGAGCTTCACAGTCACCTCGGTGAAAACGCCGAGCGTCCCTTCCGAGGAGACCAGGAGCTGGTTCAGGTTGTAACCGGCCACGTCCTTCACCACCTTGCCGCCGGTCTTCAGCACCTCGCCGTCCGGGAGGATAGTCTTCAGGCCCATGACGTAGTCATCGGTGACGCCGTACTTAAGTCCCCTCAGGCCGCCGGAGTTTTCGGCCACGTTCCCCCCCATGGTGGAGATGTTCATGCTGCCCGGGTCGGGCGGATAGAACAGACCTTTGGCCTCTACCTCGCGATGCAGGGTCGAGGTTATGACGCCGGTCTCGACCGTCGCGGTCAGGTTCTCCTCATCGATCTCGACGATCCGGTTCATCCTGCTGGTCTGCAAGACGACGCCGGCATCGAAGGAGATGGAGCCGCCGGAGAGGTTGGTGCCTGAGCCGCGCGGGGTGACGCGGACGCCGGTGCCGTTGCAGAGCGCCAGCACCTTGGAGATCTCCTCTGCAGTGCCGGGGAGCACCACCGCGCCCGGGCGGCTTTGCAATTCGGGGGTCGAGTCGTAGCCGTAGCAGGCCAGTGATTCGGGATCAGAAAGGGTGTACTGCTCCCCCACGATGTTGCTGAGGGCTTTTATGAAGCTATCTTCCATGGCGTTAGTTCCTTTCATTCGTGTGAGGTTGAACCGTTAGCCGCTGTCGCTGCTAGCGCAGAAAAAGAGGCAAATAGTAAGGAGCCACCAGCGCGGTGAAAACCGCCGCAATGGCCATGGCCACACCGCCCATGGCACCGGCGGTCTCGTTTTCCAGTAGCGCCACGGCGGTACCCTGCCCGTGCGAGACGGTGCCCAGGGCGAGCCCGCGGGCGACCGGGCTCTGCACCCGGCACAGGGTGAGCAGCGTGGGGCCAGCGACGGAGCCGATCATCCCGGTGGCGACTACGAAGGCGGCGGTGAGACTCGCGTCGCCCCCGGTCAACCGGGAGATCTCCACCGCGATGGGGACTGTCACCGATTTCGGCCCCAAGGAGAGAAGCACGCCGTCATCCAGGCGCAGCAACCGTCCGGCCACGAGTGCCGCGGCCATGGTGGTCAGGGAGCCGGCGGCGACGCCGGAGAAAACCGGAAGCGCGTGTCTGCGCAGCACGAGCCGGTTGTGATACAGCGGCAGCGCCAGCGCCACGGTGGCCGGTCCCAGCAGGAAGGTCATCACGTCCTTCGCGGGGCGGTAATCCTCCAGCGTGAGCCCGGTCGCCTGCAGCAGCGCGATGATGGCTACAGTGCTGAGAAAGACCGGGTTCAACAGCGGGTGGCGGTAGGTGAGGAAGAGCCAGCGGGTGGCCAAATAGACACCCACGGTGAGCAGCACCAGCGAGGTGAAGATCAGCGGGTTCACGGATCCCTCCTGCGCTGCAAAAGCTGTACGGAAACTCCGGTCACCGCCGCCCCGGCAAGCGCACTCAGCAGCAGGATGACCAGCAGTGCCAGGCCACTGCGGCGCATCAGAGGACCGAAGGACATGAGCCCCACCGAGATCGGAATAAAGAAGAAAGCGAAGTGCTTGAGGAGAAAGCCGCTGCCGGCCTCGATCCAGGTTGGCTTGACTACGCCACTTACCAGCAGGGCGAACATGAGCAGCATTCCGGCCACGTTGCCGGGAAGAGAGAGATGAAGCGCGCCGACCAGGTACACCCCCAGGCGGAACACCAGCCACAGGAGCGCGGTCTGCCAAGTTATCTTGATGAGGTTAGTCGCCATGCCATGATGCCCTTAGTCGTTTAGAGTGGTCCCGGCGCCGCAGTATCAGACTGGTCGTTGTGCGAGCGGTGACCGGTGACGCTTCCCGCCGCCCACACGGGCGCCGGAAATTCCCCGGGAGGTGTGGCCTCCCGGGGTGTGACTGCCGTCTATCAGGGGATCATCCAGGGGAAGACATATGCCTGCAGCGCGACGATGATGCCCATGACCGTGGTCAGGAACAGGGCGTGCTTCAGGGTGAAGCGGAACAGGTTCCCCTCTTCGCCGACGAGGCCAGTGGCTGCGCAGGCGACGGCGATGGACTGCGGGGAGATCATCTTGCCCATGACACCACCGCTGGTGTTGGCCGCGCCGGTCAGGAGCGGGTTCATACCCAGCTGCTCCGCGGTCACCTTCTGCAGGCCACCGAAGAGGACGTTGCTGGAGGTATCCGAGCCGGTCAGGAACACGCCGAGCATGCCCAGGAACGGGGAGAGGAACGGGAACATCGCGCCCGCCTTGGTGAAGGACATGCCCATGCTGGTGGTCATGCCCGAAGCATTCATGACGAAGGCGAGACCGACCACCGAGGCGACGGTGACCGCCGGCCAGCGCATGTCGTACAGGGTCTTGCCCAACACCTGGATGAAAGAGCCGACGCCGACGCCGCAGATGAGGGCCGAGATGATGGCCGCGATCAGGATGGCGGTGCCGGCCGCGGACATGAAGTTGAAGGTGAACTTGGCGGCAACCTTGGCCGGGAGCTGATCGGTGACGGCCTTGTCCAGCGCCTTGAACTGCGCCTTATCAACTGTCTTGGCCTCGACCAAATCTTTCTGGATTTTCTGCAGGTCCTTCTGCTTCTTCTCGACCGCGTCATAGGCAGCCAGTCGCTCGGCGGTGACGACAGCCTTGCCGGCGGGGAGACTCTGCTCAACTGCCAGCACCTTGTCCTCGAGCGCCTGCAGTTCGGTCAGACCGACGGCCAGGGCTGCCTGCTTGGCATCAGCCGGGGAGAGGAGCGCGGCCTGCTTGGCGGCTTCCGCCTTAACTGCTGCGACCTTCTTGATGCCGTCCTCCGGCTTGGTGACTTTCTTAACAATGGCGTTGTCCAGGCCGGCGACCGGGATGACGACCTTGCTCTTGTCCAGGGAGGTCTTCACCGACGGGATGCCCCAGACCAGCACCATGATGGTGAGCACCAGGTAGGGAGCCCAAGCGCGGAACACCTCAGCGCCGGTGTAGTCATGGCTTTCCTTGCCGCTGAACTCCGGCTCGTGATCGAAGGTCCAAACGGTGGCGGGCTGCCAGAACTTGAGCAGGATGACCAGGGCGGCCAGGGTCAACAGCGATGCGGTGACGTCGGGGAGGTAGGGACCGAGGTAGCTCGCGGTGCCCCACTGTGCGAAGGCGAAGGTGACGCCGCAGACGATGATGGCCGGCAGCACCTCGATGGTCTTCTTCCAACCAGCCATGATCATGATGACGTAGAACGGGATGAAGATGGAAATGAAGGGGAGCTGGCGCCCCACCATGGTGGAGAGCTTCATGAGACCTGCATCGTCGTACCCCATGACGCCGGCCAGTGCGACCACCGGGATGCCGATGGCGCCGAAGGCGACCGGCGCGGTGTTGGCGATAAGACAGACACCCGCCGCGTAGAAGGGACGGAAACCCAGGCCGACCAGCGTGGCGCCGGCGATGGCGACAGGAGTGCCGAAGCCTGCGGCACCTTCGATGAATGCGCCGAAACAGAAGGCGATCAGCAGGGCCTGCAGGCGACGGTCACCGGTGAGCCCAGCCAGCGAGGCACGGATCACTTCGAACTGCCCTCCCTTGACCGTGATGTTGTAGAGGAGAATGGTGGTCACCACGATGTAGAAGACGGGGAAGAGACCAAAGGCGGCGCCGTGCAGGGTGGCAAGCCCGGCGAGCTTAGCCGGCATCTGCCATACGAAGATGGCGATGGCAATGGCGGAGGCAACCGCCAGCGGGCCGGCCTTGTGAGCCTTCATCTTGAAGACGGCCAGACAGACAAAGATGACGACGAGGGGGATGGCGGCAACCAGCGCGGACATCGCGAGGCTTCCCGCAACGGGAGTGTAGCTCTGAATCCATGGCATGACTGATGTTCTCCTTTGGTTCGTGATGCTGGTATGGGCGGCAAAATTGGCTATCTCAATTCAAATCGAATACGTTCGGAATGCCCCTACTGGGTGACGCCCACGACCTGACTTGCGGAGAACAGGGCAATCAAACCAAGTTATACATTTTGGTAAGGCCAATTAACCACCTTTTCAGAACAGTGTCAAGTTATTTTGCATACGCTATATAAATAGCTTTACTGATGCGGTTTTTTGGACTAGGATATTTTGGCCATATGGTAATATCTTTTTTCTTATATACCTAAGACCTGCTTCGCCGAACGAACGTATGACAGAAAAATCGAACAGGTTCCAAAGGATTTAAAACAGCTTTACCCTCATCAAACGCCCCACTCTCACGAAACCGACGCGGTGTTAAGCGGGTAATGTCAAAAGCGATGGAGGAAGAACAGCTATGTACGAGCAATTTAAGGCCAGGGCAGTCGGGGTCGGGGCGGAAGTGCACCGGGTCGGCACCTGTAGCGACGCGGTCGAATTCGTCCTCTCATTTTTAAAACAGGAAGGAGTTACCGACACTGCGGGGAGCTATGCCGTTTGGGCCAAGGGCCCTTTTCTGGAGGCGGCAGGCCAGGAGTCGCTGGCAGGAATTCCCGGGCTGGGCTTCGAGGTGACCAGAGAGCGTGCGGCACAGGCAAAGGTCGGCATCAGCGACATGTCCTTTGCCGTGGCCGACACCGGTTCCCTGGTGCAGGACCAGGCTGCGCCGGACCAGCGTTTGGCTTCCGCGCTGACCGGTATCCACATCGCACTGGTCCCGTCTGCCAACATCGTCGCTGACAAGGCAGCCCTCTTCGCCCGCATCAATCCTAAAAACAGTCGTTACATAGCCTTCATCACCGGCCCCAGCCGTACCGCGGATATCGAGCGCGTTCTCACTATTGGCGTACATGGGCCGGAGCGACTAATAATTCTGTTTGTCGACGAGTTGGGAGGTGAGAAGAAATGAAACAGGAATTCAAGGCATCGATAAAGCGGGCTTTGAACGACGCCAACCTCACCGGCGCGTTGGGGAAGTTTTCGGAAGCTTACAAAGTGAATCGCACTAAGGCCTACGAGGGGATCGACTTCGAGGAGTTGCGCGGCCGCATCGCCGAGGCCAAGTCGGCGGCGGCCTGCCATCTGGACGAGGTGGCGGAAACCTTCCGCAAAAACGCCGAGGCCCTCGGCGCCAAGGTCTTCCTTACCAGCGACCCTGAAGAGGTGAAACAGTACATCCTCAAGGTGGCGCGCGACAACGGCGTTAAGAATGTGGTGAAATCGAAGTCCATGGCCACGGAGGAGATCCACCTGAACAAGGCCCTCGTCGAGCAGGGCATTTCCGTCGCCGAGACCGACCTGGGCGAGTGGATCATCCAGCTCGCCGGGCAGACCCCGTCCCACATGGTGATGCCCGCCATCCATATGACCAAGGAGGAAGTCGCCGACATCTTCAGTAAGGAAGTGAACGAGCGGCTGGACACGGACATCCCGCGCCTGGTCAAGGTGGCCAGAAATGAACTGCGCCCGAAGTTCCTGGAGGCCGACATGGGCATCTCCGGCGGCAACATCGCCGTCGCCGAGACCGGCTCTATCGTCCTGGTTACCAACGAGGGGAACGCGCGCCTTGTGACCACCCTGCCCCGCATCCACGTGGCACTGATCGGCGTCGAGAAGCTGGTCGAGAAGTTCGAGACGGTGGTGCCGATCCTTGACGCACTGCCGAGAAGCGCCACCGCACAGCTCCTCACTAGCTATGTTTCCATCATCACGGGGCCCACTCAGAACGATGACGGCTCTACCAAGGAGCTGCACATCATCCTGATGGACAACCAGCGCACGCAAATGGCCAAGGACCCCAAGTTCAAGCAGGCGCTGCAGTGCATCCGCTGCGGCTCTTGCCTAAACGTCTGTCCAATCTTCCGCCTGGTAGGCGGGCACGTCTTCGGCAAGGTCTACACCGGCGGCATCGGCACCATCCTCACCGCATGGTTCGACGAGCTGAAGAAGTCCGAGGAGATCCAGGGACTGTGTATCCAGTGCGGTAACTGCACCCAGGTTTGCCCGGGCAAGCTGGACATCCCGGAGATGATCATGGAGATCAGGCGGCGGCTGGTGCTGGAAAAAGGACAGCCCCTGGTGCAGAAGGCGATCTTCAGCGTGGTCAACAACAGGAAGCTCTTCCACGGCATGCTGCGCGCCGCCTCGGTCGCCGGCAAGCCCTTCACTTCCGGCAAATTCATCCGCCACCTGCCGCTGTTCCTGTCCGAGCTCACCGACGGGCGCAGCCTTCCGGCCATAGCGGAGAAACCGTTCCGGGACCTCTATGCGGGGATCCAGCAACCCAAGGGTAAAGAAAAGGCCGTCTTCTACGCCGGCTGCCTGATCGACTTCGCCTACCCGGAAACCGGGGTCGCACTGGTCAAGCTGCTTAACAAGGCCGGGATCGAGGTGGTGTTCCCGGAGGAGCAGACCTGCTGCGGCGCACCCGCGCTCTACAGTGGCGCCTACGAGGTCGCCGCCCAGAACGCCGCTGATAACATCACGGCGCTCCTGGAACAGGACGCCCAATATGTCGTTTCCGCCTGCCCCACCTGTACCGTGGCGCTCGCCCATGATTTCGCCAAAACCCTCGAGGCTGTCGGGCGAACCGAGTGGCTGGACAAGGCGAAACAACTGGCCGAAAAGACCGTTGATCTCGCCACACTGGTCAAGCACCTGGTGGACGAGGGACGCCTGAGTTTCCAGGAAGGGGCTGAGCTCGGCAAGATCACCTACCACGACTCCTGTCATCTGAAGCGGACGCTGAAGGTTTCGGAACAGCCGCGCGAACTGCTGCAGCAAGCCGGCTACCAGGTCGAGGAGATGTTCGAGTGCGACATGTGCTGCGGCATGGGGGGATCCTACTCCATGAAGCTGCCGGAGATCTCGGCGCCGATCCTGAAGAGGAAGCTGAAGAACATCAAGGAGACCGGGGCGCCACTGGTGGCGATGGACTGCCCGGGATGCGTGCTGCAGATCAGCGGCGGGTTCGATCAAGACGGAGCTGCGGTGCGGGTCAAGCACACGGCCGAACTACTTGCAGAACGGCTAAAAGATTAGTACTCAAGTCCCCTCTCCCTTTGGGAGAGGGCTAGGGTGAGGGGAGTAGCGCTAGAACCTTACCCTCACCCGCCCTTCGGGTACCCTCTCCCGGAGGGAGAGGGTAGTAGCTGTAGATCATGACTAGCCAGAAAAAGAAAAGCCGCTCAGAAGAGCGGCTTTTCTTTTTACAGCGGACTACTACCACACCCTTGTTACGCCTTCATCTTGGCAGCCTCCGTTTTGCCAACCAGCGCCTTCAACGCGCCGATAACCAGCATGGCTGCAGGAACCATCTGGCCCGCGACGATGACTGCGGCAAAGCCCATGAAAGCCCAGACAAGGATGCCAGGCTCATCCGCCTGCGCACCGTTAGCGGCAAAAGCCGACGTTGCCGATGCGACTGTTGCGATGATCGAGGTGATAGGTGCTTTCGCTCTCATGACATCCTCCTTTTAGGATCGGTTGTTAGCCTGCTGGTTTCATGAACAGCATCATCCGTGCCAGAGACTGAGCCAGTCCTACATTTGTGCCAAGTATTTGATATCACGTCACTTTGTAAATGATTACCAACCACGGGGCACAGCAGCAGCGGCGCGGGTAGTATGTTTTTTTCATACACCCAGCTCCGCACTCCCCCCCCACCACCCCATGGCTTTACCACAACGCATTGAAAACACATGGAATATTTCCTAACGCAGGGGTGTATAATCGCCGCATGCGGCCACTGTTCAACCTTAAAACGAACAGGGGGCCCCTCCTGCCGGAGGCGCCCCCTGTTCCACCACTATCGGTTCTGCTGCTTACTTGGCCTTGGTCATTTCCACCTCGATATTGATCTTGACCTCGTCACCGACGGCTACTCCTCCCGCTTCCATCATCTTGTTCCAGGTAAGGCCAAAATCTTTCCTGTTGATGCTGGTGCTTGCCGTGGCGCCGCGCCGCATGGTGCCCATCGGGTCCTTGATCTCAGGCGAGAGTCCTTCCACGTCAAGGACTACCGGCCTGGTCACGCCGTGCAGGGTCAGGGTGCCCATAACCTTGAAGTTCCCCCCGCTCCCCCTAGAGACACCGGTGGAGACAAAGGTCATGGTGGGGTACTTGGCGACATCCAGGAAGTCCTGACTTTTCAGGTGTGCGTCACGCTTGGCGACGCCGGTATCGATGGAAGTGGTATCGATGGTTGCCGTCACCGAAGACCTACTGAGGTCGCTGTCATCGATGTTGACCACACCGGAAACCTTGCCGAATACCCCCTTGACGTTGGAGACCATCAAATGGCGCACCTTGAAGCCTATGCTGCTGTGGTCGGAGTCTATGTGCCAGGTGGCAGCCGAGGCAAGTACCGGTGCTGCAAAAAGAAATGCTGCCGTTAACAAGCCGGTGACCCGAGTCCCTGTCAATCTAAACATGGCCATCCTCCTCTGTGTCACTTGGTGCAACCAAACGACAAAATGATGTCATACGACATCACAATAATACCATTTTGGTCCTGTTTGTCGATAATGAGAAAAAGGCTTCGCAGGTCGGAGCCCGGTGACGGTCACCGAGCGTGTCAACGGATGGGAAAAGGTAGGGCAAGACGTGATGTATGGAGACGGCGATTTTCAGTCAGACAGCGGTCGAACCGGGGCAGGCGAGACCGCGGCCTTTATGCCGAATAGGCCAAGTGCAGCAGCGGCACCCCTACGTTCCTCACCGAAGTACGGCGAGCAACGCTGACTACGCACCGGATCGATGCCGACGCGAACCCACCCGGACCTCCGCTTGAAACTGGAGATGGCGCCAGACTGGATCAATTGATCCAGCATGTAGTCTTTGACGTAGTCGAACTTGTTGTCGTCGTAGCTCACCTGAATCAGCATTACGTCCTCCACACCTTGAGATGGATGCCGCCATCTGTTTCGGAAACGACACGGTACCTGCCTCGTATCGGCACCAGAGCTTAGCACAGGCTATTGAAAATGTCCAAATGATACGACATTTCTTATGCCAGCTTTGCCAAGCCTGGCGGGACATGCGCCGTCCCTGAAACAGTAACAGGGGAAAACCATTGGCTTTCCCCTGTACATTATCGACAACGAGACGTCTGACTTTAATAAAAGCTGAACTATTCTCCCAGGTAGGTGTAGGACTGCAGCGTTTTGTCCAGGAGTTCCAGGAAGTGGCTGCTCTCCTCGATAGACACCTTCTGCAGAGAAACGTCCTTCTCCAGGTTATTGCGGACCCGCTTTAGGATCTCCTGGGCGTCGTACTGCACGTACTTCAGGCTCTCCCAGGTGGCGTCACCGGTGATGACAGTATCGATCTTGTAGTTGGTCTTCTTGTTGAAGGTAATGTGCACGGCGTTGGTGTCGCCGAACAGGTTGTGCATGTCGCCCAAGATCTCCTGGTAGGCGCCGATCAGGAAGAAGCCAATGTAGTACTGCTCGTCACCCTTGATCTTGTGCAGCGGCAGCGCCTTGGTCCTGCCATTTTCTCCAACGAAGCTGGTGATCTCGCCGTCAGAGTCACAGGTGATATCGGCGATGGAGGCTAGGACGTCCGGTTTCTCGTCCAGACGCTGGATCGGGACGATCGGGAAGAGCTGATCGATGGCCCAGGAGTCCGGGATGGACTGGAACAGCGAGAAGTTGGCGAAGTAGGTCTGCCTCAGGCTCAGCTGGAAGTTCTGCAGCTCGTCCGGGATCGGCTTCATCTTCTCCACGATGGAGTTGATCTTCCTGATGATCTTCGAGTAGATCCACTCCGCGTTGGCGCGCTCGGCCATGTTCAGATAGCCCAGGTTGAAAAGGCTCACCGACTCCTGGATCAGCTGGATGGTGTCGTGGTAGTCCTCGCGCAGGGAGTGCTTGTCGATGCTCTTGTAGATGTCGACCAGTTTCTTGACTGTCGGGGAAAGCTTCTCCGTCTCGGTCAGGATGAACTCGAAGTCCGGCATGAGCGTCTGAGTGTTGTTGTTAAGCACGTCGGTGATCAGCACCGAGTAGTGTGCGACGGTGGCGCGGCCGGACTCGGAGATGATGTTCGGGCACGGCACGCCGGCGTCGTCACATATGTTCTTAACCTGGTAGATGACGTCATTGGCGTACTCATCGAGCGAATAGTTGACGCTGGAGAAGTAGCTCGACTTGGAGCCGTCGTAGTCGACGCCGAGGCCGCCACCGATATCTAGGAACTCGAGGTCGACGCCGAGTTTCCTCATCTCGGCGTAGATCCTGGTTCCCTCGATCAGGGCGTTCTTGATTTTGTCGATCTTGGTGATCTGGCTGCCAACATGGAAGTGAAGCAGTTTCACGGTGTTCAGCATGCCGTTTTCGCGCAGCATGTCGATTGCTGCAATGATCTCCGAGATGCGCAGGCCGAACTTGGCGTCCTCGCCGCCGGAGGTAGACCACTTGCCGATCCCCTTGGAGGAGAGCTTGACGCGGATGCCCAGTTTCGGCGTGATCCCGGTCTTTTTGGCGACCTCGACGATTTTCTCGAGCTCGAACAGTTTCTCCACCACGATGGTGATGTCATAGCCGACGCGGGTGGCGAAGAGCACGGTCTCGATGAACTCAGTGTCCTTGTAGCCGTTGCAGATGATGGGAAGGTTGCTCCCGGTCACCATAGAGATGGCCGCCACCAGTTCCGGCTTGGAGCCGACCTCGAGGCCGATGTTGTACTTCTTGCCGAAATTGGCGATCGCCTCAACCACCTGGCGCTGCTGATTGACCTTGATCGGGTAGAAGGTCTGGTACTTGGCCGGGTAGTTGTTGTCGTGAATAGCGTTTTTGAACACGCGGCTGATGGAGGCGATACGCCCCTCCAGGATGTTCATGAAGCGCAGCAGGATCGGCGGCTTGATCTTTCTCTTGATCAGGTCGTCGACCAGCACCTTCAGATCGATTGAGTATTTTGAATTGGGGGTCGGATGTACGCAGACGTTACCCTTCTTGTTGACCGAGAAGAGTTCCGCGCCCCAGTTGTCGATGTTGTAGATCTTCGAGGAATCGTTGATGGTCCATTTAGCCATGTTCAGTTCACCATGTTCAGCAAAGTGGAATGTTGACAGTCATCACGACAGCCGGTTCTTGAAATCTTCATAGCCGAAGCTGCGCACAACGCACAGTTCCCCGGTTTGCGGCTCATAGGTACAAATATGCGGCAGTTGGATGCCGTTGAACGTGGTCGTCTTGACCATGGTGTAGTGCGACATGTCCAGGAAGGCAAGCTTCTCCCCCGGCACCAGTTCATGGTCGAAGGACCAATCGCCGATCACGTCGCCGGCCAGGCACGAAGGTCCGCCGAGGCGGTAGTCGTGCCCCTTCTCTCCCGGCAGGTAGCCGTTCTGGATCTCTGGACGGTAGGGCATCTCCAGGATGTCAGGCATATGGCAGGTGGCCGAGACGTCCAGGATTGCGATATCCGCCTCGTTGTGCACTACGTCCAGCACTTCGGAGACCAGTATGCCGGTGCCGATGGCGATGGCCTCGCCCGGCTCGAGGTAGACCTCGAGGTCGTACTTCTCGCGGTAGTAGCGCACCAGTTCCACCAGGGCGTCGATGTCGTACCCCTCGCGGGTGATGTGGTGCCCCCCACCCAGGTTCAGCCACTTCATCTGCGGCAGGAACTCGCCGAACTTCTCCTCGAAGACCTTGGAGGTGCGCTCCAGGGGCTCGAAGAGCTGCTCGCACAGGGTGTGAAAATGGAGCCCTTCCACGCCGGCGAGAGATTTACCCTCGAACTCGGAGTGCAGGATGCCCAGGCGCGACTTGGGCGCCGCCGGGTCGTAGATCGGCGTGTGTCCCTCGGAGTGCCCGGGGTTGACTCGCAGGCCAATTGAGACGCGGCCGGCTTCCTTTTCCCACATGGGGCGAAAGCGCTCCAGCTGGTTGAACGAGTTGAACACCAAGTGGTTCGAGGTGGTGAGCAGCTCCGCCACGTCGCTTTCTTTGAATGCGGCTGAGAAGCTGTGCACCTCTTTGCCAAATTCCTCGCGACCAAGACGCGCCTCCCACGGCGAGCTGGCGCAGATCCCGTGCAGCGTCTGCGCGATGATCGGGAAGACGCTCCACATGGAAAACGCCTTCAGAGCCAGGAGGATCTTGGCGCCGCTGCGCTGTTGCACCTCGTCGAGTATCGCCAAATTGTGGCGCAGCCGCCCCAGGTCGACCACGAAGGCCGGCGAGGGAGCGATCCGCGTCATTTCTTCTACGTGCAGTTTGGTCACTTACAGTTCCGCCCAGTCACCACCGTCGACAACGACGGTCGGGAGGCCCATGGGGCCCAGTTTCTCGATAAACGGCTCCGGATCGAACTGCTCCATGTTGAACACGCCCTCGCTGCGCCACTTGCCGGTGAGCATCATGATGGCGCCAACCACGGCCGGAACGCCGGTGGTGTAGCTGATGGCCTGGCTCTTCACTTCGCGGTAGCACGCCTCGTGGTCGCAGATGTTGTAGATGTAGACCTGCTTGCGCTTGCCGTCCTTAATGCCGCGGGCAATGACGCCGATGCAGGTGCGCCCCTTGGTGAGCGGCCCGAGGCTGCCCGGATCCGGCAGCACCGCTTTCAGGAACTGCAGCGGCACGATCTTCTGGCCGTTGAACTCGACCTCGTCGATGCGGGTCATGCCGACGTTCTGCAGCACTTCAAGGTGCTTCAGGTAGTTGTCGGAGAAGGTCATCCAGAACTGTGCCTTCTTGATGGTCGGGATGTGCTTCACCAGCGACTCCATCTCCTCGTGGTACATGCGGTAGATGTTCATCGGGCCAATGGCATCCGGGAAGTCGAACACGCGCTTGGTGGACAGGGGCGCGGTCTCGACCCAGTCGCCGTTCTCCCAGTGACGGCAGGGAGCGGTCACCTCGCGGATGTTGATCTCTGGGTTGAAGTTGGTGGCAAAGGGCTGACCGTGGTTGCCCGCGTTGGCGTCGATGATGTCGATCTCGTGCACTTCGTCCAGGTACTTCTTGGCGGCAAGTGCAGTGTAGACGTTGGTGACGCCCGGGTCGAAGCCGGAACCGAGCAGGGCCATCAGCCCCTTCTCTTTGAAGCGGTCCTGGTAGGCCCACTGCCAGCTGTACTCGAATTTGGCGGTATCAAGGGGCTCGTAGTTGGCGGTATCGAGATAGTCCACGCCTGTGGCCAGGCAGGCGTCCATGATGGTCAGGTCCTGGTACGGCAGCGCCACGTTGATGACCAGCTTGGGCTGCTCGCGCTTGATCAGCTCTATCAGCTCCGGCACGTTGTCGGCATCCACCTGCGCGGTGCCGATCGGGAACTCTATCTGGTCCGCGATGGCGCGGCACTTGGATTCGGTGCGGGAAGCGAGGGTAATGGCGGTGATCACGCCGGTTGCCTGGGCACACTTATGGGTAACAACCCCGCCTACGCCGCCTGCCCCGATAATCAATACTTTGCTCATTTGACTAGCTCTCCTTCTTATCAATAGTAAAACGTTGGGGGTGTCACAACCCAGAGCAGCTTCGCCGCGCTCTTTCCTACATTTTTGACTGTATGCTTGCGGTCCGAGGAGAAGTAGAAGCACTCCCCCTTGTCCACCGTATATAGCTTGTCGTCCAACCGTAACTGCACCTTGCCGGAAATGACGAAACCGAATTCCTCGCCCTCGTGGATGGGCTGTTCGTCCATCTCGCCGCCGGGATCGAGTGTCACCAGCACCGGGTCCATCTCACGGTTCTGCGCGCCAGGCACCAGGAGCTCCACCTTGACGGTATCGCCATCGTCGGTCGCCTGCACCCGGGCATCTTTTCCGAAGACGATGTCCTGGTCGACTTCTTCACTGAAGAACTCCTGCATGCTGATGCCGAGAACGTCGACGATGTCTTTCAGCGTCGCGATGGACGGTGAGGTCGCGTCGTTCTCCAGCTGCGAAATGAAGCCCTTGGTCAGATCAGCGCGGCTGGCCAGCTCTTCTTGAGTGAGCGAATTGGCCATCCTGAGCCTCTTCAACCTCTCACCGATTTTCAAGTGCCCTCCCCGGTTTAGTAACAGTAAACCTTTTGTATTTTGGCAATGTATTGCGTTGCCCGAAGTTTGTCAACAAAAAGTTTAGTAATGGTATACTTCCTGTTTAACATTTAACACTCATTAATATTACTACTGTTATAAGTTGCTGATGTCCTGACAGTTTACACTACAGACGCGACGTAGATGCCGTATACGGATAATCTGCCAGTTCCCCGACCGACGGCCGTCAGCCCTGCGGCGGAGGTTGCAGCGCCGCCTCTCACCCGGCCTTGGTCCCAAGGGACCGTGTCCCCTACTGAAGTTCGCTTAACGTATACCGATTCACGCTAACTAGCTGTTGAGCCGTGACTTTTTTTGTGCTACTACTCTTAGATCGGCCCCTTCCCCCCTCTTGGCCGAGGCAAAATTCCAGACAGAGGAAACAGCATGAATCTTTTAGACGGCAAAAAGTGCGCTGACAGCCTGATCGCGGGCATCGCGAAGCAGGTCGCACGCCACGTGGACGCGGGGCTCAGGAAACCGCACATGACGGTGATCCTGGTCGGCAACCACGCCCCCAGCGAGTCCTACGTCAAATCGAAAATCACCACCTGCTCGCTCTCGGGCTTCGACAGCAACCTGATCCGCCTCCCCGAGTCGGTCAGCGAGAAGGAACTCCTGGCGCTGATCGCCGAAATCAATGAGGACAACTCCACCGACGGCGTCATCGTGCAGCTCCCGCTCCCCAAACAGATCAACGCCCAGCGCGTCATCAACGCCATCTCCCCTGACAAGGACATCGATGGTTTCCACCCCACCAACTTCGGGCGCATGGCCCTCGGACAGAAGGCGTTCCGCCCGGCAACCGCCTACGGCATCTGCAAGCTGCTGCAGTTCTACCAGGTGCCGGTAGCCGGCAAACACTGCGTGGTCATCGGTCGCTCCAACATCGTGGGCAAGCCCATCTCCATCATGCTCTCCAACGACTTCGATATTGGCAACGCCACGGTGACCCTCACCCATATCGAGACTCCGCGGGAACTGCTGCTCGAGGAAACCCGCCGCGCCGACATCGTCATCGTGGCCGTCGGTATCCCCGGTTTCGTCACCCCCGATATGGTGCGGGATGGCGTCACCCTCATCGACGTCGGCATCAACCGCCTGGAGAACGGCAAGCTGGTCGGTGATGTCGCCTTCGAAGCCGTCGCCCCCAAGTGTGAGTGGATCACCCCCGTTCCCGGCGGCGTCGGCCGCATGACCGTGGCCGCCCTCATGATCAACACGCTGGCCGCGTACCAGAACAACTTCGAGCTGGCTTAACCCCCTCATCGCTAGTCCATCCCCTCTCCCGGAGGGAGAGGAAGACTTAAACAAAAAGAAAAGGGTCCCGGCATTTCCGCCAGGACCCTTTTTCTTTAACAGCTGCATGCTTCTATCTTATCTTGCCGTTATCTCTTTTATCCCCTTTATCCCTGTTATTCCTTTAGAGAATGAACTGCGAGATGGTGTAGGCGACCACGGTGGAGACGCCGACGCCGATCAGGCCCGGGATCATGAAGCTGTGGTTCAGGAGATACTTGCCGATCCTGGTGGTGCCGGTGCGGTCCATGTTGATGGCGGCCAGGTCACTCGGGTAGAAGGCGAAGAAGAAGTAAGCGTAGCTGGCAGGCATCAGTCCCAGTAGCAGCGGGATGGGAAGACCAAGGGCAAGGCCCAGCGGCAGCGTGATGGCGAGAGTCGCCGCCTGGCTCTTGACGAAAGCGGAGATGCAGAAGGTGGCGATGGCGAAGGTCCAGGGTGCCATCTTCACCATGATGCCGATGTTGTCGATCAGGTACTTCTTGTTGGCGCTGATGAAGGTATCGCTCATCCAGGCGATGCCGAAGATGGAGACGACCGCGATCATGCCTGCGATAAAAACGCTTGAGTGGGCGATGTCTTTTGCCTTGACCTTGGCGGCGAAGAGAATGAAGGCACCGTAAGCGAGCATGATGAACTGAACCACGGTGGTCATCGGGACTGGCTTCTTGTCGGCGGCCAGCGGGAGGAGCCAGGGGCAGCTTGCCATCAGTATGATGGTACCGACGCCGGCAAAGAAGAGCGCCACGGAGACCTTGGCGACGGTGGAGATTTTCTTGTCCAGAGTGGTCACGTCCGCGTCGAGATTCTTACGGAATTCGGGATCCTGCAGTCGGGCCTGGAAGTCGGTGTCCTTGTCGAGGTCAAGACCGCGGTTGAAGCTCCAGGCTGCGGCGGCCAAGACACCGATGATGCCGGCAGGCATGGTGACCGAGATGATGTCGATCAGGGTGACGGGGTGACCGGACTTGGCGGCGAAGCCCAGGAAGAAGGTAACGGCGGCGGCAACAGGGCTCGCCGTGATCCCCATCTGGGAGGCGACACTGGAAATCGCCATCGGGCGTTCCGGACGGATCTTGGTCTTGATGGCCACGTCGGAGATGACCGGCAGCAGCGCGTACACGGCATGCCCGGTACCGCAGCAGACGGTCAGGAAGAAGGTACAGAGCGGGGCCAGAATGGTGACGTACTTGGGATGGGCGCGCAAAAGCTTCTCGGTCAACTGCACCAGGTAATCGAGTCCCCCCGCCACCTGCAGGGTTGCCGACGCTGTGACCACCGCGAGGATGATCAGCATGACGGCGATGGGGGGCTCGGATGGGGCGCTGCGGAAACCGAGCACCAGCACTGAAACGCCGAGGCCGCCGATCAGGCCGAGCGCCACGCCACCTTTGCGGATACCTATCAGCACCGCGCCGAGTACGAGTATGAATTGGATCCAGAACATCGCTGCCATGACAACCTCCTATGCTGCTCCTGGTTAGCTTTGGCGAGGTGATCCCTCGCGTCGTTATCTAACCGTGGTAGAGCAGGCATGATGCCAAGATCCACATTTTATATAAACCATTGTAATTACAAGTAATACCACCTAAAAGGCACCAACCAAAAAACAAAAATGCCATAACCGGAGGCTATGGCATCTCATATCTGCAGGGCAAAATATATGTCTTTTCAAAGAGTTATGTCCGGATATAACGCGAGGTTATCATTATAACCGAAGGTTATGCCTCTTCATGAGGGACGGCCGCGGCGTCGCCAACCGTTCCCGCAAGCCACCCTTGTGATTCAAGAGTGCATCATCTTCAACCGTTTGCTCAGGGCGGGCTGGGAGATGCCCAGCAGCCGCGCGGCGAGGGTCTGGTTGCCGTTGGCGCGGGCAAGTGCCTCCTGGACCAGGAACGCAGCCGCATCGCTGAAGGTGGGAAGCTCGTCGAAGCCGCTGAATGGATTTTCTCTTGGGGGAGGCACAGCGGAGGGGCCCGCCTCGGCCTGGGCGGACTCGACCGCCTTGACGAAGCTGTCCATGGAAAGCATCCGGTCCCGGTGCACGCTGACCGCGTCGAACACCATCGCCTTCAGTTCCCTGACGTTACCCGGGAAGCTGTAAGTGGAGAGAAACTGCGCCAGCCCCTTGGGGGGCGTCGGCTTCTTCTTCCCCAGCGCCTCGGCGGCCTCGGCCAGGAAATGGTCCAAAAGAAGCGGGATGTCGCCGCGCCGCTCCCTGAGCGCGGGAATCTGGACGCGGTGCGTGCGCAGGCGATAGTACAGGTCGCGGCGGAACTTCCCTTCTCCCTCCTTGGCGGAAAGGTTCTGGTGCGTTGCCACGATGATGCGCGCCTTGAGGCGCTTGGGTAGGTCGCACCCCAGCGGGAAATACTCGCGCTCCTGCAACAGCCGCAACAGCTTCACCTGCGAGGCGATGCTCAGGTCACCGATCTCATCCAGAAAGAGCGTCCCGTCGCTGGCTTCCTCCACCATGCCGCGCCTTGCCTGGTCCGCGCCGGTGAAGGCGCCGCGCACATGGCCGAACAGGGTGTCGGCGAACACGGTGTCGTCCAGCCCCGCCACGTTGACCGTGACCAGCTTGCCGCGGCAGCCGCTCAAGCGGTGCACTGCCTGGGCGACCAGCTCCTTCCCTACCCCGCTCTCCCCGGTGATCAAGAGCGGTTGCGGACTCTTGGCCACCGCCTCGATGTAGGCGAAAACATCGAGCATGGAGCGGTCGCCGGTGACGATGGCAGAGAAGGCCTCGGGGTGCGACAGCTCGCGCGAGATCAGGCGACTCGACACCTCCTGGAACTCGCTTCTCATCTCCACCATCCGGATCGCCCGCAGCACGCTTCCGACGATACGCTCCTCCTCGTCGGTCTTGACACAATAGTCGAAGGCGCCCAAGCGCATGCAGCGCACCGCCGTCTCCAGCTGGTTCAGGCCGCTCAGGACGATTACCGCGATGTCGGGGAAGCGTTCCGCGATCTGGGCCAGCACCTCCTCGCCGGATAGGTGCGGCATGGTCAGATCGAGCATGACCAGCCCGATGCGCGTCTCCTCGAGTATCGACAGCACCTGTCGGCTGTCGCTGCAGGTGGTGATGTTGCTGATCCCGCCGGCGGTCTCCAGGGTGAGGGTCAGGGAACCGAGCCAGTCGGGTTCGTCATCGACCAAGAGAACGCCGAAATCGGGGTAGAGGGTCTCGGTCACGCGTCAGCCTCCTTGTGATGGGCGGGCAGGGTCAGGGTGACCGTAGTGCCGCTGCCGTCTGATTGGAACTCGAGGGTGCCACCATGCTCCTTGACGATGCCGGCAGAAACCGAAAGCCCGAGGCCGGTCCCCCCCTGGTCCTGCTTGGTGGTGAAGAAGGGATCGGTCAGGCGGGACAGGTGCTCGGGCGCGATCCCGGCCCCTTCGTCGCGCAACCTGAGCACGACTGTGTCGCGAAAGGCATCGTGCCAGGTGATGAGTTCGATGCCCCTCTCCGGGTCGGGGAGCGCCTGGCATGCGTTCAAGATCAGGTTGACCAGCACCTGCTCGAGGCGCTGCCGGCTGCCGCGCACCCGGGGCAGCCCCTTGCGGTAACCGACGCTGAAATTGCGGGTGGCCTTGCGGATGGTCGGCTCTACCAGTCGCACCGCTGCCTGGGCGGCCGTGTTCAGGTCGATAACCTCGGTGCCGCTGGTGGTGTCCTGGCGGGCGAAATCCTTCAGGTCGTCCACGATCCTCTTGATGCGCTTGCCGGCATCCTGGATCTTCGCCAGCGACTTGGGCACCTCCTGGCGCATCCGGGAATACGGCAGCCCACCGCAGGTAAAGTCACCGTTTTCCTCGTAGTAGCGCTCCAGAATCTTGGTGGCGTCGGTGTGGAAGCGCTTCAGAATCGGGGCCTCCAAGAGGATGATCCCGGTGGGGTTGTTGATCTCGTGGGCGACGCCGGAGACAAGCACGCCCAGCGCGGCCATCTTGTCCGCCTGTACCAGTTGCTGCTGGTTCAGGCGCAGTTCCTCCTCAACCTGGCGCCGTTCCCCGATCTCCCGGGTCAGGTCGGCGGTACGCAAAGCCACCTGCCGGTGCAGCGTACGCGACCAGAGGGCGAAGCCGCCCAGGAGGAGAATCAGCGGCACGACGACCACGGCCGCGTACTTGACGATGGTCCACCAGTCGATGGGGGCAGTGTCCACCACCCCGAGCCACTTGTTGTGGATCGCGTCGTACTGACCGGTCTTCTTGAGGATGGCGAGCCCCTCGTTGAAGCGCGACAGCAGTTCGGCGTTCCCCTTGTCGACGGCATAACAGTAACGGTGGGTTGCCACGTTGCGGACCACCGGCACCAGGTTGGTGAGTTTCAGCTCGCGGATCATGTACATGCCGGGCACGATGGCCACCACGGCATACTCGATCTTGCCCGAGGCGACCATGCGCATGGCATCGGCGGGGGTGTCCGTCAGGGTGAGCCGCTCCCCCAGTCCCTGCTTGACCAGGTAGTCGTGCATGATGCCGCCGCGGTGCACCGCGACCGTCTTCCCCTTGAGCTCCTCCAGTGAGTTGATCGACGGATTGTCCTTGCGGCCGAAAATGGCGTGGTTGACAACGGCGTGCGGCACCGAGAAGTCGACCTCGTCGGAGCGCTCGGTTGAGAAGGACATCCCCTGCAACACGTCTACGCGCCCGGACTGGAGTGCGCCCCGCATCTCGGCCCAACTCCCCAGCCGGAACTCCACCTTCATCCCCATGACCTCGGCGATGGCGCGGGTCAAGTCGACGTTGTAGCCGGCGGGCTGGCCGGAGCGGTCAATGAACTCGTAGGGAGGATAATCCCGGTCGCCGCCGACCACGACGGTGCGAGTCTGGGCGGCGGTGGCCGCCCCGGCTGCCAGCAGCGCGGAAGGAGCGGCGAGCAGACAGAGGGTGATAAGGGTGAAAAGGGTGAAAAGGGCGAGGAAGGGGCGCCTCCTCCCCTGCCAAGATGCGGGGAGGAGTTGCGCTGGTTTGGTGCGCATGCGGCTGTTGCCAAGCCGGCGGTGGTTCATGCTCTTATTCCGGCACTGCCGGTGCCTGTTGGTGCTGCTCTGCCACTTCGATGCCCGCGAAACGGAGCAACTCCGCCTCGACATCCTCCGGGGTCCCGGGTTCCTCGAAACTGATGCGCCCCGCCTTGCCGGCGCGCAGTTCGCGCAGGAAGGTCTCGGCGGCACGGTGCACGTCGACGACGCCGCCGCTCATGATGCAGCCCAGGCAGCGTCCCACCGCCTCGACCACCTCGTACGGTGTCTCCGGGAGCTCGGCCAGCTTGTAGCGCTCCTTCAGGAGATCGGGGTAACGGCGCATCATGTAGGCGGCCGCGAAAACCCCGACATTGGTGTAGTCAAGGGCATTGGCGCCGATGGCGCCGCTGGCCGCCAGACGGTAGGCGCCCCCCTGGTCGTCCATGGCGGGCCACAAGAGACCGGGGGTGTCGAAGATGAGGATGCCGTTGTTAAGCGGGATCTGCTGCGGGCGCATGGTCACCGCCGGGCGGTCCCCCACCTTGGCGATGCTTCTCCCCGCCAGGGTGTTGATCAGCGTCGACTTGCCCACGTTGGGGATGCCGACCACCATGGTACGGATCGGGTAGCCGGGGTTGCCGCGCTGGGGCACCAGCTGCTTGCACAGCTTCACCAGGCTCTTCACTTCCGGGATGTTCTTTGCGACAAGCGGCAGGGCGCGCACGCCCGAACTCTTCTGAAAATGCTGCACCCATGCCCTGGTGACGGCCGGGTCGGCGAGATCGTTCTTGTTCAGCACTTTGATACAGGGCTTGTTCCGGCGTACCTGCTCCAGCAGGTGGTTCGAGCTGGAGTACGGAAGGCGCGAGTCGAGCACCTCGATGATCAGGTCGATCTTGCGGACCAGTTCCGAGATCTGTTCGAGCGCCTTGCTCATGTGGCCGGGATACCATTTAATCGTCATTTACTCTTCCTTGGCACTGCAAAAATCAGACACAAGGCGACACCATAGCACAGGTACCACTCAAAATGCCACTCCGCTGGCGTCTCCGACCCTTCTCATGTGTATCGCACGTCTGACGCATTAATATTAACCCGATTGACTCAGGTTGCCAGCGAGGCTAGCATTGCAAATATTAAAAATTACACACCATTTGGAAAGGAGCAGGTTTACCGGCGGTGCAAAAGGCCGCGGCAGGAGAACGAGCGATGAGAGAGCTATTGGCAGAGGCAATCAGGCTTGCGGTGAACGTGGAGAGGAACAGCGAAAGGCTGTACCGGAAAGGCGCCATGGCTGCGACGGAATTGGTGCAGAGGAGCTTCTTCGAGCGGCTCGCCCAGGAGGAGTCGCGGCACATCGAGGCCCTGTTGCAGCAATTGTCCCAGCGCGAGGCCGCGCAAAGTGACTCCGGCGCCATCTCGGCGCGACCCACTGCGGCGGCGGAACCGGCAACCGCGCCGATCAACCACCTGTACCAGGCTCTGCTCGACAAGCGCTTCAGCATCGACCTTTACGCCACTTTCTGCCGGTGCTTTAAGGACCCCGCCTTGTGTCGGTTCTTCGATGCCGCCCTGGCCGTCGCCCGCCGGGAGTTCAAACTGATCACCGCCGAGTACCTCAAGGGAAGTCACAGCGAGACTCCCACTGCCGTTCCGCCGCGGCGCAGCCACGTGCGGGGCGAACTTCCCCACCGCATCCCCAACCGCCATACCCAGCTCTTCTTCGCCATGCAGGACTGCGGCAGGCAGTCCCGTATCGGCTGATCCATAAGCCGCCTCAGCCGATCTCGGCTGACTCAGCAGACAGCCAACCTCAGGCTGCCTCGGGCGCAAGCTCCGGCAGCCTGTTCTTGTTTATCCTTAGGACCAAACCCGCCGCCAGCAGGCAGATCATACCCGACAGCAGGAAGGCGATCATGTAATCCCCCAGGTAGGTGCGCACGGTGCCGGCAAAGGTCGCCGCCAGCGCGGCTCCCACTTGGTGGCTGGCGAAGATCCAGCCGAACATCACCCCGACGTTCTGCCTGCCGAAGGCTTCGGCGGTGAGGCGCACGGTGGGGGGCACGGTGGCAATCCAGTCCAGGCCGTAGAAGATGGCGAAGGCGGAGAGGCTCCACTGCGGCCCCGAGAGCGCGAAGGGAAGTCCCAAAAGCGACAGCCCCCGCAGGCCGTAATACCAGCACAGCAGGTAGCGGCTGTTGTAGCGGTCGGAAAGCCACCCCGACAGGGTGGTGCCGAACAGGTCGAGGATGCCCATGAAGGCAAGCAGCCCCGCCGCCTGGACCTCCGGGATGCCGTGGTCAACGCAGGCAGGTACCAGGTGGGTGCCGATCAGGCCGTTGGTGCTGGCACCGCAGATGAAGAAGCTGCCGGCAAGAAGCCAGAAGTCGGTGCTGCGGATGCCGCGCTGCAGTCCCGACAGCGCGATGCGGAAGGGGTTTTCCCCGGAAGCGGTCGGCGCCGGCTCATTCTCGGCGGCGCCGTAGCGCGAGGTTCCGACGTCGTGCGGGTGGTTGCGCATGATAAAAAGCACCAGGGGGAACACGACGATGGCGGCCCCGGCGGTAGCGAAGGCGGCGGCACGCCAGCCGTGGTGGTGCGACAACTGGGCCAGCAGCGGCAGAAACAGCAGCTGCCCGGTCGCGGCACTCGCCGTCAGCACCCCCATCACTGTACCCTGGGATTCCTTGAACCACCTGCTCACCACGGTGGCGCTCAGGCTGTACGCAGTCATGCCGGCCCCGCACCCCACGACGACGCCCCAGATCAGCACCATGTGCCAAGGGCGGGTCATCAAGGTGGTGGAGCTTACCCCGACGGCGAGCAGGAAAAGCGCAATGGCCATGGTCCGGCGCACGCCGATCTTGTCGAAGAAGGCCGCGGCGAAGGGGCCCATCAACCCGTACAGGAGCAGGTTCACCGAGACCGCCAGCGAGATGGTGGCGCGGGACCAGCCGAACTCGTGCTCCAGGGGTACGATAAGGATTCCCGGTGTCGACCTGATCCCGGCCGTGGTGAGCAGTGTCAAAAAGGTCACGGCCACGATGAGCCATGCGTAGTGAAATTTTCTCGAAGCTGCCATCGCTACTGCCCTCCCCTATTCGGACTCGACAAAGTCCGCCGTTACCGCATCCTCTCCGGCGACCCCTTCCAGCGCCACAACCAGATCACCGAGCCGCCGCACGCCGTCGGCGCCGAGACGTTCCTCGATCAAGCGCTGTGCTTCTATCCAGCGCGGCCGCGCCTGCGCCACCGCTGCCCGGCCGCTTTCGCTCAGGCTCACTCCCCTCTCCCGCGGATCGACCGCTGTGGCCCCTTCGACCAGGCCGGCCTGCTCCAGGCTCTTTAGGTTGCGCACCAGCGTGGTCCGGTCCAGCCTGAGCATCCTGGCAAGCGCACTGACGCTGACCACACCGGCCCGGGACAGGTTCACCAGCACGGAGTACTGGGTCACCTTGAGCCCAGCCGGTTGCAGAGCGTCGTCGTAGACCTTGGTAATGGCGCGCGATGCCCGGCGTAGGTTGACGCAACTGCAAACGCTGGGCTGGTCGGTGGGTTTCTTTTTGATCCTGGCGGACGTTGCTTGAGTCAACGCTTCCATAGCGCCTCCTATGCGTGCATATACACGCATATAACATCAGGGCATCATTAGGTCAACTGTTTCTTGCTCCGGGCTGCTGCACTGGCATCGCCGCCGCCACGAAACATGATAAAGTTAAACCTTTCGCGCCGGGAACACGCCGCCACCGGAGCCCATCCGGGGCGCGCCACGGCCCAAACGACGGAGAAAGACCATGCCCAACCTCGCCGATCATTACCAGCAACTCCCGGGGACTGAAGGTGTGCCCGCGCCCCCGCTCGAACAATACGAACAGCTCCGCCAGCGCCGCGGCTATGCCTACCGTCCGCGCACCCGGCACCTGCTCCCGGAGGGATGGGCGAAGTACACCAACCGGCTCTTCCTGGAGACGAGCCCGTACCTGCTGCAGCACGCGCACAACCCGGTGAACTGGTTCCCGTGGGGCGAGGAGGCCTTCGAGCTGGCCCGACAGCTGGAACGGCCGGTCCTGGTCAGCATCGGCTACGCCACTTGCCACTGGTGCCACGTGATGGAGGAACAATCTTTCGAGGATGAAGCCATTGCCGAGTT
The DNA here is from genome assembly GCF_020179605.1 of Geomonas agri. Lineage (NCBI taxonomy): Bacteria > Pseudomonadati > Thermodesulfobacteriota > Desulfuromonadia > Geobacterales > Geobacteraceae > Geomonas > Geomonas agri. Next base: position 2,090,686 of record NZ_JAINZO010000001.1, read on the forward strand.
CCTGAACCGGCACTACATCGCCATCAAAGTGGACCGCGAGGAGCGACCGGACGTGGACACGGTCTACATGACCGCGGTGCACGCCATGGGGATGCAGGGTGGATGGCCGCTCAACGTCTTCGTGGCTCCGGACCGCAAGCCCTTCTACGGCGGCACCTACTTCCCCCCCAACGACTATCCCGGCGGCCTCGGCTTTCTCTCGCTGCTCATGCGTATCAGGGAAAGTTACGTCGCCACACCGGACCGGGTCAGCCGTGCCGGGGTGCAGCTGACCGAGGCGATCCGCACCATGCTGGCGCCGACCGAGGGAGAGGGGGCCTGGCGCGAGGTCTCCCTGGAGCTTGCGACAAGGTTGTACCGGGACCGCTTCGACGACCGAAACGGCGGCCTGGCCGGAGCGCCGAAGTTCCCCAGTTCCCTGCCACTCCCCCTGCTGCTGCGCCGCTACCAGACCGGCGACGACCGGCAGCTGCTCGCCATGGCAGAGTTGACCCTGCAGCAGATGGCGGCCGGCGGAATCTACGACCAGGCCGGAGGGGGCTTCCACCGCTACGCTACCGACACGGCGTGGCAAATCCCTCACTTCGAGAAGATGCTCTACGACAACGCCCAGCTCACGGTGACCTACCTGGAGGGGTACCAGGCCACCGGGCGCACCGAGTTTGCCAGGGTGGCGCGCGAGATCCTGCGCTACTTGCAGCGCGACATGCAGGCGCCGGAGGGGGGATTCTACAGCGCGACCGATGCGGACAGCCTGAGCCCCGAGGGACACCGGGAGGAAGGGGTCTTCTTCACCTGGACTCCGGAGGAGTTGATCGATGCACTGGGCGAGGAACGGGGGAACCTGGTCGCCCGTTGCTACGGCGTGACGCCGGCGGGGAACTTCGAAGGGCGCAGCATCCTGCACCGGGACCGGAGCCTGGCGGAGTTGGCAACCGAGTTGAAGCTCCCCGAGCAGGAACTCGAGCTGATGTTGGCGGACTGCCGCGAGATGCTGTACCGGGCCCGGGCCAGGAGGCCGCTCCCCTTGAGGGACGAGAAGATCCTGGCATCCTGGAACGGCCTCGCCATTTCCGCTTTTGCCCGCGCCGGTCTCGTCCTCGACAACCCAGAGCTGGTGCAGGTGGCGGCAAAGGCGGCGGAATTCGTGCTGCAGAACATGGTGCAGGAGGGGAGACTGCGCCACAGCTACCAGGAGGGGAGCCCCAAGGGCGAGGGGTTCCTCGACGACTATGCCTTCATGGTCGCGGGGCTGATTGACCTGTTCGAGGCGAGCCACGAACTGCGCTGGCTGGAGCGATCGCTCGAGCTGTGCGCGTCGGCGGCGGAGCAGTTCGAGGACCGCGAACGAGGCGGCTTCTTCATGACCGGGCCGCACCACGAGCAGCTCATCTCCCGGGAGAAGCCGGCCTACGACGGCGTGATACCGTCCGGCAATTCCGTGATGGTGATGAACCTGCTGCGCCTGAGCACCCTGACCGGGAACGAGCGGCTGCTGGAGCAGGCCGATCGCGCCCTGTCCGCCTTCGCCACGCAAATGGCGCAGTCCCCCGCCGCCCTCTCCGAGATGCTGCTGGCCGTCGATTACCAGCAGCAGACGGCCAGGGAGGTGGTGATCGTGGCGCCGGCCGGAAAGCCGGAACTGGCGGAACCATTTTTGGCCGCATTGCGGCGGGTGTTTCTTCCGAACAGGGTGCTGGTGGTGGTATGTGAGGGGGAAGAGTTGAGCCAAGCGGCACGGGTGATCCCACTGGTGGAGGGGAAGGTCGCCCAAGCAGACCGTGCAGTGGCGTACCTGTGCCGGAACAGGAGCTGCCAACGTCCGACTGCCGACCCGGACGACTTTTACCGGCAGCTCAAGGAGGGCTAGCGCTCATCCCTTTTCCAGTAGGGGGCCTTGACCGGCATGATCCAGCGCACACCGCCGCGGGGATCCTCGGTGTCACCGGCATAGCGCGGGATCAGGTGGATGTGCAGGTGCGGCACGGTCTGCCCGGCAGCAACGCCATCGTTGACCCCGATATTGAACCCGTCCGGGGAATGTTGCTGCAGGAGCCGCTCCCGCATCTGCCCTACGAGGTCGAAGAGAGCGGCCTGTTCCTCCACGGTCGTCTCAAAGAAGGAGGCGACGTGTCGTTTGGGGACCACGAGAGTGTGCCCGAGTGTAACCGGAAAACCGTCGTGGAGGGCCAAAGCCAGCTCGTTTTCCAGCAGGACGTGGGCTGGATCGATCCGGCAGAAAGGGCAGGCAGCCTGGGTCATGATCGCCTCTATACGAATTCCACCTTCTCGGTCGCGGCGGTCACCACGAAGGCTCTCTCGTTATTGCTGTTGGGGTCGCAGGGGAAGACGATGAAAGTGGCGCGTGCCGGCGAGAAGCCCTGTGTGTAACCGACCAGGGTTTCGCCATCTTTGAAGCGGACCTTGATCTTCTTGCCCAGCCCAACCCTTTCCACGTCCAGCCGCTCCTGGTATTCGTGATTTCCCTGGAAGCTCTTGACGAAGAAGATGGCTTTCAACTGCTCGACGTTCACTTCGTAACGGTTTGCCGTTTCAGTCTCAGTGAGGTGAAAGAGCATCTTGTTGGCGGCGAGATCTTCGGTGGTACCCTTAACGACCTTGCCGTCTGCATAACGAACCACGATCTTTGCTATCACCGGTAACCTCTCCCTTCGTAAATCACAGCAGATTCAGGTTGTAAACCAAAGGCACTCCCCTACTATCACAAACCGTGAATAATTAGAAGCAGTTTTGCTTGGGTTACAGCCAGTGGCGCGGATAGGAGCGGTGATAGACAACGTTATTGGTAAAGCAGGCCACAATGAGCAGGATCAGCGCCCCGGTCAGTACCGGGAGCAGCACAAACGACGGCCCCACCGCCCCCTGCACTCCTATCAGGGCGGTGGCGCCGCCGGGAGGGTGGGTGGTGTGAGTCACATTCATCAGAAAAATAGAGGTACAGACGGCGAGGGCCATGCTAACTGGCGTCGACCCGAACAGTGCGACCGCGACCACCGCCACCAGGGCGGAGACGACGTGTCCACCGACCAGGTTGCGCGGCTGCGCCAGTGGAGACTCGTTGGCCCCGAACAGGAGCACCGCCGAAGCGCCCAGGGAACCGATAAGCAGGGGATGGCCTAGCAGGATGGTCAGTTCGCTGATGACGAGGAGGGCGCCCATGGCGCTGACAAAGCTCCAGGCCGCGTAGCGCAGCGTCATCGGGGAGCGTGTACCGCGAATGGGGGCCCGGCAGCGCCGCGGCACCCGCGCCAGCCTCTTGCGGATGGCGACCTTCCTCCGCATCACCACGGAAAGGCGTCGTTTCAAAACAGTTCCTCCGGTATCAAATGAAAAAGGGGCGGCGCCCAGGCGCCGCCCCCGTAATGGCAAGGCTACTTACCCGCGAATGGATCCTTTATCTCCTGTTCCGGCTTGAACATCAGCTTCTTCACGCCGCGGTTGTTGAGATATTTCGCCAGCTCAAGGTCAACCTTGGCGGGCACGTCCACCCCCGCCTTGACCAGCAGCTCCCGCAACAGCCGCTCGGCTGCCGCCGCGTGCGACATGGCGTCACCCAGGACGCGCTGCGCCTCGCCGGGGTTGTGGAAGCCAACCGAGTTTTCGGCCCCGATGAAGACCACGCGGTAGAAGGCCTCTTCGTAATGGTCCTTGGCCTGGGCGTAGAGCGTTTCATCAAGCTTCTTGCCGAAGGCGCGTGCCTTGTTGGCCATCTCGAACAGCTTGGCGTCGGTAGCGGTGGCGTAACCGGAGCGGATGAACTGCGACATGACCCGGTCCTGGATGGCGAAGATCTTCTCTCGCATTTGCGCCGGCGACTCGTCATGGCACTGCTTGCACGCCTTCAGGTCGTTCTTGAGCGGGCTCATGATGCGGTGATCGGAGACTTTGTCCTTACCCTCTCCGGTGGACGGCATGTGGCAATCGGCACAGGTGACGCCAGCCTGCCAGTGCACGCTGTTATTGGAGAAAAGCTCGAACTCGGGGTGACGGATGAAGGCGAGCTTGAAGCCGGTGACGCTCTGGGTCCACTCCCCGCTCGGCTTGTTACTCCTGAGCTTCTTGATGATGTTCTCGATGGTGATGCCCCCCCACTTGCTGCCGTCCCAGGGGAAGAAGACGTCGGTGGACTTCATGTCGGCGTCCTTGGGAATGCTGTAGGTGACGTGGCACTGGGCGCAGGCGAGGGTCCTCAGATCCTGCTTAGTCAGCTTGGACTGGTCGACGCCCAGCTTCTCCAGCCCCTTGCCCAGGGTGAAGCCGCGGGAAATTTTGAGCGACATGTCGCGGTTGTCATGACAGTCGATGCAGGCAACGCCGAGGGTCTGGTCACCCTTGGGGATCTTGCCGCGGATTTCCTGGTAGGGCTTGGCGAAGTAGTCTTTGCCGAGCTGCCTCTGCAGCGTCGGGGCATAGGGGGTCTTGCAGGTCAGGCAGGAGCCGCCCGCCTTGTAGCGACCGGGATCGACCTCGAGCTGGTCCTGGATCATGTAGAAGTGTCCGCGCGGCTCCTTGTACTCGGTCCCGAAGGCCCAGCCGTTGTACAGCAGCGCGAGGAAGGGGTACTCGTCGATCTTGTCCGGGTTCTCCTCGCCGACGTCCCACCCTTTCTTGTACCTGCTCTTGCCGGCCGGGGTCGGCTCGGAGGTCTGCTTCCAGAGCTGGTACTGCTTCGGGTAGAGCTTGCCCCACTCGGCCGGGTCAACGGTCCCGTCCGCAATGGCCGGGCGCACCTCGGAAACCTCGATCTTCTTCGGGGAGCAGCCGGCTCCCGCCAGGGCCACCCCCGCCACCGCCATGACGACACATCCTCGCAGCATCTTCATCACATTCTCCTCTGTTCTGATTTCCCGCCTTGCGCGGCAGCCGCCGACACGGGTAACGATCTAGATTACCTTGAGCAGGGACCGTGCCACGGTGACATTCAGCCATAAATCATGAGAATTCCATTGTCTTGAGAAGACATCGGAAGGAGCAACGGTGGCGGATGGGTAACGCGACGTTACCTACTGGTAACGCTTCATCTTCTTCCAGAGGGTTTTGCGTGAAATACCCAGGAGGCGCGCGGCCTCTGCGCGCCGATTGCCGGTGGCGGCCAGCGCCTGCTCGATTAACTCGGCCTCCCGGTCGTCGAGCTTGCAGGAAAGGACCGACCCTTGGGCAGTAGAGGACAGTGGCGTTGCGGTTTGCGTAGGCAACACAAGGTGGCCGAATTCGGCGGGGAGGTCGGCGATGGTGAGGGTGTCGCCGGTGCACAGCGCGGTGGCGCGTTCCATGGCGTTCTTGAGTTCCCTGACGTTGCCGGGGTAGCGGTGGCTCAAGAGTGCCTCCTTGGCCTCCCGGGAGAGCCTCAGCTCCGGCCGCCCCATCTCGGTAGCGAAACGGGACAAAAAGACGCCGGCAAGCGGCAGGATGTCCTCCAGGCGTTCCCGCAAGGGGGGGAGCTCGATCGGGATCACGTTGAGGCGGTAGAAGAGGTCCTCGCGGAACTGCCCGGCGGCGACGTCCTGGCGCAGGTCGCGGTTAGTGGCTGCCACGATGCGCACGTCGACCTGGATCTCGCGGCTGCCGCCGATGCGCTCCACGGTCTTCTCCTGCAGGACGCGCAAAAGCTTGGCCTGGGCCGACAGGGGGAGCTCGCCGATCTCGTCCAGGAACAGGGTGCCGCGGTGGGCCTGTTCGAACTTCCCCTTGCGCTCCCTGAGGGCGCCGGTAAAGGCCCCCTTCTCGAAGCCGAACAGCTCGGATTCCAGCAGGTTTTCCGGAAGTGCGGCGCAGTTGATCTTGACCAGGGGGGCACCGCTGCGCCGGCTCTTGCCGTGCAGTTCGCGCGCCACCAGTTCTTTGCCGGTGCCGCTTTCTCCGGTGATCAGGATGGTGGAGTCAAGCGGAGCAGTCGAGCGGATCATCTGGAAGACGGGCTGCATGGCGGGACTGCGGCCGATCATGCCGCCGAAGGAGCTTTCGCTCAACAGCTGATCGCGCAGCACCGAGTTTTCTTCCTTTAAATGTTCCCGCTCGGTGATGTCGCGGCTCACCATAAGGGTGCCGACGAAGCCGTCCTCCCCGTCCTTTATGGGATAGTAGCTGTTCTCGAAGATGCGTCCCTTGACCTCCAGGGGACGCGTGTGAAAGGCGAGGGTTCCGCTTTTGAGGCTGGCCAGGATGGCGGCGATGCGCGGCCGGGCCGGCGGCGAGTGGATGGCCAGGAGGTCGCGCCCCAGGTAGTTGGCTGCGTCGATGCCGCGGATCTGCTCGGCAGCCGCGTTGACGCAGACGATCTTGTTGGTGTGGTCGGCGAAGATGATCCCCTCGCCCATGCTGGTCAGTATGGCGCGGTACACCGCGCTGCCAGGTTCACTCTCTGTCATTGTCATCACGCCCCCGTTACCCATTGGTAACATCGATAGTAGGCGTTAGTGGCAGGAGCGCCTTGACCGAGATCAAAAACTAGTGAAAGAAGGCATGAATGACGAACAGGGTAGGCTTGGCTCTGGGTGAGAAGAGCCCCCTCCGACATCCGCCCTCCCTGGGCGGCAAAAACCTGCTCCATTTGTGACCTGTGACCATTGTCACGCCCCGTCCGTCGGGTATCGTTAGAATTCGTTAAAACATCAACCTTTCTTCCTATTCAGGCGAGAGCTGTTGCGGTGGCCGAGCCGGTACCCTCGGCGCCTGACAACCGGCAGCGCGACCTAAGGAGGCATCCCATGAGAGCCAAAAACATCGATGCAGATGTCGTGAACAGAAGATGGATGAGCGTTGCGGCGGTGGTGCTGCTCCTGGCATTGCCGCTGCTGAGAGAAGCCGGTGCCGGAGTGGTGCAACTGCCGAAGACCGGGCAAAAGACCTGCTACGACACGAGCGGGGCGCAGGTACCGTGTGCTGGGACCCGACAGGACGGGGAACTGCAGATGGGACTGGCGCCACCATCCCCGCGCTTTACCGACCACAATGACGGCACGGTCACCGACAACCTCACCGGGCTGATCTGGCTCAAGCAGGCCAACTGCTTCGGCCCCCAGCTCTGGATGGATGCGATGAGCCTGGCGAAGAACCTGCAGTCCGGTACTTGCGGCCTGTCCGACAACTCCCTGGCCGGTGACTGGCGCCTGCCCAACATCCTCGAACTTGAGAGCCTGGTGGACATCTCCAATATCAACCCGGCTCTCCCCACCGGGCATCCCTTCACTAGCGTTCAGAACACGGGTTACTTGTCTTCCACTACCAATGCTTTCCACCCGCTGCGGGCACGCTACGTCTACTTTCCAGACGGTGCGGTCAACGGCGCCAGCAAGACGACGGAACCGCATTTCGTGTGGCCGGTGCGGGGAGGACGCTAACCGACAGAGCATAACGACAGCCCCGGACGCTCGGTCGCCCGGAGGGCAGGAGGTGCCAGATGTTCAGATACGCTTTTCTGGTGTGCTTGTTGTTGCTGACCTTCGGTTGCGGGGGTGGAGGTGGCAGTGCCGGAACCGGCAGCAGTGGTGGAACCGGAGGGGGCACCACCGGAGGGGGGGCCGGAGACAACGGCACCGGCGGCACGGTGACTCCTCCGCTGCCACCCCCAGTACAGCCAACCAGCGCGGTGGTGACCCTGTCCACGTCCGGCTCACTGCAGCAAGGGACCGCCATTGCCGGCCTTACCGTCACCCTGGGTATTCCCGCCGGCGTCACCGTCGCCACCGACGCCAATGGCGCGGTGGCCGCCGGTGTGGTGACCGGGGCGGGACAGACCACGGCCCAGAACGCGGTGACACTGACGACCCTGGTCCCATCTACGGCCAGCACTGCCGGCTCGTTGCGGGTGGTACTCGCCAGCAGCGCCTCGGCCGGCTTCACGACCGGCGAGTTCGCCAAGGTCTATTGCGGTATCAACAGCGGCAGCTTTCCCAAGGCATCGGACTTCTCCACCACCGACTTCCGGGCTGTCGATCTGCGGGGGGCCACCATCACCGGCGTCTCGCCCACCGTCAGCGCGACCATACAGTAGACGCCGGGTATTTCGGCGCTCACGATTCAGGAGGCCGTCATGTGGTTCACTACGGTACTTTGCTTCTTAGTAATGACACTAGCTGCGCCCGCGGCACATGCCGCCACCATCCAGCTTCCCAGGACCGGCCAGACCCTGTGCTGGGACGTTGCCGGCACCGTGATAGACTGCGCCGGAACCGGTATGGATGGCGAAACCCAGATCGGCCACGAGTGGCCCTCGCCGCGCTTTACCGATAACGGCAACGGCACCTTGACCGACACCATGACCGGCCTGGTCTGGCTCCAGAATGCCAACTGCTTCGGCATCGTAACCTGGCAACAGGCGCTGGACGCCGCGAATTCCTTCGCCAGCGGTCCGTGCGGCCTGGCCGACGGTTCAGTGGCGGGGGCATGGCGGCTTCCCAACCGCAAGGAAATGCTGAGCATCAGCAGCCAGAACGTCTCCGACGGCGGGGCGTGGTTGAACAGCCAGGGGTTCGTGAACGGGCAGCATACCTACTATTGGACCTCGGACACCGACCTCAACTACTCCGCGGCCTACAAGTGGATCGTCCACCCAGTCGGGGCCGCCTACCCGGAAAGCTGGAATACTGATCCCCCAGTCTTAGGCCGGATGGTGATGCTGGTGCGCAACCCCGTCCAAGTCACCCTGACCGCGGCGGTTACCGACGGCAACGGCAGTATCACATCCCCCAACCCGCTCACCGTCGCCTACGGGTCGGCGGCAGCGTTCACCGTCGCACCTGACAGCGGGTACCTGCTGGCCGGCAACGTCAGCGGTACCTGCCAGCCGGGCGCCCTTAGCGGCAACGTCTATGAGGTGGCAGCCGCTACGGCGGATTGCTCGGTGAACTTCTCATTCACCCCGCAGACCTACACCGTTGCGACCAGCACCACCGGCAGTGGCACCCTCACCTGCACACCTTCAGCGTCCGCCACTTACGGCACCGCCATCTCCTGCACGGCCACCGCCACCCCCGGCAACCATGTCGCAACGGTGACCGTGGACGGTGTTACCCAGGCGACAGCAAGCGGGATCAGCTATACCTACTCCTTCGGCGCTCTGGATGCCGACCATACCCTGGCCGCGACATTCGACCTGAACAACTACCAGCTCACCTTCGCAGTCGACGGCAGCGGCAGCATCATCGGGAGCAGTAACCAGAACGTCGATCATGGCGGGACGGCATCAGCGGTCACCGCCGTCCCCGCCACAGGTTCGCACTTCGTGAACTGGACCGGAAACAACGGCTTCGCTACCACGACGACCAATCCCCTGACGGTGACCAACGTGTCCGCAGGTCTCGTGGTAACCGTGCATTTCGCTCTCGACACCCACCTGGTCACTCCGGGGAGCCCGGCCAACGGCACGCTCATCCCGTCATCGCCCCAGACGGTTGCCTACCAGGGGGTTACCACGTTCACCCTGGTCCCCGGCACCGGCTACCGGGTAGCCTCGGCCACCGGGTGCGGCGGCACCCTGGACGGCGCCACCTACACCACCGGGCCGATAACCGACGACTGCGCCATCAGCGCATCCTTCGCACCGGTGCTGTACACCATCCTCACTACCAGCGGCAGCGGGGGGAGAATCGACTGCACCCCAGGATACTCGGTCACCTACAACGGGACCGTTTCCTGTACCGCGCTGGCCGATACCGGCTATCACATCGCGAGTGTCGCGGTCGACGCCGCAGACCAGCCGGCAGCCTCCGGGACGTCCTCCTACACCTACCCATTCACGGAGGTGACGGCCAACCATGATCTGCGGGTCGTGTTCGCGGTCAATACCTACACGGTCAACTACACGGCGGGCGACCACGGCACGCTCACCGGAACCGCAACGCAGACCGTTAATTATGGCGGCAGCACCACGGCGGTTACCGCCGTCCCCGCAACCGGCTACCATTTCCTGGGCTGGATCGGCGGCAACGGTTTCAGCTCGACCCCCAATCCCCTGGTGCTGACCGGAGTGACCGGCAACGTCACCGTGACGGCCGGCTTTGGCATCGACACACACCAGATCACCCCGCTAGCCGCCGCTCATGGCGGCATCGCCCCGGCGACGGTGCAGACCGCAGAGTACGGGACCGTAGCCAGCTTCACCCTGTCGCCTGACACCGGCTACCGCGTCGCCTCCGCCAGCGGTTGCGGAGGGGTGCTCACCGGTGCGACCTACGCCACCGCCCCGGTCACCGCGGACTGCACCATCGCCGTCAACTTCGCCGCCATTTTCTACCCGTTGACCGCCACCTGCACAGATGACATGGGCACCATCAACTGTCCGGCCGAAACCGTACATGGCGGCAGCGCCACCTGCACAATGACGCCCAAGGCCGGCTTTCACCTCGCCACCCTTACCGACAACGGCAGCGATTGCCTTGGCCAGGTCGCCAACGGCAGCTACGCCTTGAGCGGCGTGACCGCCGCCCACACGGTCGCTGCAAGCTTTGCCGCCAACAGCTACACGCTGGCCGAAGTACAGACCGCCTACCGTTGGATGTTAGGGCAAGTGCAGCTCTCCGACACCGACAAGGGGCTCTTCGACGTCGCCCCGTTGGGTTCCGATGGCAGACCCGCTCCCGACGGGACCGTCGACGTCGCCGACCTGATCATCATGCTTCGCAAGTTGGTGGGTGCGGTGAACTGGTAGAGAATTTGGACGCAAAAAAACCCCGGAGGCGCAGACTTCCGGGGAGCACATGTTGCTAAGAAAGGGGATCAGATGATCCCCTTTCTTATTCATGCCTTTTTTACGTACTCCGACTTCAACTGCATCGCGCCGATGCCGTCGATCTTGCAGTCGATGTCGTGGTCGCCGTCGACCAGGCGGATGTTCCTGACTTTGGTGCCGACCTTGACCACCAGCGAGGAGCCCTTGATCTTGAGGTCTTTGATGACGGTGACCGAGTCGCCGTCCTGGAGCTGGTTGCCGAAGGCGTCACGCACCACGCTCTCCTCCGGTGCGGCCTCCGCTGCGGCCTGGGGCCACTCGTTGCCGCACTCGGGGCAGACGTAGAGCGCGCCGTCTTCGTAGGTATATTCGGAACTGCAGGAAGGGCATTTAGGCAAGGTTGTCATGTTGATCCTTTGGCTGAGATAAATGCGCGGCAGCAGAAAGGCCGCTCCCACCGGACTTAACCTCATCGCCCCCCTGCTGTCAAGCAAAGAGTGACACTCCTGACTTGTTGCCGAAAGCTGCCATCCGAATGCGGAGTTCCCCACGTTATCTTAACGACGCTCCCGCGCCGCCGTTCCTTGCCCTCCCTACTGCGGCGGCTGCTCGGCGGGGGGAGTATGCGGCACCCAGTTGCTGCCGTCGAAGATGTACTCGATGTTGCTGCTGCTGTCCACCCAGATCATGCCCACTACCGCCTTGGGCGGAGCGGTGTCGCTCACCACCTTGCCGCTTGGCGGCAGCGACGGGAGGTCGCTTTCCGTGGCCAGCGTCGTCCCCCCGGGTACCGGTTCCGCAGTGCACACCGTGGCCCACAACAACAAAGTTCCCATAAAGCCGGACGCAATCAAAATCGTCACAAACCGTTTCATGCCGATATCCTCCTCAGATAGTTCCCGCTCGTAATCTCCCAGCACGGCTCGGACCGAGATCGCCGGTCCGAGCCCTCCCCTAGGCCTAGTGGCACCCGAAGCAGGTCGATTTGAACGCCCCCTGCACGTTGACCGTGCCGTTTCGGTGCTGCGCCGGGTTGGTGATCGTCGTCCCCTGGCCGTTCACGCTGCTCACGTCGGGGTGGCACAACTGGCACTGGTTCAGGCTCGAGGTCGGGCCCTGGTTGCCGTGTTGCCCGCTGTGCCATACCCTGCCGTTCGCAGGCGGATTGCCGTGGCAGGCCGCGCACAGCTGGCCGGTCGCGTTCCAGGCCGGGGTACGCTGTGCACCACCGTAGTTCACCGTGATCAAATCGTACTCATCGGTTCCCGCGTTGTACGAGTAATAGCTGAAGCTGCCGGCTTTCACAGCGTGGCAGGATACGTTCGAGCAGCTCTTCCCGGAATCGTACAGCGGCGCAGAACCCGCAGTGAAGCTGTACTGGGTATCGACGGTAACGGTCACGTTCGACTGGTGGTCCTTGATGGGGAGCACCATGAGGTGGTTGGCCGCTCCGCCGCTGTGGCACGGCGTGCAGTTGTTCCATCCCTCCGAAGCCTTGGCCGTCTTCGCCACGTGCGACAAGTGCGCTCCGCCACCGCCCGAGTAGGACTCGAAGCGTGCCCCGGACCAGTTGTTCATAGTGCCGAAGCTAAGACCGACGCGCTTGGGCACTGGCGGATAGCCGTGGCAGGCGTCGCAGGTGCCAAAGGGCTTGAAGGCACCTCCGGCAGCGTTATGGCGATGGCAGTTCAGGCAGCCGGTGCTCGGGTGGCCGGTCTCCGGAACCCCGGCCCGGAAGTGCGCGGTTACGGTGTGGCAAACCTGGCAAAGCCCGAGGTTGGTCCCCTGGTCGACCAGCCCCGTGGTGCTGTTGGTAAAGGTGATGGCGACGCCATTGATCATGGATCTGATCATGGAATGGTTGGCGCTGCCGTGGGTGTCGTGGCAGGCGACGCACCCCATGGTCTGGCCGCTCCCTTTGGCGGTGAAGTGGCTGCTCATGTTGAGGAATGCCGGGCGAACCAGCGCAGCGTTGTTGTGGCAGGAGGCACACAGGGTATTTCCGGAAACGGACAGGCGGGTGTAGGAACCGAGCGCCCCGGAGATGTGCCGGCTGTTTTGATCGTGGCAGTCGGTACACCTGCTGCTTGCGACGTAGCGGCCATGACCGGTGCTGTCGAAGTTCGCCTGGTACGGTGCGGCTACCCCGTTCGGCAGTACCGACGGCTGCGCCGCGTGGCAGGAGGTGCAGGACAACCGGCCGCCACTCCAGGAGGGGAGACCGCCCGGATGGCAGCCGACGCAGGCGGAACCCGCCCCGTTGATGAGATCCACCGAGCCGTTTAAGTGGGTGGCAGGATCGAAGCTGTGGCAGTTCTGGCAGGCAGTCACCCCGTTACCGAAGTAGTTCCCCGGGCCGTAGGCGAGGGTTACGTGGGCGCTGTGCCCACCGGTGGCCATCGGCGTCGCGCTGGCCGCGCTGCCGCCGTGGCAGGTGGTGCAGCTGTCTTTCACCTGGTAGATGGCGAAGCTGTCCGCCATGGCCTGGCTGATGGCACCCGAGGCGACGAGATTGGGGATCGCCAGGGTTGCTACCGAGTTGTCCAGCTGAGCGTTGTCGAGGAAATCGATGGAGTCGAGCAGCAGTTGCTGCGCGTACTTCGGGTTGTGGGCGTAGCCCCCCGGCTCGCTGGCCAGGAGCACGTAGTTGAAGGCGGCCCCCATAGTGTTGGCCCCGTTCTCTCCGGAGCCCCAGTTGGTGGTGCTGAAACCGGCAGTCGGGGAGGTCGTCACGAAGCCGTTAGCGGCAAGCTGCGCCTTGAGAATCTCCAGCCCGTTCAGGAAGGCAGCGCGCTCAGCGGCAAGCCCCGCCTCGCTAAGGGAGCTACCGTGGCAGCTGGCACAGACCGGCAGCGCCCCGGTGACGAATGTGTGGCCGCTGCTGGCGTTCTTGTGGCAGGCGACACAGGGGCCGCTCGCGTCGCTTAGGCCAAGCCTGGTGTGGGTAGACTCGCCGCTGTAGCTGCGCCCCGGGAAGTGGTACCCACCCTTGGCGTAGCTGGTGCCGCCCACCGCCATGAAGTGCGGATCGATGAACTTGAGGTTGCCGAAATCGGCGTAGTTATCGCGCCGGACCGCGATGCTCTGCCCGTTGTTGATGCCGCTGTGGCAGCCAAGGCAGATGTTCGACTTGCCGAGGTTCGGGTTCTGGTAACCGGAGTCCTCGGCATAGGGGCGCACCGGAGTGACTGAGCGCAGGATCCCGTTGCTGATGTCGCTGTGGCAGCCGACACAGCTCAGCACCTCCTTAGTCTTGTCGGCCGCGCTTCCCCAGGCTGCGGTAATCTTGGCGCTGGACCAGGCCACAAAGCCGGTTGTGGTGTGGCACTGCACGCAGCCCGCCTTGGTCTTGAAGTCCTCCCCTTTCCAGGGAGCATCCGCGACTGCGGCGTGTGCCGAGCGCGCCCACTGCTGACGCACCGCGAGGTTTGCACTGCTGTCGGCATGGCAGTTGGAGCAGTTGGAGCGCGAGGTCACGTAGGAGGCCGGGTAGCCGGCGGCGGTCATGGTGTTGAAGTGCACGGAGGTCGCCCCTGCGGCACTTCCTGCAGTACTGTGCGGGTTATGGCAGGCGATGCAGGGATTGGCGCCGATGGCAAACGGGTGGTTGGCCACGTTGCCGCTGGAGTCGCGGTGGCAACCGTTGCAGACACTGTCGGCGACGTCAGGCCGGTGGCCGCCCCCCGTGTGGCAGGTCGAGCAGGTCAGGCCGTTGGCATTGTGGGGCGAGCCGGAAAATGCCGTGACGATCGAGGTCGGGTGGCAGGTAGCGCAAAAATTGGATCCGACGGTCCCGGCACTTGCGTAGGCGATCGTGAACGTGGAACTGTTCACCGTGTTGGTGTTGACCGGCGTTGGCATCGCCGAATTGGTGTGACAGGTTATGCAGTGTATCCCGGCCGTCTTGTGCGATCCGGTCGACCACAAAGAGAACGCCGTGGAAGGGTACACCCCGTGCGAGCTGTGGCAGCCGTTGCAATTGGTGCGCATGTAGCCGGTTACCGAGCTGGTGACGGTGATCTGTACCGTGTCGGAGGCAAGCGTCTTGGTCCCCGCCATCTCTGCCAGTTGCAGAACGTAGGTACCCGGAACGACGGGGATGAAGGAGGGGGTCAGGGTGTTCCAGGCGCTTGTGTCGACGGTGGCGGGACCGCTCACAAAGCTCCAGGCGAGGGTGCCGCTTCCGGTGAGGGTACCGGTCAGGTTGACCACCTGGTTGGTCTGCGCTACCTGGTCCACACCGGCATTGACGGCGGCCTGCATGAACGTTGCGGTCACCGTTCGCGGCCCGGTGACATTGGCGACGGTGATCTTGACAGCACCACCGTAGGGGTAGCTGACAGGACTTCCGTAGATATCGGCCACGGTGCCGCCGGTCACCCCCATGAGGTAGCAGTTGGTATAGGTTGGCGTTGCCGTCAGAACCGCCGAGCTGTTATAGGAGACCAGTACGGAAGTGGCAGAGATGCTGCCGGGCCCTACGGCGGTGGCAGTTACCTTGTACTGCCTCGCAATGAAACCGGCCACCAGGGATTGCGTGGTGCCGTTTGCCTTGTTGAAGGTCGTCGCATACTGGGTGGTGTAGTTGCCGAGAGGCACCGCAGTGCCGCTCTTGGTCAAGGCGGAGATCTTGTACCCCACATTCGCCGAGACCGTCACCGGCACATTGGCGCTGGTGGTGAAGTTGGTGTACACGACACTGCCGGCAGTGGTCTGGGTGGCATTGTTGCGCACCTTGAGCGTTCCACCCGTCGTACTCAGCTTCGTCTGCAACTGCCATGTGGTAGCGGACCAAGCATACAGAACCCCCACCGTCAGCAGGCAGACGAGAACAGATAGTACTCTCTTCAACATAAAGCCCCCCTTGTCTTAGTAAAAGACGGTCAGCGGCGACTTTCCGCTGAACGCGGTGCCATCTTGAAACTTTTCCGAACTATCCGTACAACAACTCTTAAAGCTGCGCTGCAGTTACCAGGGGCACAGTCGGGTTCCTGTCACAAAGTAACAGACAAGCTCACCCCAAAGAGAACATAACGACCTTAACGACCACAGACACCTGTTTTCCCGACGAGAACTGCACTCAAACACATAGACATAGGCTTATAAACCAATCATTACAAGATTTGATCCAAAATGTTACAATGAAAACAAATTTAAAAAATCTCTTCTAAAATAGCTGGATGAGTGAGTCGGCTGACTGGGGACAAGTGACACTGCCAGTGGGACCTGTCTTTTGGCGGGAATAACCGCGAATTCACTAATGTGAAACGTGTTGCGCCGGCGCTACTGTGCCGGCGTAAGCTTCACAAGTTCAGTGCGATGCCCGATTTTTCTCATCCCGAGGTCATAGCAACCTTTCTCATCAGATTCAGATGAATAAACATACACGAAACTGTTTTAAAAAGCATGCCTACTACTGACCACAGTTCCTTACTGAGACAGTAGTTATGATTGTGACTGCCACTGATGGGATTTGAGATAGGGGAAATAGGGTGCAGGTGCGGCCCTCATCATCAGGGTGGACCAGAACCGACTGGTGAACCTGATGGGACATGCCCCCAAAATGACGATTTATGAGGTGTACGGGCGCTACGTGGAAGGGTTGGAGCAGGACCGGCTGAGGATCCTCGCCTACTTCGGGCGGGACTTGAAAAAGGGCAGATAAGCGAAAGCCCCGGCTGCATGTGAAAGTTCATGCGGAAGCCGGGGCTTAAAAAGAAGAATCCGTGAAGATTCCTTGTAGATAGATGGAGCGGGAAACGGGGTTCGAAAACTGGCTGTCCGCACGCGACACAAAGCAACAACACAGTTTTTTCAACATATTACCCAACACACTCCACCGGCCCCAGTCCAAATAAATCTATCTAAATCTAACTTGAGCAACAACCATAAGTGAAAGGAAGATGAAAGGAATTCCCAATTTTTCCTCTTCCCCACAATACCTCCCACAAAGTATTAGATACATTAAATATTTTCATTGACCAGCCTAAAATAGATATAAATTCTGTTTGTGCGGCTATCGTAGGGGGTGAGTTGAACAGATCCCCTCAACAAGCCTAACTGAACATTATATGTTAAGAAATAATCCTGCCGAAACGGTAACATGCTAAAACAATGCTTCTTTAGTTAAACATGTGTCAATCGGCAACCAATTTTAACCCACCATCCGCATCTTGAGACCCACCCCTCAATCTGTAAAAGCTCAATATTTCATAGGGGGTGGGTCACCGTTGGACCCGATACCTGGTTAAAATTCGATGCCGATCCACAATCACTGTGAAATTACAGGTCAAGACATTGAAAATAGTGGGACAGCAATGCCTCGACATGTACGCATATATAAATATTTTAGCCATACTACACAAATCAATCCGGTACTATATATTATAACCTTTTTGATATAACTTTCATTGAATCAAACATATTGTTGTTGATTCTATCTTCTATGCGTCCGCCTCTTATTATAGCATACAGTATCTTATCTCTTTCATCAAACTTTACTTCAAGTTCGTATGCTTTGTTTAACTGAATGATAATTATCCCACCGAATTCGCCGCAAAAACCTTGGTAATAAATACAAGCAGGTCCACCCTTAAATGCAATATACTTTGATTTTGATTTGATTAACTGTTTAACTACATTATCAAGTGATGCATCACGGTGTATTCCAAAAGCCATTTTTTTTGGATAAGCTTTTACGCCTGTCTCAACCCTTTTGGGATTGATTGGATTATAATCTTCAAAATAAATATCATATGTGGCTGGATCGTCTTTACTGCCACCATTATCACCGTTTGCAACAACTCCATAATCAAGCAATTTGGCCTCTAATACTGCCCCTCTTCCAACAGGCTCTACATTATATTGCTCACTAAAAGAATAAATAGATTGAGTTGAGAATGGTTTGTTATCTATTGTGCATTTAAGTAGGTCGATATTAGGAATATGACTTGATGCAAAACAATTTAATTCGCATGACAATAATATCAATAATATATACGACACTATTGATAAAATTACCCCAAACCTAGACACAATCATGTCCCCCCCCCTTTACTTTTAGAAAAATTTATCAGTCAAATTAAAAATGCATTCCATATACAATTAACTATTATTTCCAACTCTGCTTTAAACTGTACATTCCTAATAAAACGCCAATTACGCCTGAGACAGCACCAACAATACCAAGCCAAACAGCAACACGAACTACAAGCTGTGGGTGGTCAATACCTGCGCGAATCTTGAATTTACAAGAATTAGTTGCAACCACGCTAATATCATAATTTTCCTGAGTATTGAATATATCAAGTTTTGCCCTGAACCAACTGTTCATTACAATAGAATTAACAGGGTCATCAATAATAAAGCGAGGTTGTTTATTATACTCACGCAGGAAATTATTATCTATTTGTAGTGCCTCACAGTATATTGCCTTACCATTCTTAGTGTTAATAACCTTAACTACAGATCTAGGAAGAAGCCCTTCCTTAAGTAGCCAAACATGCCCTTCGTTGATGTCATTTTTAAGTGAAGCGAATACTCTCATGCACTCTCCGTAAACATACCTACCATCGGCATCTTGAGACCCCACCCTCAATCTGTAAAGGCTCAGTATTTCATAGGGGAGTGGGTCACTGTGTGTCCCCTTACGCCCCCCCCGTCACGCAAAGCCCACTTCTAGCAAAATCTGTCCTTTTTTTAGCATGTCTTTTTTTTTAAATCAAAAACATTCTAATCCCCCCTAATTAGAGTTGTCAAAATGTAAACTTATTGGTTGACACTACGTCAACTATAGAGTATTTACGTTTTTCATAACGTCAACTAAACGAGGGCCGAGTATGAAAAAAGCGTTTCCTTTCGTAGATATCCCCGACCAGTACAAAGAAATTATCGGGGAAGCAGCCCCCGGCACACGGCTATACAAGACTGTCGGAGATAGGCAGCAATTCCGAGCTTGGAGCGATGCCGTGTTTGAAATTTGTGCAGGAGAAGGCGCTGTCTCTCCTGGCGGTGCGTCCCTTTACACCTATGCAACTAGGGCAGGCGTACATAAACGGCTCAAAGAAGGGCGTTTGACTGGTTTCTGCTTCAGCATCACCACTGATAGCAAGTTGATAAAAGGACGGAAAACTCTCGAAGAAGGTGGTAGGCCCTATGTCTATATTCCCTATAGTGAATGTAAAGCATGGGCTTCGGAACTCGAAGAAAGATCAAAATTTGAAGACATCGACTCCATAAAATCAGAAGCAGCTGGTTCAAAAAAAGACCTGGATGATAGCTTTATGCTGCCATCAAAGGATTGGCGTAAAAAATTGAAATGAGGAAGGAGGTGCTTAAAGTGGCGCAAAAACGTATAAGAGTCAGGGTATGTGATCTTCCCCTATTGTTAGAAGTGGAAGTTCCTCACGGTGAAGAGGTATATGAAATTAAACCAACAAGAAATCGCCTTGGAGTCTTCTTGAACAAAGTTACCACCCCTTTCAGAGAGTTACTGAAGGGCAAATAATTTTCCATCGACATCTGATTCCCCGCCCAATAGCAAGCAAATCCTTCCTGGTATTAGCAAGCAAGGGGCAATTTCTAATGCGTCAAAGACGCAAAAAGGAGTTGTGCCATGACTTGCTACGATCCCACCGACATTCAACAACAACAAGAGTTTAGGCCCGCAGCCTCTGCCTGTGGTCCCGGCGCTGCCGGGGGCATAGGCGGTGGGGCGGAACAGGTTTTAGCCCCCTCGCCACAACCGCAGCTGTCACTCCCAGGCTTAGAGGCATTTTTGCCGCCGCAGGCGGCGCCTCTTGAACTTGATATATGTCCCATAACTCTGACAGAGGACACCAAGAGACTTCTTGAGAAGTGGGACAAGGAAAGGGCTGTTAGTCGTGGTGCCTGCCTTACCATTTACCCCAGCGGAGAAATCTCCGCAGGCTATTTCCGTTCCGGTCGCCGATCGGTTCCCAAGCGAGCAGAAAAGCTGGTTTCTGTATCCTTCACAACCAGAGCACGTAAAACCATCCGCAGGGCCGTGGAGTGCTCGTCTGTAGAGTTCAAGCTCTTTGTAACGCTCACCTTTGATCCCAAAATAGCGCAGCTCAATGATTCCGGCCAAGTTGACCAAGAGTGGGCGAAGACCCGATTCAAGCGATTCCTCAATACCGTCAAAAAGAAGTATGACCGACTTCTCGAAAAGACCCGCAAGGCGCAACAGGAGCTTAGCTATATCTGGGTAGCTGAGATCCAGGAACAGCACACCAAGAATATCCACTTCCATATCCTGTTCGATCACCCCTTCATCCCCGCACAATGGCTCGCTAAGATCTGGGATCAAGCGCCCAACAGTGTCAACGTCAAGCGCTTAAACAACCAGGAGCATGCTGTCAGGTACATGCTCAAATACATGGGCAAAGGGCATTGTCCCATTGAGGGGAAACGATACGGTATGACCAAGAACCTCCTGGATAGCATTAAGCCCCTGAAGATCCGTTATGAGGGCGACGAACGGAGGGAAGCATTCAGGACCGTCAAGCGAAAGTTTTATTGGGAAATTGAGAACAATGGTGGACACGTCTCGGATTTTGGCCTGTCCATCCCCGCCCCTCGTCGGGAGAAGATCTGGCGAGATAAAGACGGTCGGCACCGGACAACCAAAGGCGTTCCTCCTGACCTCGCGCAAAGGTTCCTGCAAGCTCTGGACAAACCTATGAAGCGCATTGACTGGGAAAACGAAGTCCTTGGGATCACTCCTGAAGACGATTCCGATGTTCCGTTCTAAGGAGGGGTGCAGTGGACGATTTTTCTATTGACGCTGTTTTTGTCACCGAATGTCTGGCGACCTTTACCCCAAAAGAAACCGTTGCCTTTCAGGTCTACCTTAACCGGTATCTTAGCGATGGTCGCCTTACGGAAGAGGATGCTTTAGAAGCGGCCTGTCGCCGTGTAAAAGGGGTGAAATGCCATGACTGATAGCAACCCCTCTTTCCCCCAGGATGGCCAGCTCGAATTTCTCACTATTGAGCAATTAGCGGAGCGCTTGCACGTGTCCAGGGCAACTCTTTTCACCTGGAAGCAATCTGCACAACTCGTTCATGGGCGTCATTACCTGCAACGTGGCCGGGTACTGCGATTTGTTTGGTCGGCTGAACTCGCGCTGCTTCTCTTCTCCAACTCGGCCTCACCTGGCTCCATGTCCCATCCAGGGCGACCTTCTTCCAAGAGTCCCAACCTTACCAAAGGACGGGCCGTAAATTGGGATTATTGATCGGGACATTAAATGTGATATGGTTCCCCTCGGACTTTGGCCGGTGGGGATGTGGACAGGAGACATCCATGAAACACAAAACCCACCAAGACGTTTTGCTCTTTGACATCGACGACAAGAAACAGGGAACCATCATCAGAAAACCTGGGTCGCGCAACCTCTACTTCCTTTTCTACTACTTCAACCGGCGTGTCGAAAAAACAACCGGCCTCCCCGACACCAAGAAGAACAGGGATAAAGCTCGGCTCTGGCTGGATCGGGCAATGGAAAAGATCGCAGCAAGCAAGTTCGTCTTTGCTGACGCCTTCCCTGGAGCATCTGAAGAGGAAAAGGCTTACTTCGCCAAACTAGAGGGGTGGCAATACACCCCTGAGCCTAGGGATATCCTCTTCGGGGCTTACGTCCAGGAATGGTTTGAAAGTGTTTGGAGCAATTACCCCGTAGGGACCAAAAAGGACGATTACAAGCAAATCATCGACTACTGGCTTGTTCCGTACTTCGGGGATATGACCTTCTTCCAGATCAGCGGCGTGGAGCTGCAAAAGTTCATCAGCTCACTGAAGAGGAAAAAGGGCGTAAAGAAGGGGCTGCCACTTTCAAAAGCGCGGGCCGTGAACATCCTCATTCCCCTTCGTTCCATCTGGAATGATGCCTGCGACCAATTCAGATGGGTTCTTCACAACCCCTTCACGAACCTGAAAAAGCACCTTCCCAAGACCCGCCCCAAACGCCGGGAGGGCTTTCGCTATCAAGAATGGCAGGAATTCCTCAAGCACATTGACCCTTGGTATCAGCCGGTCGTTGAATTGATGCTTCTAACCGGCATGATCAATTCGGAAATGGCGGGGCTTCGGCGAAGTGACATCCACCCCGATTACATCATGGTGCAGCACACCAACGTAAGGGGACGTGAACAGGACACGCCAAAAACCTTCTACCGGATACGCAAAATTCCAATCACCAAAGCAATCCGGCAACGGCTTGACATCCTCCTCTCCAGGAGTACCGGCGATCTGGTTGTCACTACCAAGACCGGAACCGTCTTCCGGCCTGCAAACTTCCTGAAAGACGTTTGGACCAAGGCGGGAAAAGCAAGCGGCATAACAGACAAGGTGCCTTATTCCCTGCGCCACTCCTTCGCAGCCTGGGCGCTTACTCTTCGGATAGATCCTAACCGCCTTGTGCGGCTTATGGGGCATGGATCTAAGAAGATGGTCTATGAGGTATACGGGGATTACATCGAAGGGCTTGAAGAGGATATTTGGCAGATTTTAGACTACTTCGGAAGAGACTTTATTGAACCCAAGAAGAAACAAGCAGCCAGCATACTAGCTTTCCCAGGTCAACCGTTGACGGTCCCCTCTCCTGTCCTCACCTTGCCAACAGCAATAAACGAAAGCCCCGACTCTCTCTGAGAACCTTCTTAGTGAAAGGTTTGGTGAAAGTCGGGGCAAAAGAAAAGGAATCCCGAAGGATTCCTTGTTGTTAGTATGGAGCGGGAAACGGGGTTCGAACCCGCGACTTCAACCTTGGCAAGGTTGCACTCTACCACTGAGTTATTCCCGCTCAACAGAGATCCGTTTTATAGCAAAACCGTCTTGACCAGTCAACCCAAAAAACTGCCCGGCCTGCTATTTTTTTCATCCGCACGGAAAAAGAACGCTGCGTCAGTATTTTCCGCGGATCTGCTCTCCTGGCGGCTTCGCGTGCTACCGGCTACTTGCCGGTAAGCAGCTTGCGGATCATTTCGTAGATCTCTTTCGGGACGAAGGGCTTCATCAGGATTCCCTTGGCGCCGGCATCAAGAGCGGCCTGGGTGTCGCAGTCGAAATCGGAGGCGCTGGCAACCAGCACCCGGGCGTTGGGGTCCAGGGCGAGCAGGTCCTTGGTGGCGTCGATGCCGTTCATGTCCGGCATGTAGATGTCCATGATCACGATGTGCGGGCGCAGGGCGCGGTACCGCTCCAGGGCCTCGGCACCGTCGCCGGCCTCCCCGACCACGGTGAAACCGATCTTCTCCAAGATGGCGCGCAACACCTGGCGGAAAAATATCTCGTCATCAACGATGAGTATTCTCACGTCCTTCAAAGCCATGCAGACCTCCGCACGCTGATTTCTGCCACTTATTCAGCGTCCTTTTATACGATTTTTTCAAATATGTCAAAAACATCTCTCATTTTTTTGTTCAGTCAATCGATACAGCACCGCTAAGGCGTGACTACTGTAGTAGTGACAGACACGCTTCAAGCCAAAGGGGGCCAACTGTAAGTCCAGTTTGTCATGGCAGTAGCTCTTTGCGTTACCATCACAGCTGTAATAGTGTTGCAGGACCGAGCCACAGGGTGCATCCTCCTGTCTGCTGTTCACCTCGATGAGGAACAGGCCTCCCGGACGCAGGTTGGCCACCACGTTGTCGAGGTACTGTTTTTTGCGGCGGGTGGTCAGGATATTGAAAACGAAGGTGCACAGCACCAGGTCCACGCCCAGCCCCGCCTGGGCCAGTTCACCAACCGTCAACAATCCCGCCAGCCTCCCGGCCTCGGGATGGACCGCGAGCGCCTTGACCTGTTCCGGGACATCGGCGGCATAGACCTGGAACCCCTCTTCGGTGAGATAAAGCGCGTTGCGCAGCAACCCCGCCCCGTAGTCGAGCACCCTGTGCACCTTGGCGAGCCTGAAGTAGCACGCGTAGCGGATCACGCTGCTTGCCGGTCTGAGCATGTCATTCTCCCGGGCTTGCTGCTGCTGTCGATTCCTCTTACATCCGTGCAGCAGCATGTGGGCCTTGCACCCGGACAAGTGTATAGCAATCCGGCAAAAGATTAATCTTCTCCAACCAATTTTTCAGCGTCGGCGCCGTTTACGTTTTTTTGTAAAAATGGGTTGACAGGAGACAGGGGCGTTATTATTATCACGTCCTGTAAAGGGGAGTAGCTATCGACTGGAGAAATGGTCGACCTTTGGTTCGTCAAGACGGTGGTGACACCCGGGCCCGAGGATAATTCATCTAACAGCAAGACCTTTACCTGTAGCGAGCAGTCGCCCCGGGTAAAGGTCTTTTTTTTTACCGTCACAGGCGCCGTCGTGCTGTGACGGCGCCCTTTGCAAACGGGTAACACCCGGAAGGAGAGGAAATTATGGAACCGAAACAATACATGACCCAAGTTAAGAAAAAAACGGCGAGAAAGAAAAAGGAGATCAAGGAGCCGGTACTGAAGAACGTGGTATCGCTCAGGGTGAGCGACCAGGAGAAACGCCTCCTGGAGCGCCTCACCAAGGCCACCTCGCTCAACGTGTCGGACCTGGTGCGCGAGGCGATCGGCTTCTGGATCGCCAAGGGCATCCGCAAGGGGCGCACCCGCGGCAGTTCGACTGGCAGGATTCCCGTGCAACCGCTGCAGTTGGCCGGCAACTGAACCAACCACTCAACAGGAGAAACTACATGAAACGTAACTTCGCCAAAGCTTTCGCACTCCTCGCAGCAGTCTTCATGCTGAGTGCCACGGTGCTGGAAACCAGCGCCCATGCTCGCGCCGCCGGGGGACGCTCCATCGGCAGCCGCGGCTCCCGCAGCTACTCGACGCCGGGGACCACGTATCGCCAGTCCACGCCGTACCAGCAGTCGGCGCCCTCCCCCATGGGACAACCGCAGATGCAGCAGCCCTCCGCCGGGGGCGGCTTCCTGCGCAGCATGGCCGGCGGCATCGCGGGCGGCCTCTTGGGCGGCATGCTCTTCAGGGGCCTCGCCGGCGCGGGCGGGCCGGGTTACGGCGGCGGTGGCATCGGGCTGTTCGAGATCATCCTCCTGGCCGGCATCGGCTACATGATCTACCGCATGGTGCGCAGGCGGCGCAGCAACACCACGCTGCAGAGCGTCTCGACCGGCTACGGCTCGCAGGGGTACGACAGCTACCAGCAACAGAGCATCCCGGCGTCCTACCACGTCGAGGAGTCGATCCGGGACGACGTCCAGACCGGGCTGTTGCACCTGCGCCAGATGGATCCCAGCTTCGACGAGGCCCGCTTCAAGGACCAGGTGATGGACAACTTCTTCAGGATCCAGGGGGGGTGGATGAACCGCGACCAGCAGGCGCTCGCGCCGCTGCTCACCACCGAGATGCAGGGGATCTTCCGCGAGGATATCGAGCGCCTGCTGCGCGAGGCCCGGGTTAACCGACTGGAGAACATCGCTGTGCGCAGCGTAGAGATCGAAGAGGTGTGGCAGGAGGCTGGGCAGGATTATGTCACCGCCCTCATATACGCCAACCTGCTCGACTACACCACCGACGAGCGCGGCACCGTGCTCGAGGGAAGTAAGACCGACCCGGTGAAGTTCGAGGAGTACTGGACCTTCACCAGGCCGGTGGGCAACAATGCCTGGCGCCTGGCGGCGATAAACCAAAAGCAAGGTTAAGGTTGAGGTCGAGATAACCTCAAGACAAAAAGAAGGGCACCCCATTGATCAGGGTGCCCTTTTTTCGTACTTCAGTCTCA
The DNA here is from genome assembly GCF_020179605.1 of Geomonas agri. Taxonomy (NCBI): domain Bacteria; kingdom Pseudomonadati; phylum Thermodesulfobacteriota; class Desulfuromonadia; order Geobacterales; family Geobacteraceae; genus Geomonas; species Geomonas agri. The sequence continues at coordinate 2,116,128 of NZ_JAINZO010000001.1, forward strand.
GTCTCAGTCTCAGCCTCAGCCTCGACCTCAACCTGCCGTTCTATCCAGCACCTCCCTCACCTTGTGCAGCAGCGTCATCGGCTGTACCGGTTTCATGATCAGGTCGACACTGTCGTCGAAGACACCGCGAGTTTTCATGAAGTCGGCGGTGTAGCCGCTGGAGTAGAGTACCCTGGCGGTTGCATCGATCCTCCTGATCTCGTCGAAGGCCTCCTTGCCGTTTTTACCGGGCATGATCACGTCCATCAGGATCAGATCGATCTTGCCGCGGTGTTCCAGGAACTTTTGAACGCAGTCGCTGCCGTCCACCGCCAGGACCACCTGGTAACCGTACTTCTTGAGCAGCGATTCAACCAAGCCCCTGACGCCGGCGTCATCCTCGGCAACGAGGACCGTCTCGCTCCCCAATGCCGGTGCAACTGGACCGGGTTCCGAGGCGTCCGCAACGGCCGTGGAGGATGCCTCGGGGAGATAGATCTTGAAGGTGGTCCCCTCCCCCGGCTCGCTGTAGACGTTGATGAACCCTTTGTGCTGCTTGACGATGCCGTACACGATGGACATGCCCAGGCCGGTCCCCTTGCCCACCGCTTTGGTGGAGAAGAACGGCTCGAAGATCCGCTCGCGGGTCCCCCGGTCCATGCCGCTGCCCGAGTCGGAAACGATGATGCAGGCGTAACGCCCCGGCTCGCCGTACCCCTGGGACCTGGCGTAGGCCTCGTCCACCTGCTGCCAGCAGGTCTCGATGGTAAGGGTGCCGCCGTCGGGCATGGCGTCGCGGGCGTTGGTGGCCAGGTTCATCAGGACCTGCTCGAGCTGGCTGCCGTCGGCGAACACGTTGAGCGGCTCCTGGGTCGGGGTGAACTGCAACGTAACGTCTTCGCCGATGATGCGCAGCAGGAACTTCTGCACCTGCCCCACCAGTACGTTCAGATCCTGGGTGCGCGGGTTCATGACCTGCTTGCGGCTGAAGGTGAGCAGCCCGCGGGTCAGTTGCGAGCCGCGCTCAGCAGCGGCGATGATCTGGCCCACCTGCTCGTGCTGCAACGTGGTGAGCGACCCGTCCATCTCCAGGAAGTTGCCGTACCCCGCGATGACGGTGAGGATGTTGTTGAAATCGTGGGCAATCCCTCCCGCCAGGTGTCCGATCGCCTCCATCTTCTGGGACTGCCTGAGCTGCTCCTCGAGGTGCTTCTTGTCAGTCTGGTCACTGATCACGCAGGCGATCCTGGTATTGTCTCCGTGGTCCTCGACCGGAGTGTAGGTTACCGTCACCGCGCGCACGCCCCGTTCCGGGAAGAACTGTTCCATCTCGAAGCGCACCGACTGTCCGCCCAGGCAGGCGTCCAGGTGGTGCTTGATCTCCCCGAAATGCTCCTCCCCAACCACTTCAACCACGGTCCGCCCCACCACCTGTTCCGCAGCCAGGTTGTGGTAGCGCAAAAAAGCGCCGTTGGCCATGCGGTAGCGGTAGTCGCGGTCCAGGACGCAGATCAGGTCCCGGGAACACTCGATCACCTTGAGGTACTCGAGCAGTTGCTCCTCGGAGCGCTTCTTCTCGGAAATGTGCTGGGCCTGCTGGGCATTCTGCTCTGCCAGCCGGGCGAACTGGTGCATCGCTTCCAGTTCCTGGGCAGCGCGGGAACTGGCGATGCCGAGCAATGTCTCGATCAGGGGAGCGTTGCGCAGGGGCGAACAGCTCAGGACACCGAGCAGGCCAAGCCCCTCTCCCTGGGCATCCCACAACGGCACCGCCGCGTACCCCTCCACCGCCAGGTCCCGCAGCACGTCGTCCTCCGGGAACAGCGCCGTCACCCCCTGGGGGTAGACGCAGACGCTCTTGCCCACCACGTTGTCGCAGGGGGTGCCAGCCAGGCGGTAGGTGATGTCGGAGCCGCCGCCAGAACGGGCGTAGAAACCGTGGGTGCGCGCCGACTGCCCGTCGGGGTTCAACTGGGCCACGAAGGCGTAGTCCACGCCGAGGGTGTCGGCAAGGTAACGGTTGATGCCGTGGAGGAGGTCATCGGCCCGGTTCTTGGCGCCGCACTCGTTGATGAAAAAGAGGGTGTCCTCGATCATCTTGCGGTCCGCCGTCTGCCGGACCACCTCGGTGGTCTTTTTGCGCACCTGCATGCGGAGCAGGATGATGAAGACGCTGGCCCCAGCGAGGAAAATAATCAGGCCGATCAGGGTGGGCGCGAGCCAGGGGGGAACCGCGTGCAGTGAGGCAGCATCGCCGTGGGCCCAGCGCTCCCGCGCCTTGTGATAGGGGGAATCCTGTGTGCCACGCCAGCTGGCCAGATAGCGGTCCAGGGTGGCGAGCAGTTGCGCGTTGCGCCCTTTGCCGGTGGCGAGGAAAATGTCGAAGGGGTTGAAGATGATGCCCGAGGAGACCAGGCCGTACTGGTACTGCTTGGCGGCCCCGAAGCTGTTGTTCACCACGCCGGCGTCGACCTTGCCGGCGACTACCGCCTGGAAGATCTCCTCGAAGTTGCCGTACTCTACGAAATGGCAGTTGATGCCGAATTTCTGCACCATGTTGCGGAAGCTGGCGCCGTTGAAGTCGCCCTTCATCACTGCGACCCGTTTCCCCGCGACGTCCTTGATGCTGTTCAGGCCGGCGTTGCGCGGGACGTAGAGTTCACCCCAGACCGTGAGCAGCGGCACCTTGCCGTAATCGAGAAACAGGGCGCGCTCGCTGGTCCACGCCACGCTGGTGATCAGATCCACCTCGCCGTTTCTGACACGGGCGATGCCGTCGGCCCAGTCGCCGTAGACGTACTCGATGCGCCACCCCTCACGGCGCGCGATCTCATCCAGGGTGTCCACGTAGAAGCCCTGGATGCTGCCATCCTTGGCCTTAAAGATGCCGGGGTAAAAGTTGAACGCGCCGATGCGCACCGTCTGCTGGGCAGCAGAGGCAGGGGAAATGCGGAGGGCAAGCAAACCGAGCCAGAGCACGGTAAGCATGATGAAAAGGCGTCCGGTAACGCGCTTCACGCAGAAACTCCAGAAAACGTGTGCCTGGGTACTGAGGGAAGAAACAGAATCTTGAACAAAATTGGGGCCGATAGTAACCAAAATCGACACAATTGTCCAGCCACAAGGCGCTCCCCCTCCCCGTGGCTGTCCGTCGTCAGGCCGCTCCCTCGGCCGTCTTGAAGATGGCGGGGACGTCCAGAATGAGCGCCACCGAGCCGTCGCCCAGGATGGTAGCGCCGGACATTCCCTCGACCTGCTGGTACATCCTCCCCAGGGACTTGATTACGGTCTGGTGCTCGCCAATGACCCAATCAACCACGAGTCCCACCCGTTTTCCCTCCAGTTGGCAGATCACCACCTGCTGGATGGCGGGGGCCTTTCCCTCTATCCGGAACATCTTTCTGAGCGGCACGTAAGGCACCAGCTTCTCGCGCACGAGCAGTATGTCACGTCCGTGCCCCTGCTCGATCTCCTTCTCGGTGAGCAGGATGCACTCGTCCACCATGGCCAGAGGCATCACGAAGCGGTCCTTGCCGATCTGCACTAAGAGGCTTTCGATGATGGCGAGCGTGAGCGGTATCTTGAGCGTAATGCTGGTGCCCCGGTCCGGTTCGCTCTTCACGTCGATGCTACCGCGCAGCCCCTCGATGGCCTGCTTGACCACGTCCATGCCGACGCCGCGGCCAGAGACGCTGGTAACCTTGGCCGCGGTCGAGAAGCCGGGGGCGAAGATAAGCTGCCAGATGTCCCGGTCGGGGAGGTCGGAGCCGGCGGGGATGATCTTGCGCTCGATCGCCTTGGCCCGGATGGCGTCGACGTTCAGCCCGGCACCGTCGTCGCGTATGGTGATCAGAACGCTGTCGCCGGAGTGCACCGCGGCGAGGTGGAGGCTGCCGGTCTTCGATTTCCCCTTGGCCAGCCGCTCCTGCGGTGTCTCCACGCCGTGGTCGATACTGTTGCGGATGATATGCACCAGGGGATCGTTCAGTTTTTCGATCACCGTCTTGTCCAGCTCGGTGTCGGCCCCCTCGGTGGTAAGGTCGATCTCCTTGCCCAGCTCCGCCGAGAGGTCCCGGACCAGCCGTTTGAACTTGGAGAAGGTTGCGCCGATGGGGAGCATCCTTATGTCGAGGGCGTTGTCCCTCAAGTCGTTGGTGAGCCGCTCCACTTCCTCGGCCACCGAGACCAGTTCGGTATGCCGTTTCAGTTCCTGTGCCACCAGGCTCAGGCGCGCCTGCACCGTGACCAGCTCGCCCACGAGGTTCACCAGGAGGTCCAGTTTGTCCGCACTGACCCGGATGCTGGAGGCGGCCTCCTGGCTCTGGGTCTGTGCCTGCCGCTCCTGGCGCATCTCCTTGACGTGCTGCTGTTCCACCAGGGCCGAAGTGATGGTGGTGGCATTGACCAACCCCGACTCCACCGCCAGTTCACCGAACCTCTTCTGCTTGCCCAGCAGTTCGTCCATCTGCTGCGGCGTCAGGTCGCCGCGCTCGATCAGTATCTCGCCCAGTTTCTTGTAACCGCCGCCAGCATCGTCCATCGTGCCGTCGTCCACGACCGTGACGCTCAATTCGCAGGAATCGGCGACGAAGATGAAGACGTCGTCGATGGCGTCCCTCCCCGCGCTGGTGCTGAGGATCACGTCCCAGTACAGGTAACAGAGTTCCGGGTCGAGCGCGTCCAGGGCCTGCATGTCGCAGGTATTGGCCACGATGCTGCAGGGTCCCAGTTCCTGCAGCTCGCGCAAGAGGCTCAGCGGATTACTACCGCTGGCGAAGATCCCCGCCTCCGGCTTGAACCGGATCCGGTAGGTAACCAGGGGCGCCGACGAGTCAACCTCCTCCCGAACCCCCTCGGCATCCGGCGGCGCCACGTTCCCGTCTTGGCTGGGAACGAGGGCCCGGAAGCCCCGGATCACCTCTTCGTTTCGTTGCGCATCCGCCGGTGCTCCCCCTTCGGCGGCCTCCAGCATGGCGAGGATGCGGTCCCGCGCTGCGAGACTCAGGTTCACCAGCTCCTTGCTCACCGCCAGTTCGCCGTTGCGCACCAGGTCGTACACCGTCTCCACGTTGTGGGTGAACGAGGCGATGTCATCGAAGCCGAACATGGCTCCCGACCCCTTGATGGTGTGCATGGTCCGAAAGACCCGGCCCACCAGGCCCAGGTCTGCCGGATTCTCCTCCATCTCGAGCAGCGCCTCCTCGAGGTCCGCCAGCAACTCCCGTGCCTCGTCCTTGAATGCCTGGGCAAAAGCATCACTCATACCGTCACCTTATCCGTATCTATGCGCCAGATGCAGGTCCCTTCCACGTCCTGCACGCATCCCTTGAGCCGCGGCAGCCCCGCCACCGCGGCTATGTCCGCCAGCACCTCGTTGCGTCCGGTAATCGTGCAGGGGATCCCCTTGGCCAACGATGTCCTGTGGCAACTGCACAAAAGCTGCAGCCCGGTCACGTCGATGGCGGTGAGCCCCGCCAGGGCGAGTTCCACCGGCTTGCCCGCGGCAAAGGCCAGCAGCAGACGCTCCCTGAGTTCACCGACGTTGGCTATGGTCATTTCCCCTGAGAAGGTGACCAGGGTGCGCTCCTTCTTCTTGGAGACCTTCACTTCTGCCGCTTCCATACCGTCCTCACCTTAATGGGGGCGGCCCGCAGGCCGCCCCGTAGCTTACTTCTAGAACCTCTCGAAGTCGCTGTCGCCGTCCATGTCGGCCATGATCAGGTCGTGCCCCACGGCTTTCTTGCTCTGCGCGTTTGACCTCTGCTTCAGTTGCTTGACCTCGCTCCTCGTTGCCGACTTGGTAAGCTGCTTCGGCGCCGACTGGTGCCCGGACGCCGCCATGTCTACCCTGAAGAAGGAGATGGTCGACTGCAGCTGCTCCGACTGCGAGGAGAGCTCCTCGGCGGTGGAGGCCATCTCCTCGCTGGCCGAGGCGTTCTGCTGAATAACCTGGTCCAGCTGCTGGATCGCCTTGTTGATCTGCTGCGCGCCGGTATCCTGCTCCTTGCTGGAGGCGTTGATCTCCTGCACCAGTTCGGCCGTCTTCTGGATATCGGGCAGGATGGCGGAGAGCATCTCGCCGGCCCGCTCGGCAACCTCGACGCTGGACACGGAGAGCTCGGAGATCTCGCCCGCCGCCACCTGGCTGCGCTCGGCGAGCTTTCTCACCTCGCTTGCCACCACGGCGAACCCTTTGCCGTGCTCGCCGGCACGGGCCGCCTCGATGGCGGCGTTCAGGGCCAGCATGTTGGTCTGGCGCGCGATCTCCTCGATGATGGAGATCTTGCCGGCGATGTCCTTCATGGCCTGCACCGTCTCGGCGACCGCCTTGCCCCCTTCCTTGGCGTCGTCGGCGGATTTCACCGCGATCTTCTCGGTCTGCTGTGCGTTGTCCGCATTCTGCCTGATGTTGGCGCTCATCTCCTCCATGGAGGAGGAGGCCTCTTCGGCGGCGGCCGCCTGCTGCGAGGCGCCCTGCGACATGGACTGGGCGTTGGCGGAGAGCTGGACACTGCCGGAAGCGACGTTGTCCGCCGCCACCTTGACCTCGGTGACCACCTCGGTGATCTTGGCAACCATGGCGGAGAGGGCGTGGATCAACTCGTCCTGTGCGCTTCTCTCTTTCAGGGAGACCATCAGGTTGCCGTTGGAGACCTCCTTGGCCGCGTCGGTGATCTTGTTGATCGCCTCGATCAGCACGTTCAGGTTGGTCTTGATCAGGTTGTACTGTCCCTTGTACTCGGTGACGATGGTCGGCGGCATGTCTCCCTTGGCGATGCGGTCCACGTAGTCCGCGGTCACCATGAGCGGGTTGACGATGTTGGTCACGGTGTCGTTGACCCCCACGACCAGCTTGTTCCACCCGCCTACGAACAGGGTGGCGTCGGCACGCTTGTCCAGCTCGCCGTTGGCCGCAGCCTTGATGATGATATCGGTCTGCTGCAGCAGCTCGTTCATCATCTTGACCACCGCGTTCAGGTTGTCCTTGATGATGTTGTACTGACCCTTGTACTCGGTCGCGATGGCGGGCGGGATGACCCCCTTGGCCACCTTGTCCACGTAGTCCGCGGTCACCATGAGCGGGTTGACGATGTTGGTCACGGTGTCGTTGACCCCCGCGACCAGTTTGTTCCACCCGCCCACGAACAGGGAAGCGTCGGCACGCTTGTCCAGTTCGCCGTCGGCGGCGGCCTTGATGATGATGTCGGTCTGCTCGAGGAGCTCGTTCATCATCTTGACCACTGCGTTCAGGTTGTCCTTGATGATGTTGTACTGCCCCTTGTACTCGGTCACGATGGCGGGCGGGATGACCCCCTTGGCCACCTTGTCGACGTAGTCGGCGGTCACCATGAGCGGGTTGACGATGTTGGTGACAATGTTGTTGACCCCGACCACCAGCTCTTTCCAACCGCCAATGAAGAGGTCGGCGTTGGCGCGCTGGTCAAGCTGCCCATCGGCAGCCGCCTTTACCACCTTGTCCGCCTCGATGAGCAGGTTGTTCATGATGTCGATGCAGTTGTTGAGGTTCAGCTTGATCTCGTTGAAGTCGCCGTTGTAGTTATCGGTGATGCGCGGCGGGATGTCCCCCTTGGAGATGCGGTCCACGTACTCCGCGGCCACGTTCAGCGGCCCGATCACCGCATCCAGCGTCTCGTTCACCCCGGCGACGATCTTTCTGAAGTCCCCCTCGTGTTTGGTCGCGTCGGCGCGGGTGGCCAGCTTCCCTGCCACCGCCGCCTGCACCAGCATGTCGGTGTCGGCAATGAGCGCCTTCAGGTTCGCGCGCACCTGCTCGATGGTGTTGTTGATGAAGGCCTTCTTGCCGGGGAACTTCTCCAGCTCCGCCTCGAAGTTACCGCGCCCGAACTCCGCGATGCAGGCCATCGCCTTCTTCTTCACCGCGATGTGGCCGTTGACCATATTGTTCACGCCTGCCGCCATCTGGCGGTAGACGCCCTGGTAGTTCTCCGCGCCGATCTGCACGTCGATGTCGCCCAGGTCGTGCTGGGTCGACATGTTGTTCATGTCGGTAATGAGGGCATCGAGGGTCTCGATGCAGACATTGAGGTTGTTCTTGATCTCGTTAAAGTCGCCGTTGTAGTTGTCCGTGATCCTGGGCGGGATGTCCCCCTTGGAGATGCGGTCCACGTACTCGGCAGCCACGTTCAGCGGCCCGATCACCGCATCCAGGGTGTCGTTCACGCCGGAGACGATCTTCCTGAAATCGCCCTGGTGCTTGCTGGCGTCGGCGCGGGTGGCGAGTTTGCCGTCTACCGCCGCCTGGGAGAGCATTGCGGCGTCCGCCACCAGGGCGTTGACCGCATCGATACAGACGTTGAGGTTGTTCTTGATCTCGTTGAAGTCACCGTTGTAGCTGTCGGTGATCTTCGGAGGGACGTCTCCCTTGGAGATGCGGTCCACGTACTCGGCCGCCACGTTGAGGGGCCCGATAACCGCGTCCAGGGTATCGTTCACCCCGGCCACCACCTTCTGGAAGTCCCCCTGGTGCTTGGAGGCGTCGGCGCGAGTGGCGAGCTTGCCGGCGATGGCTGCGTCGGAGAGCATGTTGGCGTCAGCCACCAGTGCCTTGATGGACTCGATCATCTTCTGCATGGCAGCCATGACGCTGTCGCCGTGTTTGCTGTCCACCTCGATGGCGACGCTCATGTCGCCCGCCGCCACGCGGTTTGCGACCTCGCCCACTTCCTTGGGATCGGCGCCAAGCTGGCGCTGCACGATCCTGGTGATGAAGAGCCCGAGCCCGATGGCCAGCGCCACGCCGACCACGATTAGGACCAGCATGATCTTGGTGGCCGAGGTGGCCAGTTCGGCGTTGCCGTCAGCGGTGAGCTTCGCCTGCTTCAGCTTGGCGTCGACCAGCTTCTCGATGGCGTCCTGCTCCATCCTGGAGAACTTGGCGCCGTCCCCTGCCATCAGGGCCCGTGCCTCGTTGTCGCGGTTGGCAACTGCCAGGCGTACGATCTGGTCAATGATCGGTTCATAGCCGGCGCGCGCCTGCTTGAACTCCTGGAACAGCTTACGCCCCTCGTCGGTGAGGATGGTCTTCTCGAAGTCGCTGGCGGCCTTGTCCATTTCCCCGCGCAGCAGCTTGATGCGCTCCACCTTGCCCTGCTCCTCCTGCGGGCTCGTGGCAGCGACCAAGTCCCTCAGGTTGACGCGTATGCGCTGGAAGGAGGTGGAAACGTCCTGCAACTGAGCGACCGGGATGGTGATCTTCTCGTACAGCTTGCTGTCGGCAGCTTCGATATTGTGGATCTCCCGGATACCGAAGTACCCGATCGCCCCGGCGATGACGGCTATCGTGATGAAACCCGTCATCAGCTTTGCCCCCAGCTTCAGATCGTAAAACCACTTCATGTCTGCCTCCTTGGTTCCGCGTTATCGCCCCGCGACACGACGCCACGAGGGCTTCGGGCGGCGCGGTGAGTTGTCATTTTCATGCTTGCTGCGCTTTCAGCACCTCGGCCAGGGTTTTCAACAGGATTTCCCGCCCCCCGTCTAGGACCGGCTCGTCGTGGCCGGAATAGATGCATTTAACCTTGAGCCCGCACAACCTCTTCAGGGCTTCGACGTATTCCTCGGTGTAGCTCCCCCCCTCGCCCCGCACCCGGACCTGGGTGTCGCCGGAAAAGAGTGCCTGCGCGGCGGGAGCATACAGGCAGATGGAATCGCTGGAGTGCCCCGGGGTATGCAGCACCTGCAGGAAGTCGTCACCGGCCCTGATAAACTGCCGGTCGTGCAGCACCTCGTCCACCCCTACCCCGTGCCGGTAGGCAAGCACCCGGCAGCCGAAGGCGGCCTTTATCGCCGCCACCCCCGAGGTGTGGTCGAAGTGGTTGTGGGTGAGCAGCACCTGCTCGACCGGCTGCTTGCCGAAGCCGGTGGATATCTCTGCGATCTGTCCCACGATGTAACTGTCCACGCCCGGGTCGATCACCGTGTTCACGTCGTCGATCCGGTTCCAGTCCCCGAGGATGAGGTACGAGTTGCAGCTGTAGGTCGCCGGACTCTTCTTCAGGGGGACGATCTTCATAGACTAGGCCCCTATCTTCTTGAACAGTTGGGCATCGGGAACCACCTGCTCAAAGAGATGGGCCACCTCCTGGGGTAGTTTCTGGGTGTTTTCGGTGGCGAGATAACCGCCGGGGGCGAGGGCCTGGTGGAACATCTTGAAGACCTCGACCCGCTCCTGGTACTGGAAATGGAGCAGCACGTTCTTGCACACCACCAGGCAGTAGTCCCCACCCGGCGCTTTCAGCGAGAGGAGGTCGTGATACTGGAAGTTGACCCGGTCCCGCAACAGTTGCACCACCCGGTACTGCCCGGGCTTGTCGGCCGGCTCGAAGTAGTTGTTGAAAAGTTCTGCGGGGGTGCGCTGGAGTTCTTCATAGGGATAGGTGGCCGCCTTGACCACGTCGCCGAAGTTGTTGGCGCTGTCGTAGTCGGTGGCGTCGATGCGGAGGTTCTTGAAGCCGAAGGAGTTCATCTTCTGGGCGAAGATCATGGCCAGGGTGTAGGTTTCCTGCCCCAGGGCGCAGCCTGCATCCCAGATCTTGATGCGGCTTCGGCCCATCGCGTAGCTGATCATGTGATCGGCCGCGTACTCCAGTGTGGGCTGGTCGCGCATGAAGAACGTAAAAGCCATAGAACACTCCCTAAATAGGAATGGAGTTTTAGCGAAATAACAGCTGCCATAACTCCCATGACAAGCTTTATCGGAGCCTCACTTCAATTCCTTAAATAAGCGTTTACGTTAACTGAATTATTTTATTTTAATTACATAAGAACGATCCGGGATTGTCAGTGCGGCCCTCCCCGTTACTGAAAAAATGAGGTCGGTGACCGTGCATGAGCGGGATCAACCGACGAAAAAAGCCCCGTCTCCATGCGGAGGCGGGGCTTTCGTTTTTGCTGCGGCTGTGGTTGCCGCTATTTCTTGGGCTCGTCCTTCTTGGCTACTGTCATGGCGTCGTTGAGGATCTTGACGCCCGCCTTGGAGGCGGCGATGGAGCCGGTCAGGGACTCGCGGGCCAGGTCGGGGTTATGGAAGCCGTCCGAGTTCTCGGCGGTCCAGTATTCCCACAGCACGTGCGCCTCTTCATGCTTGGCGCGCGCCTCGTCCAGGACGGTCGGGGCGACACCCATGCGCTGTGCCGCGGCGTAGGTATCGATCAGCTGCCCCAGCCAGTACTCGGCCTTGCGCATCTTGCCCTTCACGTAGTTCTGCACCGCGTCGATCTCGTAGGCTTTCTTGGCCACGCTGTCTTTCGGGTGGCAGCCCAGGCAGGCCTCTTTGACGTGGTTCTTGGGACGGATCACGCCGTGCGAGGAGAACATCTTGCCGTTTTTGTCCTTGTGCTGCGGCATGTGGCACTGGTGGCACTGCACGCCGGCCTTGTCGTGGACGCTCCCCGCGTAGGTCTCCGCCTCCGGGTGCTGAAACTTGATCAGGCGCGCTCCGGTGATGGCGTGCTTGAAGTCGAAGAAGTTGAGGTCCTGGTAGTGCTTCAGAAGCTGCAGCGAGTTCTTGAGCGGGAAGTGGTTGGTGCGCAGGTCGTCGTACTTCACCGCCTTGCCGTCGCTCCACTGGGTGCCGGCGTTGCAGTTGTACTCCACGTGGCACTGGGCGCACATCATCCTGGAGTCGGCCTTCTGCATGATGCCGATCTTCCTGAAGCCGCGGAAGTCGATCACCTTGAGGTCGGTGGTGCCGTTCTTGGCGAAGATGTTACCCTTGGGGTCCTTCTCGATGGCCTGGATCAGCGCGTCGCGCACCACGCGCGGCTGGGTGCCGTGCGGGTCGTGGCAATGTACGCAGCCGACCGGGTTGTTGGTGTCCTTGGCGACATCGACGACATTGGAGGTGCGGTCCCACTTGGCCTTGGGGTCCTTGTCACCCATGAATTTCCACTTGAGGAGATGATCGGAGGTCTTGCACTGGATGCAGGTCGCGTTGCCGGCCATGGCGGTTTCCGGGAGCTTCTTGCCGGTGTCGGTCAAGACATCCCAGGTCTTGCCGGTGGAGGTTACGCCTTTCCACCCTTCCTTGAACTGGAAGCGGCCGCCCTGGAAGCGGTCCACCACGAACTGGTCGATGACCATGAAGGCGTGGCCGCGCGGTTCGTTGTGCTCGAAGGTGAAGCCGTGCCCGGCCAGAAGCTTGTCCTGCATCGGCGAGCGCCCGGTGGGGGTGCCCTTCTCTTTCCTGGCGGCGGCCTCGTAGTTGACCTCAAAGAAGCTGTCGTACTGCGCCTTGTGGCACTTGCCGCACAGCGCCGCGTCGATGACGGTGACCGGCTTGTTCTTTTCCGGGTCGCTCATGTGGGCGTCCAACTTGTCGTGGCACACCTTGCAGGAGAGCTTGGCGTGCTTGGAGCCTTCTTTGAGCGCCTTCACCTCGTCGTGACAGTCGTAGCACTTGGCCCTGCCGTCGTTGGCGACCTGCACCGGCTTCGTTTTGGCCGCGGTGGTCAGGGCGGGGATCGACAGCAGCGCGATCACCCCGGCGATTGCCGCGGTTGCAGCCACATTCTTCTTAAGCATCGTTTTCCTCCTCTGTGGTGGGTAGAGATTCCGGCCGACAGCGCCGATTGCAGCATTAAAATTGGATTAATTCATGCACGAAACAGTCGACAAAAGATTTGACGGAAGTCAATTTTATTCAGATTGCCGCCAGCACACCTTTAGAAAGAAATAATACTGACACGGGGTGCGACCTGCGCTGACAAAGAGACAGGCGCCACGCCAAAGAAGGGGGCCTCCTGACATCTCTCGGTGAAAAAGGATGAGTAAAACGAGAAACGCTAAGAGTGTAGCCGCTAAATTATTCAGTGCAAGGGGCTGATATGACTGGGGGAGGTAAGAAATTTCGAAGGTAACTGCAAAGATCGAGGTGGTGGAATGAAAGCGCCGGCGCGTAACACCGGCGACGGCGGGAAGGCAGGTGCATCACCCGCTGATGGCGCGCCGCAGCACCCCCAGCAACTCCTCGGGCTTGATCGGCTTTTGCAGGTAGGCGCCGCCACCGCAAAACCCCTTTTCGGAGATGACGTCGGCAGGATAACCGCTCATGAAGATGACCGGTAGCCCCGGCTCCAGCTGCCGCACCTGCTCGCACAGCTCCCGACCGTTCATGCGCGGCATGACCACGTCGCTTAACAGCACCTGCACGCTCTCCTGGCTGTTCCGGTACAGTTCCAGGGCCTCGTGGCCGTTGCGGGCGGTGAGCACGCGGTAGCCGTGGCGCTCCAGGAGCAGCTGGGTCATGTCGCGCACTGTCTCTTCGTCCTCGACCAGGAGCACCGTACCGCTGCCCGCGCTCAGGCGCCCCTCGCTCTCGCCGCGTTCCTCGCGGGGGCGCTCACCGGACAGGGGGAGGTAGATGCGGAAACTCGTGCCGGTACCCGGTTCGCTCTGCAGGCGGATCTCCCCGTGGTGCTTCTTGATGATGCCGTAGCTGGAGGAAAGACCGAGCCCGGTCCCCTTCCCCACCTCTTTGGTGGTGAAAAAGGGCTCAAAAACCCGTTCCTGCACCTCCTTTGCCATCCCGGTGCCGTTGTCGGAGACCGTGATCACGGCGTACCGGCCGGCGGGGACATCCTCATCCTCCAGCTCCGCGGTCCCGGTGCTGATGTCCAGCACTCCCCCCCCGGGCATGGCGTCGCGGGCATTCACGGCGAGGTTGATCAGCACCTGCTCCAGCTGTCCCCGGTCGGCCACGCAGCAGAGTTCGGCACCACAGACGCGCACCACGAGCTCGATCTCTTCGCTGATAAGCCGGGACAGGCTCTTGTGCAGTTCCGCCACCAGCTGGTTCAGGTCCACCGTCTCCAGGTGCACCTCCTGCTTACGGCTAAAGGCCAACAGGCTCCGGGTCATCTCCGCGGCCCGCTCCACCGAGAACAGGATCTCCCCGGCCATGGCCACGGCTTCGTTTGGCTCCTCCCCGTTGCTCTGGATCAACGAGGCGTAGCCTGCGATGACGGTGAGGATGTTGTTGAAGTCGTGGGCGATGCCGCCGGCGAGGGTGCCGATCGCTTCCATCTTCTGGGACTGCCGCAGCTGCTCCTCCAAGAGCTTGCGCTCGCTCACGTCCTTGATCAGACAGGCAACGCGCTCCACCTTCTCCCCCTCGAATACGGGGGAAAAGGTGACCAGCAGGTCGCGCTTCCCCTTGTCAACGTAGTCGTGGCTATCCTCGTAGCTGAGCTCGTTGCCGGCGAAGCAGGCTTCCAGCCGCGGCTTGACGCGGGCGAAGGTATCGGCCCCGATCACCTCGGGGAGGGTACGACCGATCAGGTCCGGGAACAGACTCTTGCGGCAGTCGCAGTAAGCCTCGTTGGCCATCAGGTAGCGGTAGTCGCGATCAAAAACGTAAATGAGGTCGCCGGTGCACTCGAATACCTTGCGGTATTCCATGAGCCGCTGCTGGGCGCGGTTCAGCTCCTGGACCTTCTGCTCCAGTTTGCGGTTCACCTGCACCAGTTCCTGGTACAACGACCGGGACTCCCCCTGTACGGGGTGGGTAAACATCCCGTATTCCATCCCCTGCTGATCCGGACCTGGCACTATCCCTCCACGACAACTTTCATTTCATTGAAACAACCAGCTCCAGCATGTGCATCGCGTGCCCCACGCCCCTCTCCTCCCGGGAGAAGGCCAGGGTGAGGGCGTTGCCAGGGGCAAAATGGCAGCAGCGTGCAACGCCGTCACCCGCCCGGACACGCCCAGCCGTACAGGGCAAGTACTGCGGCGTTGGCAAGGACGGTCAAGCGGAACACCACCAGGAAGGAGCCCTTCTGCGTCTTGTGGTGCAGCAGGCGCTGCGCCAGGACGGCACCGGGCCAACCACAGCACAGGGCCGCCAGGTGCAGGGTGCGCTCGCGGACCCGGCGCACCCCGGCTACCGCGGCATTCTTGTCCACGGCGTAAAGGAGAAAGGTGGCGAGACTCGCCAGCAGGTAAACGTAGAGCAGCGCTGCCGGGAACAATTCCAGCCGGACCAGGACGGCAAGCAACAGCAAAGAGGCGGGGCCCAAAAGGTAGCTAGGTGGCTTGCGATGCTCACCTGCCTCGGCGTATCCCATCGGCGGTGCTCCCAGGCTTTGCTGCAGCTGCGGCAAGGCCGTGTCGAACGTGTGTCAAGTCATGTGGCGTCCGTATTGCCGGACGGTAAGGCGGGTAACAACGGGGAGCCTGCCTCGCTGTTGGAGAGAAGACAGGCCTCGGTTCTTATACAAGAAGGCAGTACCAGTTTCAAGCACTATTGCTGGAGTTCTTCATCCGCTGTTATTGAAGATGGAATGGGCACTGATGGCCACAAGGGCGTGGTTCATAAAATTAAAATAGCTAAAAATTGCCAATGCATGGCATAATACCCCGCACAGCCCAGATCATTGTCGTACTCCAGGCTGTACCGGCACGGTAAACTACGCTTTCCGCTAAAAGTTCTCAAGAGCAGGAACGTTCTTTCCGATGATGAAACTAAACACTTCATCCTGGTTGCCAAAGGTCTGTACCCTATGACAGAGTTGCGACAGTTTTATCGGGCCCCCTCCTCCAAAAGGGTGGAACTGGTGCACCACGGCGAGTGCCTTACCGGCAGCCTGGAGAACATTTCCTTCAACGGCGCCCTGCTGCACCTGCGCCACGCCGCTGCACTTCCCGGCGGTACCGGCTGCCTGCTGCGCATCCATCTCGACCCCGATCCTAACTTCCGTCCCCCATTGCAGATCTGGACCGAGGTGGTGCACGTCAACGACGAGCTGCTCGGCGTCAAGTTTGTCGACCACGACGTGGATGGCAGCGGCTGCATCACGATCCTGATGGAGCTTATGCGCGAAGAGCCCGACCAGGACCAGGACAACGTGGACCGCATCCGCGGCTACCTGGCCGACTACTGCAACACCCCCTGAATGCCGTGCCCGGCACGCCAACGACCGCTGGCGCGTCCTACGAGGACCGCACCATGAAACCTGCCCAACGAGCAAGGCACAGGGCATGGGCCGCCTTGCTGGCGCTGGCCCTTGCGCTGGCGCTGGCACACCCAGCCCTCGCCAACGAGCGCGTCACCCTCCAGCTCAAGTGGCTGCACCACTTCCAGTTCGCCGGCTACTACGCGGCGCTCGAGAAGGGGTTCTACCGCGAAGCCGGGCTCGACGTCACCATCCGAGAAGGTGGCCCCGAGGTCGAGGTGGAGAACGCGGTCACCACCGGGCAGGCCGACTTCGGCGTTGGCACCTCGGCGCTGTTGCTGCACCGGGCCCACGGCGACGACCTCGTCGTGCTGGGGCAGATCTTCCAGCACTCCCCCGCAATACTGCTCACCCCGCGCAAGACCGGCATCCAGAAGGTCGCCGACATGAAGGGTCGCCGCTTCATGTACTCCAACCAGCACGGCGACATGATCACTCTGCTCAAGAACAACGGCATCGAAGAGAAGGACATCGTCAAGGTGGAGCACCACGGCGATGCCCGCGACCTCATCGCCGGCAAGGCCGATGTCATGATGGCCTACAGCTTCAACGAACCTTACATCCTCGAACAGGCGGGGGAACCCTACCTCGTCTTCTCCCCGCTCACCTACGGCATCGACTTCTACGGCGACAACTTCTTTACCACCCGCGCCACTATCAACAACCGCCCCGCGCTGGTGCGCGCCTTCCGCGAGGCCAGCCTCAAGGGGTGGCGCTACGCCCTGTCCCACAAGGAGGAGATCGCCGACCTGATCCTGGCCAAGTACTCCCGCGAGCGCAGCCGCGAGTGGCTCCTGTTCGAGGCGAACCAGATGGAAGCGCTGATCCAGCCCACCCTTGTCGAAATCGGCTACCAGAGTCCCACCCGCTGGCGCCGCATCGCCGACACCTTCGCCGGCATGGGGATGATGCCGTCGGGGGTCGACCCCACCGGCATCATCTACGATCCCCGGCCCGGCGGCAACTACGGCCTGCTGCTGGGCGCCCTGCTCATCTGCGCCACAGTGATTACCATCCTGGGCGTCATCGTACTCAAGTTCCGCCAGTTGAACCGGGCCCTGAAGGCCGAGGTCGGGGAGCGCAAGGCCGCCGAGGCCGCCCTCAAGGAAAGCGAGGAGCAACTGAGGGTGACCTTCGAGACCTCCCAGGCGGGCATCATCATGGTGGACACGCAGGGGATGATCCGCTTCGCCAACAACCGTATGGCCGAGATGTTCGGCTGCAGCATGGAGCAACTGATCGGCTCGAGCTACATAAGCCACCTGCACCCGGAACAGCTGGCGGAGGGGAGCGAACTGATGCGACGCCTGGTGGCGGGCGAGGTAAAAGGAACCTCCACCGAGCGCCACTACCTGAGCGGCAACGGGGGGCATTTCTGGGGCTACCTCTCGGGCAGGAGGCTGGAGGCGCCGGACGGGTCGCTCAGGGCACTGGTGGGTATTATCTCCGACATCACCGACCGCATCGAGGCGGAGCAGGCGCGCGGCAAGGCGCTCATGCTGGTCGAGACGCTCTTGGCCCAGTCCCCGATGGGGATCGCGGTCTTCGACGGCGAGACCGGCAACTGCATCCGGGCCAACCAAGCCGTGGCGGATATCACCGGGGGCAGCGTCGCAGCTCTGCTGCGGCAAAACTTCAAGGAGCTGGCGTCCTGGCGCGACGGCGGGCTCTTGGAGCTGGCGCAACAGGTGCTCGCAGACGGTACCCCCCGCGTGCTGGAAAAGGAACTGCTGTCGAGCTTCGGCAAGCAACTCACCCTGCGCAGCTACCTGAGTCGCTTCATGGTCGAGGAGAAGGCGCACCTGATGGTAATGGTGCAGGACATCACCGAGGAGAAGCGCCTGGACCGCGAGAACAAGCGCATCGAGGCGCAGATGCTCAACATGCAGAAACTGGAGAGCCTGGGGGTGCTGGCTGGCGGGATTGCCCACGACTTCAACAACATCCTGACCGGCATCGTGGGCAACATCAGCTTCGCCCAGATGGTGCTGGAAAAAGAGCACAAGGCCAAGGGGCCGCTGGGCAAAGCGGAGAAGGCGTGCCAGCGTGCGGCGGAACTGGCGGGGCAGCTGCTCACCTTCGCGCGCGGCGGGCAGCCCATCAAGAAGGTGTTTTCGGTGAAGCAACTGGCGGGCGAATCGCTGTCACTGGTGCTGCGGGGGACCAACGTCAAGGGGAAGATCGAGATCCCCGACACCCTGGACATCGTCGAGGCTGACGAAGGGCAGATGAACCAGGCCTTCAACAACATCATCATCAACGCGGTGCACGCCATGCCCGGCGGCGGCACCCTGACCATCAATGGCAGAAACGAGCTCATGGAGCCGGGGAACCGGCTCGGGCTGGCACCGGGGCACTACGTGCGCCTCGACTTCAAAGACGAGGGGTGCGGCATCTCGGAGAACGACCTGAAGAAGATCTTTGATCCCTACTTCACCACCAAGGCCAGCGGCACCGGCCTCGGTCTCGCCTCGACCCACTCCATCGTGACCAGGCACGGTGGGGTGATTTTGGCCGACTCCACACCGGGCAGGGGCACCACCTTCACCATCTACCTCCCTTCACTGGGGCAGAACACCGCCGCGCTCGCCAGGGAGCAGGAGCCCGGGCACGCCCCCGCCGGGGGAGGCAGCGTGGTGGTGATGGACGACGAGGAACTGATCCGGGACCTCACCGGTGCCATGCTGGAACAGCTCGGCTACACCCCGACCACCTGCTGCGAAGGGAGCGAGGCGGTGGAGCTGTACCGAGCGGCGCGACAAAACGGGGAGCACTACGACGCGGTGATTATGGACCTTACCATTCCGGGTGGGATGGGAGGGAAGGAAGCGGCGCAGCGCATCCTGGAACTGGACCCGCACGCCTGCCTGATCGTTTCCAGCGGCTACTCCAACGATCCGGTGATGTCTGAGTACAAAAAGCACGGCTTCCGCGCCACGCTCAGCAAGCCCTACACGGTGAAGGAAATCGCACGGGTGCTGCGGGAGGTGCTGCCGGCAACGACAGGCAGCGACTAGGCCACCTGGGGCGCCCCCAAAAGCGCGGAGAGCTTCGGGATCTCCCGGGCGTGCGCCAGCGCCAGCACCTCGTCCCCCGGCTCGAAGACAAGGTTCCCCCGCGGCACGATCAGCCGCCCCCCCCGGATCACGGCGGCGACCACGCTCTCGGCCGGCAGCGCGAGGTCCGCGAGGGAGCGCCCCGCCGCGACGGAATGGGGATGCACCTTCTCCTCCACCAGCGAGTACTCCCCTTTCCTGAGCTTCAACAGGGTGATCATCTCGCCCAGCGACATCTCCTCAGCGATCAGGTGCGCCAGGATATCGGCCTGGTTCAGCGCCACGTCCACGCCCAGCTTCGGGGTGAACAGCCAGAGGTGTTTGGGATCGTTCACCCGCGCGATCACCCGGCGCACCCCGAACTCCGCGCGCGCGAGCCCCGCCACCACGAGGTTCACCTCGTCGGTGCCGGTAACCGCCGCCACCGCGTCCGCCTCCCGCACCGCTGCCTGTTCCAGCAGGCGCGGGTCGCAGCCGCTCCCCTGCAGCACCCGCACCCCGTCCAGCTCGCGGGTAAGCTCAGCGCACAGGTCGCGCCGCTCCTCGACCAGCAGCACCCGCTTCCCCCCCCGGGACAGGAGCCGGGCCAGGTGCGCCCCTACCTTGCCACCCCCTACGATGATGACGAACATGGCTCCCTCCTTATGCCAAGCCCAGCAGCTGCTTCAACCGGTCCGAAGAAGAAGTGAGCAGGGCCAGGTGCACGTGGTCCCCAAGCTGGAACAGCGTCCCCGAGGTCGGGATATGGGTCCTCCCCTGCCTGGTGACCGCGACCACCATGATCTCCCCGACCAGACTCAACTCCTGGACGCTGCGGCCAGCCAGCAGCGGCGGCAGCTCAACCTGCACCAGCTCCACCTCGCCTCCCCCCAGGCTCTGAACCTGTTCCACCTGCGAGTAGCACAAGAGCTCGACAATGCGCCCCACGCCCCAGGTCACATGCGAGATGGTGGGGATCCCCAGGCGCCGGTACCCCTCGACCCGGCCGGGGTCGTAGAGGCGCGCCACCACCCGGGGGACCTTGAAGAGGAGGCGCGCCGCCCGCGCGCTCACCGCGTTCACCTCGTCGCTGGGGGTGAGCACGGCCACCGCGTCGGCACTCTCGATGCCGGCCTGCACCAGCACCTCCCGGTCGAACCCCATCCCGGTTACCCGCTTGCCGGTGAAGGAAGGGGAGAGACGCTCGAAGGCCGCCGCGTCGCGGTCCACCACCGCCACCTCGATGCCGCGCCCGGACAACTCCCCGGCCAGCGCGGCGCCCAGCCTGCCGCAGCCGATCACGATCACTTTCATGTGGTACCTCCAGGTAAGCGCCGCGCCTCCCTGCTCCTCAGCCACCACTTGCGCAGTTCCTCAAGGCAGAGGAGCAGCACCGGGTAGCAAAGGGGCACCAGCCAGAGCCGGGGCGGCAGCGGCCCCAGTTCAAAAGCATGCCTTAGCGGCGGCAGGTAGACGATCAAGGCGCAAAGTGCCAACTCGAAACCGATCCCCCCGAGCAGGAGCCTGTTGCTGAAAAGACCGATGGAAAAGACCGAGGTTCGTTCGGTGCGGCAGGCATAGGCGTTACCCACCTGTGCGCAGACCACGCCGACCAGGAAGATAGTGGTCGCCATAACGTAGACCTCCCCGGGCCCGGAGAGCAGCCGTTCACGGTAGGGGAGCAGGTCCGGGCGGGGGAGGTGCAGGAAATCACTGTAGCCGTAGCTCGCGTAGAGGATGAAGAAGCCGACCAGGCAGAACAGCGCCTGAAGGGAACCCAGCCAAAGCAGCGCCCGCAGCAGAAGGGGGCGGTTGATGAGCCGCTCCCGGCGCGACCGCGGCGGACGCTCCATGACGCCCGGCTCCGGCTTCTCGGCCCCGAGCGCCAGCGCCGGCAGCATGTCGGTGCCAAGGTCGATGGCCAGCACCTGCATCACGGTAAGCGGCAGAGGGATACCGAACAGGATCTGCAGGATGAAAGGCCAAGCCTCGGGAACGTTGCTGGTGAGGATATAGGTCGCGAACTTCCTGATGTTCGCGTAGACCGCACGCCCTTCCTCAACGGCGTTGACGATAGAGGCGAAATTGTCGTCGAGAAGGATCATGTCTGCCGCTTCCTTGGCCACCTCGGTGCCGGTCACCCCCATGGCCACGCCGATGTCCGCCTTCTTGAGTGCCGGCGCGTCGTTGACTCCGTCCCCGGTCACCGCCACGATCTCCCCCTGCCCCTGCAGGGCACGTACCAGGCGCAGCTTGTGCTCCGGGGCCACCCGGGCGAAGATCACCGGTCCCGAGAACAGTCCTGGCAGGTCCGTCTCCTTGATCCGATCCAACTCCGCCCCGGTGACGAGGCGGCACTCCTCGCCTTCCCGTACCACCCCGATGCGCCGCGCCACGGTCTCGGCGGTGAGGCCGTAGTCGCCGGTCATCATCACGATGCGGATGCCTGCGACGCGGCACTTACGCACCGCATCCGCAACCTCGGCACGGGGCGGGTCGTGCATCGCCACGAGCCCCAGGAAGACCAGGTCGCGTTCAACCGATTCCGGCGTGTACTCGGGGAGGGGCGTGCTCAGTCCGCGCTCGGCCACGGCCAGCACGCGGTACCCTTTGCGGGCATAGCCGTCCACCTGCCGCAGCACCACTTCCCTTGCCGCCGGGGTCAACGGCTCCGGTTCCCCCCGCACCATGAAGTCGCACAGGGCCAGCACCTCGGCCGGCGCCCCCTTGACGAAGGCGGTCTCGCCTGTTCCGTCGCGGTGTATGGTGGTCATCCTTTTGCGTACCGAGTCGAAGGGAAGCTCGCGCAGGCGCGGCAGCCGTGACGATTCCAGGACCAGGTCCACCCCCCCTTTCACGGCGGCCACCTGGAGCGACGCCTCGGTCGGGTCCCCGAGCACCTTCCACGGCGCGCCCTCTCCCTCCGGCGGGAGCAGCCGTGCGTCGTTGCACAGGGACGCCGCCAGCAATAGCCTGTATGCCCCCGCGTTCTCCGGCAGCGCCCCTCCACCGACGGCGGTGATGGTCCCGTCCGGGGCATAACCGACGCCGCTCACGACAGCCCCCACGCCGCCGCTCCAGAACTCGCGCACCGTCATCTCGTTCTGGGTCAGCGTCCCGGTCTTGTCGGTGCAGATGACGGTGCAGCACCCCAGGGCCTCCACCGAGGAAAGCCGCTTCACCAGGGCGTTTCTCTTGGCCATGCGCTGCACGGCCATGGCCAGGGAAAGGGTGACGGTGGGGAGGAGCCCCTCGGGGACGAAGGCGACCACCATCCCCACGGCGAAGATGAACCCCGTGTGCAGCTCGCGCCCGAGCACTCCCACGGAGAGGGCGAAGAAGAGCGTGCCGATGGCCAGCGCCAGCGCGGTGACCACCCGCGTCATCCGGTTGATTTCCAGCTGCAACGGCGAGGAGCTTGCCGTGGTTTCGGTGGCAAGGTGGGCGATGTGGCCGAACTGCGTCGCCATCCCGGTCGCGAAGACGACGGCGGTGCCGGTACCGGCCACCGCGGAGGTCCCCGCGAACAACAGGTTGGCGAGCTCAGGGAGGGAAAGGGACTCTGCCGGCAGGGGGTCGGCGGTCTTCCTGACCGGGTGGGACTCGCCGGAGAGGGTGGACTGGTCCACGCGCAGGTCCCACTCCGCGATCACCCGCGCGTCGGCCGAGATGCGGTCCCCCTGGCTCACCCGCACCAGGTCGCCGGGGACCAGCTCCTCCGCGGGAACCTGCCGCTCGGTGCCGTCCCGCAGCACGGTGGCCTGGGCCGGCAAAAGCCTCTTGAGGGCGTCCACCGCCTGTTCGGCGCGGTGCTCCTGCCAGAAGGAAAAGATGGCGTTGATGAAGACGACGGCCCAGATGGCCAGGGCGAGTTGCGGCATGTTGCCAAGCCAGGCCATGGCGCCGCCGGCCCAGAGCAGGAGCGCCATCAGGTGGGTGAAGTGAGCCAGCAGTTTCAGGTAGAGGGGTTTCGCAGCGGCGGCGCGGATGGTGTTGGGGCCGTAGCGGGCAAGCCGGGCCGCGGCCTCCGGTGTGGAGAGCCCGGCGGCGGAGGTCCCCAGGCGCTCGAGGAGGTCGGGCACCGGGAGTTCGTGCCAGGGGAGGTTGTCGGGAAGCGGGTCGTGAGAGCCGTTCATGGTCACGCGCCGGCGACCGCCGTGGGCGGGCCGAGATCACAGGGACATGGCAGCGTAAAACCTGAACTTCAACTGTAATGGCAATTAGAAAGGAGTCAAACCCGTACTCATGGGAAAACTTCCGGCAGCGTTACGCTCACGCCGCCGGCATGGTGAAGGAGAATACCGATCCGTTCCCCTGCTCGCTCTCTACCCGCACCGTGCCGCCGTGGGCCTGCACGATGTGTTTCACGATGGAGAGCCCGAGGCCCGTGCCGCCGTTGTCCCGGCTTCTCGCCTCGTCCACCCGGTAGAAGCGCTCGAACAGGCGCGGCAGGTCCTTCTCCGGGATGCCGATGCCGCTGTCGCGCACCGAGATCCGCACCAGTTCCCCTTCGCGGCTGGCGAAGAGTTCCACCGTGCCCCCCGGTTCGCTGTACTTGATGGCGTTGTCCAGAAGGTTAATGAGCACCTGCTCCAGCCGGGCGCGGTCCGCCCGCACCGCCAGGCCTTCCAGCCCGTCCGCGCAGGTGAGCGCCACCCTTTTCTCCTCGCCGCGCTGCGCCACCAGGAGCAGCGCGTGCCGCGCCGCGTCGGCCGCCACGATTCGCTCCGGCTTGAGGCCCACCTCGCCGCTTTCCAGCTCGGACAGCGCCAGAAGGTCGCGCACGAGACCTGAGAGGCGCTCGGCGTGGTTCAGGATGATCTGCAGGAAGCGCTCGCCCCGCGCCGGGTCCTGCGCCAGCGCGCCGGAGAGGAGGGTCTCGGCGTACCCCTTGATCACCGTTACCGGCGTCCTCAACTCGTGCGAGACGTTAGCCACGAAATCGCGGCGGATCCGCTCCACCCGTTTCAGCGCCGTTATGTCGTGGAACACCGCCACCGCGCCCGCCAGTTCCCCCTCTTCGAGCAGCGGGACCCAGTGCACCAGCGTGTCGCGTCCGCCGGGGAGCGAGATTTCCTGGTGCCGCTCGCTGCGCGCGGAGAGCACCTCCCGGCAGGCAGCGTGCAGATCCGGGTGCCGGCTGATCTCCAGCAGCGGCCGTCCCGTCACCTGCGGTCCGGTTTCGAACAGGGCGCAGAAGGCGGGATTGACCAGGGTAACGGTCGCCTCGCGGTCGGTCACCATCACCCCTTCCCCCATCCCGGCCAGGATGGCGTCCAGCTGCCCCTTCTCCGACGAGATCTGCTCCAGCTGCTGCCTGATCCGGCCCGACATCTCGTTCATGACCCGCGCCAGTTCGCCCAGCTCGTCATGCCCGCTAATGGCGATCCGGGTTCCGAATTCGCCGCGACCGATACGGTTGGCGCCGGCGGCGAGCTTTGTGAGCTTGCGGGAGTTGATGTTGGAGAGGAAGTAGGAAAAAAGAAGCGAAGCGAGGACCGCCACCGCCAGGGTCGCGCCCAGGCTACGTCTCAGGCGATCTTTGGCCGCCTCCAGCTCGGAGAGCGGCAGCGCCAGGCGTACAACCCCCTTGTTGCCGAAGGAGGCCGCCACGTAAAGCATGTCGGTGTGCAGGGTCGCCGAGTAGCGAACTGAGCTGCCGATCCCCTCCCGGAAAGCGGCGATCACCTCGGGGCGGTGCCCGTGATTTTCCAGCCTTGACACCTGGGACGGGTCGACCCCGGAATCCGCCACGACGCGCCCGTCCCCGGCGATCACCGTCACGCGGGAACGAATTGCCTTGGCCAGCGACGCGGTCAGGGCCGGCGCGTCACGGTCGAGGTCGCCGATTTCCTTGAGCGCCATCAGCGCAGCCACCCGCGCCTGGTCCTGGAGGTGCTCCCGGGTGTCCCTGGTCATGGAGCGCTCCAAGCTCCCGGAAAGGTAGAGGTAGAGTCCGGCACCCAGGAAAAGCACCAGGGCCAGGTACGACCCCATCAGCTTCCAGCGGAAGCTCCCCCTCATGCCTCCTCCAGCTTGTAGCCGAAACCGCGCACGGTCTTAATCATGTCGCCCGCCGCGCCGAGCTTGGTGCGCAGGCGGGTCATGTGGGTGTCGACGGTGCGGGTGTCGCCCAGGTAGTTGTAGCCCCAGACGTTCTGCAACAGGACCTCACGGCTCTGCACCCGCCCCAGCCGCTCGGCCAGGTTCATGAGCAGCTTGAACTCGGTGGAGGTGAGCTGCACCTCCTCGCCCGCCACCTCGACCCGGTGCCCCTCGGTGTCGATGCGCAGCGCCCCCAGCGTGATCTGCGTCCCCTTGGCCGCCTCGCCGCCGCCGCGGCGCAGCACGGCGCGCACCCTGAGCATCAGCTCGCGGGTCGAGAACGGCTTTACCACGTAGTCGTCGGCGCCCATCTCGAAGCCGACCACCCGGTCGATCTCCTCACCCTTGGCGGTCAGCATGATCACCGGGATGGAGCTGGTCTGCTCGCCCCCCTTGAGCAGGCGGCACACCTCGGTCCCCATCATTCCCGGGAGCATCAGGTCGAGCAGAATCAAGTCCGGCCGGTGGCGGCGCGCCTCGCTCAAGCCGGAATTGCCGTCCCCTGCGATCAGGCAGTGGTACCCCTCCTGTTCCAGGTGGAAGGCCACCAGTTCGGCCAGATCCCTCTCATCCTCTATCACCAGTACCGTCGGCATCGCTGCGTCCTTTCGCCTCTCATGTGAATAGCCAGACAGCTGCATATTTAACGACTCCGTGCGCGATGTCAACGATTATGCACGCATAGGACCGACTGGTTGGGGAGAAATGCGACCAGGGAGGGGCCGCCATCACACATGAGGCTGCGCCGCGTGCAGTTAAATTGGTGATTTTTAATTCTATTCCGCTATACTGCACCAATGTGCCTGCGGCGGACGGGGCACACATGAGCACCAAGGGGCCCACAGATGAGCAACAGCATCAGCGATTACGGCATCATCGGCAACCTGCAGTCGGTCGCGCTGGTCGGGCGCAACGGCGCCATCGACTGGCTCTGCCTGCCGCACATCGATTCCCCGAGTGTCTTCGCCGCCCTTCTGGACCGGGAACGGGGCGGCAGTTTCTCGATTACCCCGGAAGGGGAATGGGATTCCACCCTCTCCTATCTTGACGACAGTAATGTCCTCACCGCGCGCTTCCGCACCAGGAGCGGCAGCTGCACCCTCACCGACTTCCTCACCCTTGCCGAGCCCAAGGGGAAGGACGGCCTGCGCGACTTCGTGCTGTTGCGCCTGATCAAGGTCGACAGCGGGCAGATCAGGCTCCGGGTGAACTTCGCCCCCAGGTTCGACTACGGCCGGGTCGTTCCGGAACTGCGGCTGCATCCCGGGCGCGGCGTGGTCGCCCACAGCGGTGACACCACCGTGGCCCTCTCCTGCACCGGCGAACTCTCGGTCAACGGCGGCGATGCCCACGGTGTCTGGGACCTGCACCAGGGGGACCGGGCCGTGTTGCGGCTGCACTTCGGGGCACGAGAGCCCGATCCCATCTCCGAAGGGAGGGCCGAACACCTCCTGGTGGAAACCCTCTCCTTCTGGCGCGAATGGCTGCACTCGAGCGGCACCGGCTTTTTCAACGAGCTCGGCCCGCACCGTGTCCCGGTGATCCGCTCCCTGCTTGTGCTGAAGCTCTTGTGCTTCGAGCCGCAGGGAACCATGGCCGCGGCCGCCACCACGTCGCTGCCGGAAGATATCGGCGGGGTGCGCAATTGGGACTACCGCTACTCCTGGGTACGCGACACCGCCATGGCGCTCACCGCGCTCTTCGAGGTGGGGCACTTCGACGAGGTGCAAAGTTACCTCGGCTGGCTGGAAGAGGTGATCCTGAAGAGCAGGAAAAACGTGCTGCAGGTGATGTACCGCATGGACGGCACCGGCAAGCTCGACGAATACGAGTTGCCGCACCTCAAGGGGTACCGCGGCTCCGCGCCGGTGCGCATCGGCAACAAGGCGGCCCAGCAGAAGCAGTTCAGCATCTACGGCCATGTCCTGATCGCGGCCCACCTGGTGCTGAGCCGCAACCGCGACAGCGCCGGTGAAATGTGGCAGGGGCTGCGCCTCATGTGCGACTTCGCGCGGGACCACTGGCGCGAGGCGGACTGGAGCATCTGGGAGATTCGCGGCGAGCCGAAGCACTACGTCCATTCCAAGTCCATGTGCTGGGTGACCCTGGACCGCGGCTTGCGCATAGCCCGGCACCTTGGCCTCCCGCCCGGTGAAGGATGGGAGGCGGCGCGCACCGAGATCGAAAACGAGGTACAGGCGCGCGGCTGGAGCGCCACCCGGCAGGCCTTCACTATGTGGTACGACAGCGACACACTGGACGGCAGCGCCCTCCTCATGTCCATCAGCGACTTCATCCCCTACGACGATCCCCGCATGTTGGCCACGGTTGAAGCACTGCGCATGGACCTGGCCGAAGACGGCTTTCTCTACCGCTACCGGGCCGACGACGGGCTCCCCGGGCGCGACGGTACCTTCCTCGCCTGCACGCTCTGGCTGATCACCAACCTGGCCAAGCAGGGGGAGATCGAGGAGGCGGACCTGCTATTGGGGCGCGTGGACCAGGTGGGAGGCCACCTGCACCTCCTGGCAGAGGAATACGACCCGATCTGGCAGGAGCAGTTGGGCAACTTCCCGCAGGCCTTCAGTCACGAGGCCTACATCGTCGCCGCCACCGCGCTCGCCAACGCCAAGGCGGATGAACGGCGCAGGCCCGAGCCCCCGCAGCTGTTCCTCCCCGAGGCGCCGCACGGAAAGGCTGCCGCCACCCCGGAGGAGTTGGCGCACCTGCTGGCCGAGGTGGCCCGCGACCATGCCGAGGATGGTCATCCCGACTACGGCAGGCTCGCCAGGGCCGGCATGCGGAAGAGGCTCGCCGAGGTCCTGGCTTCGCTGGCCGCCTTCGATTTAGACACACTGCAGGATATCCCCGAGCGGACCAGCTACTGGTGCAACCTGCACGCACTGGTGGTGATCCACGCCGTGCTCGCGCTCCAGCCGCGGGTATCGGTGAAGGAAATCCCCAAGTTCTACCGCAAGGCGGGATGCCGCGTCGGCCGCGAGGAGTACAGCGCCGAGGCGATCCTGCACGGCATCCTGCGCGGTAACCGCCCGGCGCCGGGGTGGCTCCTTCCTCCCCTGCCCCCCGGCGACCCGCGCCTGCACCGCTCCATCCGCCCCAGCGACCCGCGTATCCTGTTCGCGGTGCATACCGCCACCGCTTCGTCCCCACCGATCACCGTGCTCACCCCGGGCAACCTGGAGGAGGAGGTGTCGGCGGCGGTGCGGCGCTACCTCGGGCGGGAGGCGCGGCTGGATTTGAAGGGGAGGAAGCTGGTGCTGCCGCGCATCTTCAAGTGGTTCGACGATCCCGGCCGGACCGCCCACGACGTGGCAGTGTTCGTGGCCGGCTACACCGATGCCGACACCGCCCGCGAGATAAGGGAACACCCGGAGTCGTTCCAGCTCGAGTACGCGGAGTACGACTGGAGGCTCGCGGCGCCGCGGCGGCGCTGAGCCCAAGAGGTTTGCGGCGGTGCCGGTCGGGACGGTCCCGCCGCGGGAGGAACCGGCATGAAAAAGGCCATCGTGGAACGGGTGGAAGTGAACTGCTACCGCATCCCCACCGAGGAGCGCGAGTCAGACGGCACCTATCGCTGGGAGGACACGGTGCTGGTGGCGACCCACCTGTATGCCGCGGGAGAAAAGGGTTTCGGCTACAGCTACGCCTCCCCCGCCGCGGCGACCCTGATCAAGGACAAGCTGGGCGACCTGCTGCGCGGGCGCAACGCGCTGGACATCGCCGGGTGCTGGGTGGTGCTCACCGGTGCGTTGCGCAACCTGGGCGACGCCGGCATCGGCATGATGGCGGTCTCGGCGCTGGATGCCGCCCTGTGGGACCTGAAGGCCCGGCTGCTCGGGGTGCCGCTGGTCTCGTTGCTGGGCGAGGCGCGCGAGCGGGTTCCCGTCTATGGCAGCGGCGGCTTCTCCTCCTACACGGTGGACAAGTTGCAGCGGCAGCTCTCGGGCTGGGTGGGCCAGGGGATCGGTCGGGTCAAGATGAAGGTCGGGCGCGACGCCAAGACCGACCCGGAACGGGTCAGGGCGGCCCGGCAGGCTATCGGGGCGGAAACGGAGTTGATGGTGGATGCCAACGGCGGGTACGCCCGCAAGCAGGCCCTCGCCCTGGCGACGGAATTCGCCGCCCAACGGGTGACGTGGTTCGAGGAACCGGTGCCGCACCAGGACCGGGAAGGGCTGCGCCTGGTGCGCGACCTGGCACCGAAAGGGATGGAAATCTCCTCCGGCGAGTACGGCTTCAACCTCGGCTATTTCCTCGACCTGTTGCGGGGTGGCTGCGTCGACGTGCTCCAGGCCGACGCCACCCGCTGCGGTGTTACCGGGTTCCTGGAGGCCGCCTCCCTGTGCGGGGCCTGGGGCATCCCCATGTCGTCCCACTGCGCCCCGGCGCTGCACCTGCACCTTTGCTGCGCCGCGACACCCATCCGCCACTTGGAATACTTCCACGACCACGTGCGCATCGAGCGCATGCTGTTCGACGGCGTCATCGAGCCGTGGCACGGTACGCTGGCGCCTGACCTGGAGCGCACCGGCCACGGCCTGGCACTCCGGGTCACCGAGGCGGAGCGGTTCCAGATCTGACCAAGGAGGAGCGATGAGCGAAGCAGATAAAAAGGGAATCGAAACGCTGAACGCCCAGGCGCTCGAGGCCGAGCTGCGTGCCGCGGTAGACGGCGAGGTCCGTTTCGACAGCACGAGCCGCGCCCTCTACGCAACCGATGCCTCCAACTACCGCCAGATACCGATCGGCGTGGTGCTCCCGAAGACCACCGACGCCGTCATCAAGACCCTGGAGATCTGCCACAGGCATGGCGCCCCGGTGGTCTCGCGCGGCGGCGGCACCGCCCTGTGTGGCCAGACCTGCAACGTCGCCGTGGTCATCGACCACTCCAAGTACCTGCGCGGCATCCTGGACATCGACCCGCACAAGAAGACCGCGCGGGTCCAGCCCGGGGTGGTCCTCGACCAGTTGCGCGACGAGACCGAGAAATTCCACCTGACCTACGGCCCCGACCCGGCCACCCACGACCACAATACCTTCGGCGGCATGATCGGCAACAACTCCTGCGGTATCCACTCGGTCATGGCCGGGCGCACCGCCGACAACGTGCTGGAGCTGGACGTGATCACCTACGACGGGGTACGCATGACAGTCGGTCCCACCAGCGAGGAGGAGCTGGAGCGGATCATCGCCGCCGGCGGCAGGCGGGGCGAGATCTACGCCGGTCTGCGCGATATCCGCGACCGCTACGACAGGCAGATCAGGCGCCGCTATCCCAAGATCCCGCGCCGGGTATCCGGGTTCAACCTGGACGACCTCCTCCCGGAGAACGGCTTCAACGTGGCGCGGGCCCTGGTGGGGACCGAGGGAACCTGCGTCACCGTGCTGGAAGCGACGGTGCGCCTGGTGCACAGCCCGCCGGCGCGGACGCTCCTAGTACTGGGCTACCCCGACGTCTACAGCGCCGCCGACGACATCGGCGCCTTGATGGAGTTCGAACCGGTCGGTCTCGAGGGGCTGGACGAACTGCTCATCAAGTTCATGAAGAAGAAGAAACTGCACCCCGAGGACATCGAGCTCCTTCCCGAGGGGAAAGGGTGGCTCCTGGCCGAATTCGGCGGGGACACCAAGGAGGAATCCGACCACAAGGCGCGCGAAGCCATGAAGAAGATCGGCAAGCGGCACAACCCGCCCTCCATGAAGCTCTTTTCCGACAGCAAGGAGGAGAAGATGGTCTGGGATGTGCGGGAATCTGGACTGGGGGCCACCGCCAACGTCCCGGGCGTGCCGCTGGGGTGGCCGGGATGGGAGGACGCCGCCGTCCCCCCGGAAAAGGTGGGGCCCTACCTGCGCGATTTCCACGCCCTGCTCAAGGAGCACGGCCTGATCGCGTCGCTCTATGGCCACTTCGGCGACGGCTGCATCCACTGCCGTATCTCCTTCGACCTCTTCACCCACCAGGGGGTCCAGAACTACCTGAGTTTCCTGGACAAGGCCACCGACCTCGTGGTCCACTACGGCGGCTCCTTCTCGGCCGAACACGGCGACGGACAGTCCAAGGCGATGTACCTGGAAAAGATGTACGGCCCCGAACTCCTGGAGGCCTTCCGGCGCTTTAAGGAACTGTGGGATCCGGAATGGAAGATGAATCCCGGCAAGGTGGTGGAGCCCTTCCGCCCCGACCAGAACCTGCGCCTTGGGCCCGACTACAACCCCTGGCAGCCTGAGACCCGGTTCCGCTTCCCCAATGACGACGGCAGTTTCCCGCGCGCCATCCTGCGCTGCGTCGGCGTGGGCAAATGCCGCCGCACCCACGACGCCTTTATGTGCCCCAGTTTCCTGGCCACCCTGGAGGAGAAGCACACCACCCGTGGGCGGGCGCACCTGCTCTTCGAGATGTTCCGAGGCGACTTCGTGGCCGACGGCTGGCACAGCAAGGAAGTGCTGGAATCCCTGGAATACTGTCTTTCCTGCAAGGGATGCAAGACCGACTGCCCGGTCAACGTCGACATGGCGACCTATAAGGCCGAGTTTCTGCACCACCACTACCGGCACCGGCTCCGTCCGCTCCCTGCCTACTCCATGGGCCTCTTCGGGATCTGGGGCTCCTTGGGGGCCAAGGTCCCGTGGCTCGCCAACTTCATGGGCCGGACCCCGGTACTCTCCGGAATCACCAAGGCCTTGGGCGGCATAGCCCACGAGCGGAGCATGCCCCGTTTCGCACCGGAAACCTTCACCTCCTGGTACAAAAGCGGCACACATGGCGGCCGTAGCGAGGAGCGCCGCGTCGTTCTCTACCCTGACATCTTCAACGACTGTTTCTTCCCCGAAACCCTGAAGGCCGCCTTCGAACTGCTCACCCGCTACGGATACCAGGTCATCGTCCCGGAAAAGCGTCCCCCTGCGGTGCGTCCCCCCATCGACTACGGCATGATCGACTATGCCAGGAAGAAGATCCTCAAGACGGTGGAGATCTTGAGTCCCTACGTGCGCCAGGGTATCCCCGTGCTGATCCTGGAACCGAGCACCGCCGCCGTCTTCAGAGATGAACTCCCCGAGTTCTACCCGCAGCACGAGGATGGCAAGCGGGTCACCAGTCTCACCGTGACCCTATCGGAGTTCATGAAGAAAGAAGGTCTCACGGCGCCCAAGCTTTCCGGGACCATCGTGTACCAGGCCCACTGTCACCAGAAAGCGTTGTTGAATCCGGAAGCCGGACACGAACTGTTCAAGCAGATGGGGCTTACCATAGTAGAGCCCCAGCAGGGATGTTGCGGTATGGCCGGCTCCTTCGGTTTCGAGAAAGGGAAATACGAGATATCGATGCGAATTGGGGAGATGGGGCTACTCCCCGTAGTCCGGCAGGCCACGTCCGGCGACTATATCGTCGCCGACGGTTTCAGTTGTCGCACCCAGATTCTGCAAGCCACCGACCGCAAGCCGCTGCACCTCGCCGAGCTGCTCCTGCTCGCGATGAACCACGCCAAGTAACCGGGACAGGTAACGGGACAGGTAACGGGACAGGTAACAGGACAGGTAACAGGACAGGTAACAGGACAGGTAACGGCGGCAGGTAGCTGCAGCAGGTAGCTGCAGCAGGTAGCTGTAGCAGGTGCTGTAGCAGATAGCCTCAGCAAGTAAACCTCAGCACTTTCACCGCCAACAGGTTGCGGGCCTCCCGGCCCGCAACTGTGCTCTTACCTCTTCCGTATCTCCCCCCTCTGTCACACAGAGGCTCACCAAGCCTCACACAGTCCCTCCTGACCTCCCATCATCCCCATGTCTCCCATCATTCTCATAACTCCCATTTTTCCCTTCACTCTCACCTTCCCATCACAGCCATTATAGTGTAAACTTTTTTACCGAACGATCGTTCGATTAACGGCCCGATGCCTCACTCCCAGCACGTTGCAGCATGAAACGGTGAAGCACCGCCCGCAATGTCACAACAAAGAGAGGAGTCAGACATGTCATCGAGAGCAAACACGACGGTACGGATGTTCGGCCTGCTGCACACCTTCAGGAAAGACCATGGTCTTCCTTCCCAGGCCGAGGTAGCAGTCCCCGAAGAAGGCTGTCCCGCATCAGCCATCGCCCAAGACCTCGGTCTTCCCATGGAGAAGATCGAAGCGGTGTTCGTCAACCACAAGGCGTATGCCCTGGACCACGAAGTGCATCCGGGCGACCAGGTTGCCTTCGTCCCCACCGGCGTTCCCGGCCCCGGCCGCATGATGCTCGGCATCCGTCACGCCCACAAGTAGACGTACACAGTGAAAACCGGCCGCCCATACAGCGGCGGCCGGCACCACTCCCCTCCCCTACAGCAAGTACTTTTTGCCTTTTCTCACTCCCGGTTTGCTTCCTTTCCTCTGATGTTCTCGAGCCTTGGCGCTGACGCGCTATGGCCGCAGGCCCTGTGACAGGTTTACCTTTCGTCTTTTGGGGTTGTTCTCAGATTTCCTCAGATTTTCTCCGTGACTAATGGTTTGCGTCTTTGATCCCCTGTCGTGATGTGATACCGTTGCTGCCCATGAAAGAGTTCCTGCTCCCCCATCTGATCTGTCCCACCTGCCTCCCCAAGGAGCACCGGCTTGAGCTGTCGGTCCGACGGCAGACCGGGGAT
Source organism: Geomonas agri (assembly GCF_020179605.1). NCBI lineage: Bacteria > Pseudomonadati > Thermodesulfobacteriota > Desulfuromonadia > Geobacterales > Geobacteraceae > Geomonas > Geomonas agri. The sequence goes on from NZ_JAINZO010000001.1 coordinate 2,149,886, forward strand.
GACATCATCGACGGCAGCCTCCGCTGTCCGGGGTGTGGGCGCCGCTTTGCCATTGAGGACGGCGTCGCCATTCTGCTTCCCGGCGCCGAGAACGAGGGGCACTGGCGTTACGAGGAGAGCGAGACCCTGAACCGCTATCTCTGGAGCCACTACGCCGACCTGCATGGCGCCGACGGCAACGCCGCGGCGATCGCAGCCTGGGCAGGCGCGCTGGGCCGTACCGGGGACATATCCCTCGACGCAGGATGCTCTGTAGGAAGGATTGTCTTCCAACTGGCGGCAGCGGGCGGCCCGGCCGTCGGCTGCGACCTCTCACTCAGCTTCGTAAAGGCCGCCCGCCGCCTGGCGCGCGACCGCCGGCTCAAGTATTCGCTCCCCCTGGAAGGGAACCTGCGTGAGACCTTCGAGATAGTCCTGCCCGAAACCCTCCCTTCCGACCACGTCGAATTCGTCGTCGCCGACGCCCTGCGGCTTCCCTTTGCCAAGGGGAGCTTCGGGCAGGTTTCCTCGTTGAACGTGCTGGACCGGGTCAGCTATCCACTTGCCCACCTCTACGAGATGAACCGCGTCAGCCGCGAGCGCGACGCCCGTTTCCTGTTGGCCTCCCCTTTTTCCTGGACCAGCAGCGACATCCCCGAGGAAAGGTGGCTGGGCGGCACCGCGACTGGCCCCTACGCGGGAAGGGCGGTCGACAACCTCCGCGCGCTCCTGGAAGGTAAGGGGAAAGTCCTCGCACCCCCCTGGCGCATCGCCGAGGCCATATCTGTGCAGTGGCACATGCGTTCCCACCGCAACCACTGCGAGACCTTCACCAGCGATACCCTCCTCGCCGTCCGCTGACCACTGAAAAAGTTCCGTAAAGAAGTAAGCGTTCCCACCTCTACCCCTTTCCGCCCGATGGTTCTCAGCTTCCCCTTCTGAGGGATTGCAGTTAGCCTTTTGGTTTTCTCAGATTTCCTCAGATTTTCTCGGGCCTCCGCGCTGAACGCTACGGTCCGCGAGCCTTGCCATTCGTTTGTGCTAGACTTGAACCTCGTGTTTTCATTCCGGGTGTCAAGGGGCTGCCAATGGCCAAATGGAGTGACATGGATGCCGTAGTGGTGGGTTCCGGGCCCAACGGCCTCGCCGCCGCCATAACCCTGGCCAGGGCCGGCATCTCGGTCACCGTCGTGGAAGGAGCCGCCACCTTCGGCGGGGGAACCCGCAGCGAAGAACTCACCCTCCCCGGCTTCCTGCACGATGTCTGTTCAGCCATCCATCCCTTGGGCGTCGCCTCCCCCTTCTTCAAATCGCTGCCCCTGTCCGAGTACGGCCTCGAATGGATCTATCCCGAAGTGCAGCTGGCCCACCCGCTCCCTGACGGAGAGGCCGCCCTGCTGTTCCGCGACCTCGATGAAACCTGTTCCATCTTGGGCAACGACGGTCCCTCCTATCGCCGTCTATTCCAGCCGCTGGTAACGAGCTGGGATGACCTCGCTCCCGACCTGCTGGCGCCGCTGCACTTTCCCCGGCACCCGATCGCCGCCGCGCTCTTCGGCGTCAAGGCGCTCTTCCCCGCGCACCTCCTGGCCCGGTTCTCCTTCCAGGAAGCCCCCGCTCGCGCCCTCTTCTGCGGCATGTCGGCCCACGCCTTTCTCCCCCTGCAGCATCCGCTGACCGCCGCCTTCGGCCTCATCCTCGGCACGCTCGGTCACGCCGCCGGCTGGCCGGTCGCCAGGGGTGGCTCGCGCAACCTCGCCGCCGCCCTGGCGAGCTACCTGCGCACGCTCGGGGGCGAGATAGTGACCGGATGCCAGGTCAAAAGCCTCGCTGACCTCCCCGCAGCCCGCATCGTCATCCTCGACGTAACCGAACGGCAATTCGAGTCCATCGCGGGGCCACGCCTGCCGTCAGGGTACCTGCGCCGGCTACAGCGCTACCGCTACGGCCCGGGTGTGTTCAAGATCGATTGGGCCTTGGACGGCCCCATCCCCTGGACCATGGCCGACTGCCGGCGCTCCGCCACCGTCCACGTCGGCGGCACCGCGGAAGAGGTTACCGCCGGTGAGGCCGAGGTATGGCGCGGTATTCACCCGGAGCGTCCGTTCGTGCTGGTGGCGCAGCCCACCCTTATCGATCCGTCCCGGGCACCGCGGGGCAAGCATACCGCCTGGGCCTACTGCCACGTTCCCAATGGCTCAACCGTGGACATGACAGCCCGGATCGAGGCGCAGCTCGAGCGCTTCGCGCCGGGATTTCGCGACCTCGTCCTCGCACGCCACACCCGCAATTGCCTGCAGTACGAAAGATACAATGCCAACATAATAGGAGGGGACATCAACGGCGGCGTTCAGGACCTGCGTCAGTTCCTGGCCCGCCCCAAACTGCTGGCACCGTACCGAACCCCGCTTCCCGGCGTGTACCTCTGCTCCTCGGGGACCCCTCCCGGCGGAGGCGTGCACGGCATGTGCGGCTACCATGCCGCGTCGCTGGCACTCAAAGACTTGGGGTGACTCAAACGCGTTTATGCGAAGAACGCAAGTCCCCGAAGGGCACGAAAAAAGGCAACACGGATTCGGTGCAATAGGTTTTGCGGTTCCAATCAAAGTGTTTTCTCGTGCTTCGCAAATACTCAGCGTACTTGGCGCCGTTCAGCCCACAGCATTGCACGGAGGCCGGATCCCCAGTGGAACCGGCCTCTCTTATTAGCGGCGGGCACCCCGTCGCTTAATGCCTTAGCCGTTGCTTCAATTTTATTAGAAAAATATAATCACAGTATCGGTGCACGACTGACAGCAGCAAAGGAGGTCACACATGAGAACCAAGCTTCTCGCCGCTGCGCTTCTGGTGCTGTTACTGTGGCCTGTATCGTCGTACGCCCACCTCTACGATTACGAATATGTCGGGCTCCCCTTCGACTGGTTCAACGGTTCCACCTACACACCCGCCGACCACGTCACCATATCGCTGCTCACCAACCATCCCTTGAGCTTCGGCGAACGCGGTTTCGCCGAAAACCAGAGTTCGGAGATGGTCTCGTTCATCATGTCGGACGGCTATCAGACCATGAACGTCGCCAACACCGGATTTTGCCAACTGCAGATCTTCGACGGTCTCAAGGCCGACGGAACCCCCTACGGCTGGTGGATCTGGCTCTCCGACACCTCAGACGGTACCGGAAACACTGTCTATTCTGAGAACTCGGTGGACGGATCCTATGATATCGGCATGTATGGAACCGATTTCGGCCGCAATTTCAACGATGGGACCTGGACTGTGTCCGTGAAATGCGACCCGAGCCCGGTTCCCGAGCCCACGACTGCGCTGCTGTTAGCCACTGGTTTCGCCGGCATGTGCGGCGCGACGTGGTGGCGCAGGAAAAGCGCGCGCAGATAACAGCCCCGAACACCGGGGCCGTTACCGCCAGTTTCCTCAAAGGAAGCTGGTTTTTTTGTGTTTTCTGGTACACTCGCGAGGTGGCGCCGCCACGGCGCACGGTCTGGGCATTCAATAGGAGGGATGAACAATGAGACGATCGATCTTGGGAAGCATGGCAACGTCGGCACTCGCCGCCATTGGCAGTATCGGTTCCCAGCTGCCGCGAGTGGGGGAAAAAGCGCCGGAATTCGAAGCGCAATCGACCCTCGGAACCGTCAGCCTCGCCGACTATGCCGGCAGGAAATACGTGCTGCTCGCCTTTTACTACGCGGACTTCACGCCGGTCTGAACCAGCGAAATGCAGGCTTTTCAAAAAGAGCTGTCCCTTTTTGAGGAGCAGGACGCCCAGGTCCTGGGCGTGAGCAGCGACACAGTGGCGACGCACGCGGAATTTGCCAGGGAGCACGGCCTCGCATTCCCGCTTCTGGCTGATGAAAACGGCACGATACAGAAACTTTACGGCGCGGGCCGCGCCACCTTCGTCATCGACAAGGCTGGCATCATCCGCCACATCCAGCGCGGCTTCCCCGACACCGCCAAACTCCTGGCCAACCTTGCTAAACTGCGGCAAGAAGAGGAAGTCACGCAATTGTAAAACTTCACTAAACAGCCTGTAACGTTCCTCTGTTACCTTCGCTGCAAACACGCGAACATGAACAGAGGAGAGTCGAATTTATGTGGAGAGACAACAGTGTCGATTTGAGGTTGAACCGGTTTTACGAGATGTCGGCGCGCGCCGTGCTGTGCCTCTTGATCATCGCCATCCTGCTTGCCATCGTAGCCGGCGTTGGCTGCACGCTCTACGACCTGCGCCTGGTTTTCCAGCAGGATTTCCACAGCGCGTCGAAACAGATCATGGTGGACCTGCTGACCGTGCTGGCCATCATCGAGGTACTCCGTACGGCCCTCGCCTATTCCACAGAAGGGCGGGTAAAGGTGACCTACATCATCGACACCGTGATCGTTACGGTGCTGACCGAAGTGATGGCGTTCTGGTACAAAGACATCGACTGGCAGGAAGTCGCCATGACCATTTCCCTGGTGCTTTCCCTGGCGCTGATCAGGATCGTGGCGGTGCGATTTTCGCCGGCGGGGTCACGGAGGGAGTTGTAACAATGACAGATCACGCGGGAGACAAGCGATCGGGAGGGGATCCGATAACCGTAGCAAGCTATGCCGGCTATAAGGCCGACGAGCGTCCCACCAGCTTCACTTGGCGGGAGCGCAGCTTCGAGGTAATCGACATCATAGACCGTTGGTACTACCAGGACGGTAACTACTTCAAGGTGAGAGTGGCAGACGGAGGGCAGCACCTGCTCCGGCACGATCTGAACCAAGACCGCTGGGAACTGGTGCCGCCCCGCGAGGAATGATCAACAACAATCAGCCCCTTTCATCGTCCCGGCTTGCTGATTAATTTCAATGTCAACTCCCTGAGCCTCCTGCGCGCCTCTTCGTCGTACGCCTGTTCCGCCGCCCGTTTCGGAGTCCCCTGGTCGAAGTAGAGTCCCGTCTTCCCCTGCAACTTGTCGTCCACCGCCAACCGCTCCAGGTAACGCGCCCCTTCCTCCACCGTGGTCCGTGCCGCCCCGAACCACTCCCGCACCATTTTAGTATCCATCAGCGATGCCGGATGCATGGCGTTGACCGCGATGCCTGTTCCCGCCACTTCATGGGCCAAGTCGAAGCTGAACATGATCAGCGCCAGCTTGCTTTGGGCATAGGCACGCATGCCGTCGTATCCCCTTTCCAGCATCACGTTGTCGAACTCCACTTCCTGCTGGGCGACCGAGGCGACGTTCACGATGCGCGCGGCGCCCACCTCTTCGGCACGAAGGCGCAGCAGCGGCAGTAGCCGGTAGCTGAGCAGAAACGGCGCCAGGTAGTTAACCGCAAAGCGCAACTCGAAGCCGTCCCGGCTGAACTCGCGCCGCTTGGGATCAGGCCCCGCGCCGACGCCGGCATTGTTGATAAGGACATCCAGGCCGCGCCAGTCGGCGGCGATGGAGTCGGCCAACGCCTCCACCTCGGCCAGCAAGGAGAGATCGGCATTGTAATAGTGCAGCCGGTCACTACCGGTGCTCGCTTTGATTGACTCGGTTACCCGCCGCCCTTTCTCCGGATCCCTGCCATGCAATAACAGCGTCGCCCCGAGGGCGGCGAAATCGGTGGCGACCTTTTCACCCAGGCCGTCGGTCGCACCGGTGATCAAGATGACGTATCCTTCAAGATCCTTCATGGCGGACCTCCTCGTTGAGGCCTACTGCTCCTAATTTATGTCGTTGCCGGAGTGCCAGACTGCCAGCCATTGCTGTTGCGGGGTCAGGCTGTTGCCGTACTGGACCATGACGCCGTCCCCCCGTTGATAGCTGCAAGACCAACCCGGCTTGTCGGCGCCGGGAAAGCTCGGGTAATCCCCCGGGTGCTCCTTGGCATCGTAGGGCGCCGAGTAGGTGCCGTCATCCTTGGGAGGCCGGCAGTGTTCGTCCCCCGTGTACCAGGTGGTTTCGGCCCCGGCACCCTGCGCTGCCATGAGCAGAGTGAATGCAACTACGTGCAACATGCTCTTCATGATAGACAACCTTTCCTGCCGCTGCCGGCACCCGCGCTGGCACCGCCGATGGCGAAGCCCTGCGGAGCGCCGGCAGCGGCATCACGAGTTACGATTTGATTTCCTTGGGTACTTGCGCGAAGGCCGCTTTAGCGCCTTCCCTGATCTCTTCCGGGGTCAGATCCCTGGTGTGAGTCGCCAACATCCAGTTGTAGCCGAACGGATCCTGAAGCGAACCCGCCCGGTCTCCCCAGAACATCTCCTGGACCTCCATTTTCTCGGTTGCTCCCGCTTCCAGGGCGCGCCTGAAGGCGGAGTCCACATTCTCCACGTAAAGGTAGAAACTGATCGGCGAACTGCCGAGAGTTTCCGCACTCTTGCAGTTTTCGCCGGGGAACTCGTCCCCCATCATGAGGATGGAGTCGCCTACCATGAGTTCCGCGTGCATGATCCCTTCTCCATCCGGCCACGGCATGGCGTATCTCTCCACGGCCCCGAAAGCGTTCTTGTAAAACTCGATCGCCTTGCGGCAGTCCTTGAACATGAACATAGGTGTGACACTGTGGAATCCTTCTGCAATAGGCTTAGTCATGACAAACCTCCTATCTGTCGGGCATTTCCCACGTCCCAACCTACTCAGGATAGGATTCGGTCAACACTATGTCAATAGTTGCGCCAGGGGATGCCGCCCCCCTGCCGCCGCTCCCCGGGCGCAGTTACGCCCCCGCCCGTTTCCGCACTGCTTCTTGTTGCGGTACCGACTCGACCAGTGCATGACGCCAGCTCAAAATCACGTGTAAAGGTTATTGCCGCATCTGCCGAAAAGGGATGCACTGTTACCCGGCCCCGTGACGCGTCTTCACCCAATGAAGGAATGCCACATGACTTGTATCCGATTGGCTGTAACAGCTGTCTTCCTGCTCGTGACTGTCCTGTCGACGCTCCTTTGCGACGCCGGCATTGCACAGACGAAGGTCCAGCTCAGCCTCGAGGAGCAGCAATGGCTCCAGCGACATCCGGTCATCAGGCTCGCCCCCGACCCCGATTTCAAGCCCATCGAGTTCTTCGACGAACAAGGCCGGTACCAAGGCGCCTCCGCCGACATGGTCCGGCTTTTGGAACAAAAACTCGGCATCACCATCACCGTGGTCCACCTGAAAAACTGGGACGAGGTGCTGGAAAAATTCAAGGCACACGAGGTCGACCTCCTCGGGGCCATGGTACGGACCCCCAACCGGGAGAAGTTCGCGCTGTTCACCGACACCCTGGTGACCGTCCCCGGCGGCATCTTTAGCCGCAGCGGTTCGCGGACCGACCTCACCCTGGCCGGCCTCAAGGGCAAAAAGGTGGCGGTGGTTTCCAACTACGCGTCCCACGACATCCTGAGGACCAGGTTCCCGGAGATCAAGCTCGAAGTGGTTCCCGATGTCGCCACAGCCCTGGCGAAGACCTCTCTGGGCATGGTGGATTACTACGTGGAAAACATGGCCAACGCCACCTTCTACGCGCAGCAGGCCGGCATCACCAACCTCCAACTCGCCGGCAAGACCGACTTCGATTACCGCTGGGGGATGGGGATACGCAAGGATTGGCCCGAGTTGCAGGGGATTCTTAACAAGGGGCTCGCTGCCATAGGCAAGGAGGAGCGCAGCCTCGCCCTGCAGAAGTGGCTCTTTGTCGACGCCCAGGGCTGGCGTCCCACCAGGACCTTCGTCATCGGCACCGTCGCCACCCTGCTCGCCCTGCTCCTGGCCGGAGCCGCCTACACCAACTACGCCCTGAAAAAAGTGGTGCGCAGCCGTACGGCGTCGCTGCAGGCCGAACTTGGCGAACGGAAAAAGGCGGAACAGGCACTGAAAGCCTTGTCGGTTGAGCTCGAGGACCGGGTCCGATCGCGCACCGCCGCACTGGAACGGGAGATCGCGGAGCGGACCAAATCGGAGCAGGAGGTCGCCGCCAGCGAACAGCGCTTCCGGCAGTTGTTCCAAAACGTTGCCGATCCGGTCTACATCGCCGACGCGGCCGGTAGGATACTCGCCGCCAACGACCAGGCCTGCAGCGAACTTGGTTTCACCAGGGAAGAATTGACCGCCAAAAAAATCGGCGACCTGGACGCCATCAACAACGACGACAAGAAGGTGGTCCAGCAGATCGAGAGTTTCCCAACCTCTTCCTCGGTCACCTTCGAAACGATGCACCGCCGCAAGGACGGCACCACGTTCCCGGCGGAAGTGAAGGTAAGACGCATCGATTTCGAGGACCGCCCCGCCATTATCGGCGTGGCCCGCAACATCTCGGAGCGCAAGAAGGCCGAAGAGGAGCGCATCCGGCTCGAACAGCAGTTGCTGCACGCCCAGAAGCTGGAGAGCCTCGGCGTCCTTGCCGGCGGCATCGCCCACGACTTCAACAACATCCTCACCTCTATCATCGGCAACGCCGAACTCGCCCAGCTCCGGCTCGCGCCGCTATCGCCCGCCGCGGAAAACCTGCAGCGGATCGAGGCCTCCGCCGTACGCGCCGCGGACCTGGCCCGGCAAATGCTGGCCTACTCCGGGAAAGGGAAGTTCATCATCGAGTCCATCGACCTGAACCGGCTGCTCCAGGAGATGGGGCACATGCTGCAGGTCGCCATCTCCAAAAAGGTGGTGCTGCGCTACAACCTGGCCGGGGAATTGCCGGCTATAGAGGTCGACGCCACCCAGATCAGGCAGATCGTAATGAACCTGGTCATCAACGCCTCCGAGGCCATCGGCGACCACGACGGCGTCATCGCCATCTCGACCGGCTGCGTCGAATGCAAAGAGGAGTACCTGAAGGAACCCTGGCTGATCGACCCCATCGCCGAAGGCTCCTACGTCGCCCTCGAGGTCACCGATACCGGTTGCGGCATGGACAAGGAAACCCTGGCCAGGATCTTCGATCCCTTCTTCACCACCAAGTTCACCGGCCGGGGCCTGGGCATGGCGGCGGTGCTCGGTATCATCCGCAGTCACCAGGGCGCCATCAAGGTTTACAGCGAGCCCGGCCGGGGGACGAGCTTCAAGGTATTGCTCCCGGTCGCGCAAGGCGCTGTTGCGGACGGGATCCCTGAGCCGAAAGCCGATAACTGGCTCGGCGAGGGGGTCGTGCTCTTGGTTGATGACGAGGAAACCATCCGGAGCACCGGCGGCGAGATGTTGCGCGAACTGGGCTTTGAGGTGATCACCGCCACCGACGGCTGCGAAGCCATCGAACTGTACCGGGATCACCCCGAAATCGTGCTGGTGCTCCTGGACCTCACCATGCCTCGCATGGACGGTGAGCAGTGCTTCCGTGAGTTGCGCCAGATGGACCGGTCGCTCCGGGTCATCATGTCCAGCGGGTTCAGCGAACACGAGGTGTCGCAGAAATTTGCCGGCGAGGGAATCGCCGGGCTAATCCAGAAACCGTACAAACTCTCTTCGCTGCGCGATACCATCCGGGCCACCGGCCTGGGCGCGTGCCCTGCGTGAGCACGCGTTTCCCCACCGTCCTCATCCGCCCCCCTGAGCGCATTGATTTTGGGAAAAACTCCAGTAAAGTTAAACATCCTGGCCTGTAAGGCCGGGACACCCACACGTGAGCAAGCCGGGGTTTATCGATGCCGACAGACAGTGTCCAAACAAGGGCAGGTGCCGCTTCGCCGCTTCGCGGCGTTTCCACCTGGGGAAGAGCGGTAAACCTGCTCCCCTACCTGGTGCTGACCCTGTCGCTGCTCATGACCCTTTTCTTTTGGCGTCAGTACGAACGCAGCCTTACCTCCCGCTTCCAGATCGCCTTCCATGACAAGAGCGTTGAGATCGTGGACCGGTTCATGAACCGGATGATCGATGACGAGCAGGTTCTGCGCGGAGCAGTGGGACTGTTCGACGCCAGCGACAGCGTCACCCGCGACGAGTGGCACCGCTATGCGCAGGCGCTCTCCCTGGATCGCAACTATCCCGGCCTGCAGGGACTCGGCTTCTCCGAGGTGGTGCATCCCCGGGACATGGGACGCCACGTCCTGCGCATGCGGGCGGAAGGGTTCCCGAGCTACCGGATCTGGCCCGACGGCGAGCGCCCCATCTACTCCGCCATCGTCTACCTGGAGCCGTTCGACTGGCGCAACCAGCGCGCCTTCGGCTACGACATGTTCTCGGAGCCCAACCGGCACAACGCCATGGCCCAGGCGCGTGATACCGGGGAAGCCGCCCTCACCAATCCCGTGTTCCTGGTGCAGGAAACCGAAAGGGACCGTCAAAAAGGTGTGCTGATGTACCTCCCGGTCTATGACCGGATGCTGCCGGCCGCAACGGCGGAGCAGCGCAAGGACGCACTGCTGGGTTGGGCCTACAGCCCGATCCGCATCAGGGATTTCATGTGGGCCACCTTCCCGAGACCGCTGCAAGGCATCGCCTTTCGCATCTACACCGAAAACAAGGTCAGCGATGCCACCCTGCTTTTTGACAGCAACGCCGACTGGAAGGTCAATATCCCACGGGACTACCGCCCCGCTTTCGAGAGCAGCCGCACCGTGAAGAAGTTCGGCCGCGAGTGGCTGTTCACCTTCCAGTCGCTGCCGAGCTTCGCGCTCGAGCAGGGCAAAAGCCAGTCGCGCAGCTACCTCGCCGGTGGGCTGGTCGTCAGCGCCCTTTTGACCGTAATCGCCTTCATGCTGCGCCATGCCCATACCAGCGCCATCAAGGCAGCGCAGGCCCTGAGGGAAAGCCAGGAGCGCTACCGCAAAATCTCCGAGGACAGCCCCGCCTACATCTGCACCTATCTTCCCGACGCCACCCTCACCTACGTCAACCCCGCCCTGGCCAAGGGCGCCTACATGGCCCAAGCCGAGATGACGGGCCGGAACTTTCTCGAGTTCCTGCTCCCCGAATACCGCTCGCCGGTACGTGGCTTCCTGGCCGAACTGAGCCCGGAGCACCCGACCGACACGCGGGAACTTGCCTTCTTTGGTCCCCGGAACAGCGTACTGTGGCATCAATGGACCAACAGGGGGATCTTTGACGAGCAGGGGAGACTGATCGAGGTGCAGGCGGTCGGGCAGGACATCACCGAGCGTAAAAAGGCTGAAGAAGAGCGGGTCCGCTACGAGCAGCAGTTGCTGCACGCCCAGAAGATGGAGAGCCTGGGCGTACTGGCCGGCGGGATCGCCCACGACTTCAACAACATCCTCATGGCCATCATCGGCAACGTCGACCTGTCGCTGATGAAGCTTCCGGAGGATTCCCCCATCGCGGCCAACCTGAAGAACATAGAAACGGCGGCTAACCGGGCAGCCTATCTCGCCAAACAGATGCTGGCCTACTCCGGCAAGGGCAGGTTCCTGATCGAGAAGGCAGACCTGAACCAGCTCGTCGAAGACCTGCGCCATGTGCTGGAAACCGCCGCCGGCAACACCGACCTCAAGCTCGACCTGGCCCGCCCGCTTCCGGTGGTGGAGGCTGACCTCAACCAGATGCGCCAGATACTGATGAACCTGGTGCAAAACGCCGCCGAAAGCATGGGCGAACCACAAGGAGAAATCACCATCCGCACCGGATCGGCAACGCTGGACCAGGAGAGTATCAAGGACCTGATCCTGGGCGAGAACATGGCGCAAGGGCTCTACGTGTTTTTGGAGGTGGTGGACAACGGCAGCGGCATGGAACAGGAGGTGGTGCAGAAGATCTTCGATCCCTTCTTCACCACGAAGTTCACCGGCCGAGGCCTCGGTCTGGCAGCGGTACACGGCATCGTGCGCGGACACCGGGGTGGCATCAGGATCTACAGCGAGCCGGGACGGGGCACCACCTTCAAAGTACTGCTGCCGGCAAGCGAGTCAGTCACCGAACCGGATCAGGCGGAGCCGGTGCAGGACAATTGGCGGGGCGAAGGGAAGGTACTGCTGGTCGACGACGAGGAAACGGTGCGCAACATCGGCACGAGGATGCTCAGGGAACTGGGCTTCACCCCCTTGACGGCCGCAAACGGCGAAACGGCCCTGGCACTTTACCGGGAGAACCCCGACGTGAAGGCCGTCCTCCTCGACCTCACCATGCCCGGGATGGACGGCGAGGAGGTTTTCCGGCAGTTGCAACAGCTCGACCCGAAAGTGCAGGTGATCATGTCCAGCGGCTTTAGTGAACAGGACGTAGTACAGAAGTTCGATGGCAAGGGCCTGGCCGGCTTCATTCAGAAACCGTACACGCTGAACGTACTAAGGGAAGTGACGCGAAAAGCGTCCTAGTGCCGGATTGAAGGCGAGCTGTGCCCCCCTGTGCACCGCCGGCGTCCCGGTGAACATTATCCCCTGGGATGCTTGATCCTGTTAGCCTCATTCTTATGGTAGATATCGAAGAAGATCACGCTGTTGTCGCCAACCTCACGGCAAAAGACGCACCGATCCTCCAGCTTCTTTCCCTCCTTCCGGCACTGTTCACACCAGTGGTAGATGAGCCGGTAGTCACGGCGCCCGACGTATTTCTTCAGCTTCCCCTGGTACTCGCCGTGCATCCAGCCATCGGCATCAGCCGGGTTGTCCAGGAGCCGGTCGATGACGTGAAGGATCCGGTCGTGACCGGGCGGGTCATGTTTCTGAATCTTGTCCATCTTGGCAGCGAAGCCGGGAGTGGGGAAAAAGGAAAAGCTAGGCATAGTCTCCTCACCTGCAAGAGTTTGGGTCGCTTTGGTGTGATTAAGCGGTTGCACCTGGAGTATGTTTCCCACAACGGATTTGCTGTGCCAGAGAAAGCGGAATCTGCCACGAAGCACCGAAGCTGCCCCGGCGCCCCCCCTTGCGAAGGGGGGACAGGGGGGATTTGAATTTCCCGAGAAAGCAAAGTTATGTGCCACGAAGCACTGCAGGTGCCCTCGAGTCCCCAAGGGGGATTTTGCCGTAAAGCTCCCGCCTAAGAAACAGTCACCAGCAGCGGGTGGTCAAACCCAGCCTCGGCGATAACGCGCTCAGCCTCCCCGCGTCCCTGCAAAGCGGCCCCAGCCAGATCATGGGCCCGACACAGCTGCACCAGCACCCCGAGGTTGCCGTAGAGCGAAAAGTCCAGCAGTGACCCCATCTGCTGTGCCCCCGCCTCTTCCAACTCCTTGCCGCTGTCCTGGAGCACCGCCACATAGTGGCTCGGGAACGAGACCACCTTGCGATCAAGTCCCGCCAGAAAAGCTTCCCGCTCCTGCGGCGCGACCTTGGAGAAATCGGCGCCGCACCAGGCACTGTCACGGGTAGATATGAGCGAACGGCAGGTGAGCGGGCGCACCGGGTAAACGCTGCAGGCTCCTTCGCCATTCAACAGCGGGCATCCCCCCATCTCGTCCCGGTGCAGGCGCAGGTACTGCGGCAGTTCAGCTACCCCCCGCACCAGGTCACGCAACTTCGCCGCGTAGGTCTCGACCGCCCGTCCCCGTTCCTCGTCCAGCACTCTCGCCACCGCCAGCGCCTCGGCGAAGCCGGTATGCACCGCGAGTCTGCAGCAGTTGCTGCATCCCTTGCCGCAGAAGACGGTACCGCCGCCGGAGCGGTAGTCGTCTACCCAGGATCGGACAAACATCTCCAGGAACATTTGCTGCTGCTTCGCTTGGTCGATCAGTTGCTGCAGGGTATCACCGCTTTTTGTCATACCATCCCTTCATTCTCAGTCTATGGAGCAGACTCTTGAGCAGTTGTCATCGCTTAATGGGTGGACCGCACTGCATCTGTGCAAATAGCATATCGGGCAGGATACGGCAAGCAGGAGCTGAGGAGAAGGCCAATCAACAAAAAGGCGCCGGATGCCAGCGCCCTTGTCGTCAGTTTGTTAGCAATGTTGACCACGAACGGAACTCGTGGCATCGCGTCCCCCCCTTTGCGAAGGGGGGACAGGGAGGATTTGCCTTATCCCCCCTCACCTCCCGACACTCATGCCGGCCTCAGGCGATCCCCCTGCCAAGTGCTTCTGCCCTGCTCAGCCCATCCGTCTTCAAAACGTCATCCTTGTCATGCAGCCCCGGCACGATCAGCGTGCCGCTGTCCTGCCAGCCCAGGAACTCGGCGATGAGCTGGTACGACTTGACGATCCCCTCAAACTTCCTCTCTTCCTTGTCCCCGCCGCTCACCAGCAGCACACACTCTTTGATTTTCAGCGGCCGTTTTCCAACGAAGAAGGAGTAGAGCTTGTCGATGGCCGGCTTCAATTGGGCCGGGAAGGAGTACCAGTACAGCGGGGTCGCCAGCACCAGGACGTCGGCCTGCTCCAGAAGCGGTGCCAGTTCCGCGAAATCGTCCGGGACGGAACAGGCGGTCCCCTTGCTGAAACAGGTCTTGCAGTCAATGCACCCCTTGATGTTTTTGTCCGCCGTCCTGAACTTGACTACGGAGTGCCCCGCCCGTTCCGCACCGGCGGTGAAGGCGTCGGCCAGTTTGTCCGTGTTGCCACCTTTGCGGGGGCTTCCGCTCAGTACGAGAATGTTTTTCGACATCTGAGATCTCCTGTAATCAATATACATGGTTTGGCTTGGTAACTTCTCCACGCTTACATTCGCAGGAAAAGCCGCAAAGGTCCACCTGAGAATATCGGAGTCTGTGCAGTGCCGACCACTAGCGGGTCAGATGGACTCGCGTCCCCCCCTTTGCGAGAGGGGGGACAGGGGGGATTTGCATTCGACAGCGGGGATTTGCTTTGTTTGATGGCGGCAGCCGCTTGCGCAGCCATGCCGGCCTGCTAACATTGGCCGTGGCTCATTTTTCACACGATACGCTACGGGAGGTCGCCATGAAAAAGCTGGCTCTGTCGTTATTGCTGCTGATGATCTGGTGCGGTCCGGCACGTGCCGACGACTGCCAGTGTCAGCCCATCGAGTATGAACAGCTGCTGGCCATGCCGGTGGGGGAGATCAAGGCCAAGATGGAGCAGTATGAAAGGCTAAGCCAAGAGTATATCCATGGCTCCTCGACCAACTGCTATTACACCTGCGTCACTGCATACGAGCGCTTGCACGCCGCCAAGGCCGAAAAGGACAGGGAACAGATGAAGGCGCGTGCCGCCAGGCGTGCAGCCCCGCCGGTGAGCGTGCCGCCGCAACGCCCGTTCTCATCCGAACCGGCTGGGCCGCCGTCCCGCCTGATCACCGGTCCAGCATCTCCCTGACCTTGCGCAGCAGTTCCAACGGCTGCACCGGTTTCATGATCAGCTCGATGCCTTCTTCGGACACCCCCCGGTTCTGGATGAAGTCCGCGGTATATCCGCTCGAATAGAGCACCTTCACCCCAGGCTGCAGCAGCGAGATCTCCTCGTAGGCCTCCTTGCCGTTTTTTTTCGGCATGATCATGTCCATGAGGATCAGCGCCACCTTGTCCCTGTTGGCAGCGAACTGCTCGACGACATCCCGCCCGTCCACCGCCTGGATCACCTGGTAGCCGTACAGGCTGAGGATGGAGACCACGAGCTCGCGCACTTCGGCATCGTCCTCGGCAAGCAGGATGGTTTCGCTCCCGCCGACCGGGGCCTGAACCTGCGCGTCCTGGACATCCGCCTCGCCCGCTTTGGGCTGCTGCAACGGCAGGTAGATCCTGAAGGTGGTGCCATGCCCGAGCTCGCTATAGACGTTGATGATGCCGCTATGCTGCTTGATGATGCCGTAGACGATCGCCATGCCGAGACCGGTCCCTTTGCCGACCTCCTTGGTGGTATAAAACGGTTCGAAGATCCTCTTGCGGGTAGCTTCGTCCATGCCACTGCCGCTGTCCGACACGGTCACCACGGCGTATCTTCCCGGCTCGGCCCGCCCCGACTCGTGATCAAAGGGCGACTCCACCGCCTGCAGCCCGGTCTCGATGGTCAGCATGCCCCCCTTGGGCATGGAATCGCGCGCGTTGGTGGCCAGGTTGATCAGCACCTGTTCGAGCTGTCCCACGTCGGCGTGCACGATAAGCTGGTCGCCGTAGGTCACCGTCTTTAAGTGGATGTCCTCCCCGATCACCCTCAGGATGAATTTCTTGAAGTTCTCGATGACCCCGTTCAGGTCCACTGATTCCAGGTGGATGACCTGCTTGCGGCTGAACGCCAGCAGCCCCTGGGTAAGCTGCGCCGCCCGTTCGGAAGAGGACAGGATGTGATCGACCCACTCCTCCTCTTTGTCGCCGAGGCTGTCGTTCATCTTGAGCATGTTGCCGTAGCCCGTGATCACCTGCAGGATGTTGTTGAAGTCGTGGGCGACGCCGCCGGCCAACTGTCCCACCGCCTCCATCTTCTGCGACTGGCGCAGCTGCTCTTCCAGGTGGATGCGCTCGGCAAGGATGCGGGATAACTTGATCGAGCTGAAACTGAGCGTGGAAATAACCTTGGTGAGTTCGGCGTAGAACTTCATGCCGGCCTCGGCCGCTTCCCTGCTGAACCGGGGCACACGCTCCAGCGCAGCCAGGTACTCCTTTTCGTCAAACCCGTAGCGCATCGCCTGTTCCCGGAAAACTTCCAGGTTGGGCGGATCGTCATCGTAGAAGAATTGCCCGATGAAAACGTTGCCGACATGCTTTCCCCCTACCTCGATCGGGGTCACCATGTCCCACATATTGTTCTTGCAGCGATAGAGTTTGTGGGTACCCACCGCAACCCCCCTCGTCAGCACGGTGTCGCTTTCCAGGCAGTTCTTGCAGGCCTCGGGATGAACCCGGTGGAACTTGGTGCAGATGTCCTGCCACCCTACCGATACCAGCACCTTGCCCGAAACATCGAGGACGGCCCCCAGCATCCCGGTGATCCGGTAAAAATCCTCCATCATGGCCTGCAGCGTCTCGGTGTCGATGATGTCCGACAGTTCCAGGGCGCCGATGTCACCTTCCGGTTCCAGGATCGCCTGCAGCTTGTGCCGGACCGTCTCCTCGCTCTCTTTGAGCGCGACCTCGGCCCTGCGCCGCTCCTCGACCTCCTCCTCCAGCACCGCGGTCTGCTCTTCAAGCAGCGCCGTCTGCTCCTGTAGCGCCTCCTGCGTCAGTTCCCGCTCCGCCAGCTGTTCCTCGAGCTCGGCACCTTTTTTCTTCAGCTCGTCTTCGAGCTGCTTGAGTTCGGTGATGTCGGTGGAAATACCGCAAAGCCCATATATGACACCATCTTCATCCTTAAGCGGGAGTTTCACGGTCCAGTAGCTGCGCGGCTGTTCATTCTCGGCCGCCAGGTTGGTTTCTTCCCTTTTCACCGTCAGCCCTTCCTCCAGCACCGGGGCATCACTCACGACGATCTCACGGACCGACTCCGGCGAGAAGAAGGCGGCGTCGGTCTTGCCCACGATCTCATCCTCGGGCTGGCTGAACAGCTCGCACACCTTGCGGTTGGCGTAGGTATAACGATACTGGGTGTCCTTTATGAAGATATAGGCGCCGACGTTGTCAAGTATGGTGTCCAGGCGCAGCTTGCTTTCGCGCAGGGCAGCCTCGGCCGCTTTGCGTTCGCGGTTGCGTTTGTAGAAGAAATAGACGGCAAGGCACGCCACCAGCAGTGCGAAGGGAAGCAGGTACTGCAGCATGTCCCGAAAGCTCGGTTCCTTGGTCTCGTAGACCCCGAACCACTTCTGGTACAGCTCGTCGTAATCCCCGTCAGCCTTGGTCAGCGCCAGTCCCTCATTCAGCGCGGCCAAAAGGTCCGACTCCCCCTTGTGAACGCCGAAGGTGAACTTCTGGGCGTAGCCGGCCTTGACATCGAGGGCCCGTACGTTGTCGATGTGCAGCTCCCGCAGCGTCTGCACCCCGACGAGCTTGCTGACCAGCATGGCGTCATGCTTGCCCGAAGCAAGGAGCTGCAGACCTTCCCGGGCGTCGTTGACCAGCACCAGTTGCTTTTGCCACCCCCTGGACACCGCGTACTCGTTGGCCAGGTCCGCTTTGAAGACGATGATGGACTTTCCCGCCAGGTCCGCCTCCGACTTGATGCGGGAATCCCCCTTGCGCACGAAGATGGCCCCGTTCACGGTGACATGGGGAACGCTGAAATCGGTGTAGCGGTGGCGCTCCTCCGAGGTGGCGATGTTGACCAGCACATCGACCTTGCCGTCCTTGAACTCCTGGAGCAGCTCGCCCCACGGCCTGACCCTGATGGTATATTTGAGCCCCGCCTCCCGGGCTACCTCTTTCCAGAGTTCCACGGCGAAGCCGCCAGCCGTATCGTCGGTACTGCCGGTGGAGAACGGTGGGAAATTCTCCTCGCTGCCGACCACCAGCGTTTTTTGGGAGTAATCGGCGGCCGGTGCCGTGGTGACGCAGGCGAGAAGGCATACGATGAGGATCAAACGTTTGAACATACCCAACCCTTTAGTCGATGCGACGTTGTAGCGACTAACGTACTGTCTCAGGGACTGATATAATCAGAGAGGTTTAAATCTTAATGAATTACCAACATAAGATAACAGGAAAAGCGAACTCGTAAAGCAAGTTCGCTTTTCCTGATTGAGAAAGAGGACGGGTTAATTATTTACAGGGAAGAAGGGATACAGGGGATACGCCATGACCAAAAAGTTTCTGTGGTTGAGTTGTTTGCGTGACTGCTTTTCAAAAGAGGTAGCGTGAAGAACTCCGCGTACCAGCCGAGAACGTGGAGAAGCCTCTCGGATAACAAACAAAAACCTCTCAAGGCGACATCGCGCCATCTCCGCGTACTTTGCGGAACTGCGTTCAAGCCATGCCTGGTTTACCCATAAGCCTTATTCCTTTCAACCCCTTCATCCCCTTCATCCCCGGTATGTGCGCCTTGTTCCTGGCTGTTGCCGAGTTGCGGGGAGGGACGGCCGAGGTGGAACCCCTGGGCGTAGTCGATGCCGACGCTTTGCACCGCCTGCAGGATTTCCTCCGACTCGATGTACTCGGCGATGGTGCTGATGTTGAATTCCTTGGCGAGAATGGCGAGCGTCTTCACGAAGGCCATGTCGCGGTAGTCGTTGAGCATGTTCCTGACGAAGACCCCCTCGATCTTCACGAAGTCGATGGGGAACTGCCGTATGTATTGGAACGAGGAGAAGCCCGATCCGAAATCGTCGATGGCGAACTTGAACCCCTGCGATTTCAGGTCGTAGACGAACTTCTCCAGCAGGGTCAGGTTCTTCACCGTCTCACGCTCGGTCAGTTCAAAGACCACCCTGCTGCGGTCGATGCGGTACCGGTCCGCGAGGGCGATGATGTTGGGCAGGAATTCGTTCAGGATCATCGACTTCGGAGAAAGGTTCACGAAGAGGTTGCCCTGGTATCCCTGCTCCTCGACCATGGCGAAGGCCTTCTCCAGGAGGATCGCGTCCAGCCTCCCCACGATGCCGAGGCTCTCTGCGGTTTCGATGAAGTCGCTGGCAGCGATCACCTCCCCGTTCATCTCGATGCGGCACAGCACCTCGCAGCACTCGGGCTGGCCCGGTCCGAGCGCGACGATGGGTTGGAAGTACGGCACCACCCTGCGCCCGTCGACCGCGTCCTGCACCATCCTGGCCTTTTCCCCAACCATCCTGAACACCTCGACGACGTCGTCGGCTGTGGGGATACTGACCCGGTTTTTCCCCTCCCCCTTCGCCTTGTAGGTCATGTTGTCCGCGAACAGGAACAGGTCCTTCTCAGTCACCGCGTGCAGCGGGAACATGGCCAGTCCAATGGAGGCGGTCGCCCTGGCCTTCGCCGCATCAGGAGTGGTGACATAGAGGTCTTCGGTGATGTTCCTGATCCGCGACGCCACCAGGGCCGCCTGCGTCTCGTCCGCCTCGGGAAGCAGGATCACGAACTCGTCGCCGCCGTAGCGGGCGAAGATGTCCCCTTTGCGCAGGGCCTGCTGCACCGCGTCGGCGAAAGCGGCCAGGTAGCGGTCCCCGATGGAGTGCCCCCAGGTGTCGTTGATGTGCTTGAAGTTGTCCAGGTCGATGACGAGGAGCGCGAAACTGTAGCCATGCCGGTCGGCCCGGCCAACCTCGTACGAGATCAGTTCCCAGAACACCCGTTGATTGAAGAGGTTGGTGAGGGGATCGCGGGTGGCGTAATACTCGAGGTCCTTGGTGTACTTGTGGATCGCCTTGATGGAGCCGATCACGTTCAACAGCGTGGTCAGGATGCTGTCGATCACCAGGCTGCGGGTCGAGTTCCATGCCGACTCGGACTGGACCCCGATTCCCACCACCCCGCCGATCTGCGGGGAATCGAGGATCAGCGACTTGGTCTGCAGCTCCAGGTCGCCATGTTCCAGGGTCAGCGGCGTGTGGTCGCAGGCCACGTTGTGGATCACCTGCAGCCCCGAGCTCTCCGCCAACCGTGCGTTCTCGCGCCGTATCTTGCGCAGCACCTCCTGCTCGACGTGCTTCTTGGTCGCCTCGCTGGGCTGGGAGCGCCAGAAGATCTCGATATCGTAGAGCTCCTCGTCAACCTGGAAGATGCAGAACAACATGTAGGCATCGACCACCTGGTTGATCTCGAGCAGGAGGCACGCAACGTGCTCCTTCCAGTCCCGGATCACCTCGGAGGTGATGATGAACTTCTCCAGCATCTGGATCTCGAGCTCCAGGATCTCCTTGTCCACCGACACCGCCCGTATCTTGTCCACCAGTTTGGACACCTCGCCGAAAATCCGGTCCAGTTCGGTGAAGCCTGGGGCCACGTCGGAAAACTCCAGGCGGGTCAGGTCGCGGATGCTGTTGACCTGGATCACCTTGTCCCCGAGTTCGTTGATGGAAGGAACCACCCGGGCGTTGACCAGGCGCGCGATGAACAGCGCCATCAGCACCGGGATGGGGGAAAGCAGCAGGAAGAGGAAGAAGAGTTTGTGCCGGGCCTCCCGCAGCATGGGCCCGATATCCTGCCGCACCTTGAGCGCGCCCAGCAGGGTTCCGGTACGGGCGTTGCCGTGACAGCCGAGACAGTTTTTCGTGGCGACCAGGGGGAAGATGGCCTCGACCACCCGCCCCTCCCCCCGTTCCAGCACGTTGCCGCTTTTGAACACCTGCTCCACGCCCGGGTCCGCCGGAAGCTCGACCCGCCCGTAAAGCGCCTCCACGACCGGCGTGCGATACAGTTCCACGGAATGATTCCCCAGCGCATCCGACCCGCCTGGTGCGTTGTAGAGGCTTAAGAGCTCCTGCCGGGTGGCCCCCTTC
The DNA here is from genome assembly GCF_020179605.1 of Geomonas agri. Lineage (NCBI taxonomy): Bacteria > Pseudomonadati > Thermodesulfobacteriota > Desulfuromonadia > Geobacterales > Geobacteraceae > Geomonas > Geomonas agri. The sequence goes on from NZ_JAINZO010000001.1 coordinate 2,170,944, forward strand.
CCCATCAGCAGGGGAATGGAGTGATGGAACTGCTGCGCCTGGTCGTAGGCAAGCCTGATGGCGCCGCGTTTCACGGAGTCGAGATATACCAGTGAGGAGATGCCGAGGACGGTAGCGAAGCTGATGAAGGAAACAGCGAGAGACGATGCCAGTATGAAGGTGCGCAGTGACAGCCGGAAACCGCGCCTCTGCGCGGAGGACGACGGGCTACCAACATGCTCTGCAACTTCAAAGTTTTCTTCCAAGGTAATACAGGATGCGTTTTCCAATTTAAACAGGACCTTTTTTGTCTTATTTGAAACTGGAAAGGTTTATATCACGCGACCAACCTCATAGCAAGGAATTCCTATATTCAGCAATCATACTAAGCGGATATCTGGCAAAGTCTTGTTTTTTTTAGGGAGGCCTAAGCAGTGTTATTGCCCATCAACCGCGCGCTGCCCCCCCTGTCCCCCCCTTTTGCACAGGGGAGACAGGGGGGATTTGCCTTTAAGTAAACCCCGAGATTTACGGTGCCTTGACTATCTTCGTGAACAGGTAATCGTTGCCCGCCACGGGCGTATGGCAGCCGAAGCACTCCGCCACGAAGCTTTTATCTTTGCCGTACGGCTGCAACTTGTCGCCGACGAAACGGGCGAAGCCCCACCCTCCCGTCTCCTTGTACTTCTTAGCGTCCTTCACCATGAACTCGACCTGCGCGAACGCGCCCGGCTCAGTCGCCACCGGGAAGTTGGGGTGCTTCTCCGCCTTCCAGGCCACCTTGGCCAGCACGCTGCCGTCGGGAAGCGGCTTGATTCCCGCCTTCAGTGCCGCCACCGCGGTATCGTTTCCCGTTATCACCCTGATCTGCCCCTTGTCCTCCCGGTAGGAGGGAGCGACCACTTTCCAGGAGAGGTAGTCGGGATACAGCGCGATGCCGTTGGGAGCAACCGGGCGATCGGCGGCGAATACCGAACCAGCTACCGACAGGATTACGGCACAGACAATCAAGTTTTTCCTCATAGCGTCCTCCTTCATGCAAGATGGTGAGCGTGCACCTGACATAGGAGAGCAGTCGGATCGGGGTCGCCAGACACAGCCAACTTGGAAACAATAGCAAAAACTTCCCATGCGTAAAGAAGTCACTACTAAATCACCATGTACCTGGACTGCCCGCTTGATCATTACTTGAGCCACAACTCTCCTTTTGCATGTTGCAGTGCTTGGCGCCTCTGCGATCCGCCTCCCTGCGTTGAGGGTGAAGTTGAGGAGCCGTCTGCCCCTGCTGCAGTCTGTGTGGAAGTTGTGAACGGCAAAGTGCTAAAATACCGTCATAGATCCACACCTGAAGTCATTGCATTCGAGGAACAAGAGGGATGAAAACATGAAGACGACCACGTGTGCACAACTGAAGGAACTGTTGACCTCCGGCGCGCTTGTCATCGACGTCATGACGCCCGAGGATTACGCCGCCTGCCACCTCACAGGCGCCCATAACGCCTGCATTTACGAGATGGTGTTCCTGGACCGCATCGCGGAACTGGTACCGGACTGGAACACCGAGTTGATCCTCTACGACGCTACCGGGAGCAGTCTCACCGCCGAGGTGGCGCGTGAGCGCCTGGTCCAGGCGGGATATCACCATGTTTCCGTGCTGGAAGGAGGACTCGCCGCCATCAAAGATGCCGGTTTCCCCGTCGCGGCCGGTACGGAAGTTTGTGGCGACGCAGCGGTAGCGGACGGCAGTTATGTCATAGATGTACAGAAGAGCACCCTGGAATGGATCGGGCGCAACCTCAACAACCGCCACCACGGCACCATCGCCATGCAAAGCGGCGAACTGGTCATGCGCGGCGGCAGGCTGACCGCCGGTTCCATCGTACTGGACATGACCAGCATCGAAAACCGCGACCAGCAGGATCCGTACTGGCGCGATCTCCTGGTCAGGCACCTGAAGTCGGAAGACTTCTTCGCCGTCGAGCGCTTTCCCACCGCCACCTTCCGGCTCACACGCTGGGAGACCGAAAACGCCGATTTTTCCGAAGCCCCCGAAGGTACCGTGATCGGTGAACTCACCATCAGGGGCGTCACCCGTCCGGTCGGCTTTCCCGCCGTAGTGGCGCCCCAGCCGGACGGCAGTGTCAAGGCCCATGCCCACTTCGACATCGATCGAACCCTTTGGGACGCCGGCTATGGTTCCGCCAAGCTCTACGAACGTCTCGGCATGCACCTCGTGCACGACCTGGTCACCCTGGAGCTGTTCATCCTGGCGCTAAGAAAGTGATTATCGTGAGGAAGGAGTAGCGGAGAAAGAGTTGAGAACAGGTGAGGTTGATGTAGAGCGGTTTACAAATACCGCGAGCCACCGCTATTGCAGCCGAAGAACGCCGCACGTGAATCAGCGTCCCCCCCTTTACGAAAGGCGGGAGGGGGGGATGTGCATTTGCCTCTAGCCACAACAAACTAACTTCAACTTCCTACTGCGCGTCACTAGGATCGCTGACCGAAGCCTCATTCACGCCGCACCGGACCCCGTTGCAACTGCACCCCTTGCATCCCCCCTCATCGGAGCAGGGTCGACGCACCACGTTGTACAGTACGAACAGGATGGTCCCCATGAGTACCGCCGCGAGCAGGTTGGTCACCCCGAGGAGGCCTTCAGCCTGGAACATGTGTCCCCCCACCGACACCCCGCGTACGTCCGAGGCAGCGGCGGCGAGTTTTCCCAGCCCGAAGTAAGAGATAGCACCGATGGCTGCGATGGTGCAGGCGTTCATCAACTTGGTCATCATGTAGTGGCAGGAGAAGATGGAACGGCTGTCGGCAAGGCTGATGAGAGCACCGGTGGTGATGCAGAAGGCGGCGCTGGGAAGTAAAAGGTACTGGACCAGTTCGATGGTGGACTGGTTGAGGACGGCCGTCTCTATCCGCTGTGACGACGTCGTGTAGATGTGGAGCAGGTAAAGGAGACAGGCGCCGCTTCCGGCGAGGATGGCCGAGGAAAGCATGTGGGCCTGCTTGAGGGCCGCCTGGAGGGCGGCATACAGTGGCGATGGCAGAGAACGCATCATGGCATCCCTCAACGCCGTCGACCTCAATCCGCGTGCGACGGCTGCAGAACCGCAGGCCCATCCTGGGCCCAATTGACTTCGATTCTTCGCGTACGGGAATTGCGCGGATGCATCGGCTGGTGCAGGTTCCCTCTCGCCTTGCCGATAGCGTATACACTATCAGCTTTAATAAGTAAACAACAAACTGACTTCTCCAACCAAGGCCCCCTCCCCCACCGGCTAGAACCCGTTGTAGACGAGGTAGATGCCGACCAGCGCGACAATGGCGCCGCCGACCCGCTTGGACCAGGCCGAGAACCTCAAAACTCCTCTCGCCTTGGCAAACGACTCCACGAAGCCGGTAAAGGTGCCCGCCGCCAGCATTAACATGCAATGCCCCACCGCGTAGGTAAACAGCAGCGCGACGCCGTAAAGGACCTCTCCTTTCGTGGCGACTACCGTGAGCAGAACAACGAGGACCGGAGTGGCGCAGGGCGAAGAAACGACGCCAAAGAAAAGGCCCAGCAGGAAGGCGCCGATTGCTCCCCCCTGCCTGGGCCGGTAGTCGAACCGCAGCGGAAGCCGTAACTGGTAGAGCCCCATGAGTTGACCGCCCATGACCAGCGCCACGATGCCGGCAACGACGTACCACCGCCCCCCGACTGTGCCGAACATGGTACCGAACCAACCAGCGGCAGCTCCGAACGCGGTGAAAGTCAGCGACAGCCCCAGCACGAACGCGAGCGACAGCATGAAGGCACGCCGCCGCTCCCCGTCGGCATAACCGCCGACAAAACCGACCACGAGCGGAATGGTCGCCAGCACGCACGGCGACGCCGAAGACAGCACTCCTGCCAGGAACACCGCGCCGAAGGCGACCAGCGGATAGGCGGAGATGATCAGCCCGACGTCGTCGAGGATGGTCACCGCAGTCCCGCCGCCTTCAACTCTTTGACGATCTCCGCCTTCTCCAGCGCACCGACGTGCCGTTTCACCTCGCGCCCCTTGGCGTCGAAGAAGATCTGGGTGGGAATCATCTGGATCCTGAACCTTTCGGCAGCGGCCTGGTCAGCGTGGACGTCGATGAAGAGCACCGACGCCTTGCCCCGGTATTCGGTGGAGAGCTGCTCCAGCACCGGGGCCATCTTGCGGCATGGGATGCAGGTGCGCGCCCCAAGGTCGATGACGGTCGGTTTCCCCGATGCCAGCGCTTTGCGGATGACCTCGTCGGAAGCGGAAGGAAGTTCGGCATGGGCGGTTGCGGTGACCAGGAGCACTGCCGCGACGAGAAGCTGCCTCATGACAGCATCCCGACGATTTCGGCGACGGATGCAACCTTCCCCGAAAACTTGACCTGGCCGTCGACGACCAGCGCCGGCGTGCTCATCACGCCGTACTTCATGATGGTGGGAATATCCTGAACCTTGACCACCTCGGCGCTCTTGCCGCTCTCCTGCAACGCCTGCTTGGTGTTCTCGTACAGCGTCGTACACTTGGCGCAACCGGTCCCCAGCACTTCGATTTTCATCTTATTCTCCTTTTACAAAATGGCGTTGAACAGATAACCGACCACGATGATGGCCACCGCGACGGTACCGAAAAAGGTGGCCAGCAGCCGCGTTTTCAGGACGTTCTTCAGGATGACCGCCTCAGGGAAAGACAAGGCAGTGACCGCCATCATGAAGGCCAGCACCGTCCCGATGGGGAGCCCCTTTTCCATGAGGGCCTGAACGATGGGAATGATGCCGGCCGCGTTGCTATACAGCGGCACCCCGATGACGACGGCGACCGGCACCGCTAACGGGTTGCCCTTGCCCGCGTAACGAAGGAGGAGTTCCTCCGGTGCGTAACCGTGGATGAAGGCCCCAAGGCCGATGCCCACGACGACGTACGGCCATATCTTCTTGAGAAGTCCGATGGTGTAGTCGCCGGCATCGGCGAACTTCTCTTTCAAGCTCCGCTCCTGTATCTCGGAGGCGCCCACCTTGATCTCCCAGACGTAGTCCTGGACATAGCGTTCCATCTTGAGCCTGCCGATCACGATGCCGGCTAGGATGGCAACCACCACCCCTGAACCGATGTAGAGCGTCGCGATCTTCCAACCGAACAATCCCCACAGCATGATGAGCGCCACCTCGTTCACCATCGGCGACGAGATGAGGAACGAAAAGGTCACCCCCAGGGGGATGCCGGACTCAACGAAACCGATGAACAGGGGGACAGCAGAACAGGAGCAAAACGGTGTGACTATGCCCAGGAGAGCGGCAAGAATGTTGCCGACGTACTCGCGATTGTGGGACAGGATGCGCCGGGTGCGCTCGGGAGAAAAGTAGGAGCGAATCACCGCGACGGCATACACGATGGTGGTGAGCAGCAGGAATATCTTCACCGTGTCGTAGATGAAAAAGTCGAGCGCCTCCCCCAGGGAACTCCCGGGGTCCATCCCCAACGCGGTGAAAACCAGGTAGTCTGCTAGATCTTTGAGCATCTACAATCCTTGCCGTTCCATGGGATCGGAATTTCGTAAAATTCTATCCATCCGAATGGACGGATGTGTTGCGACAAAAAAAATCAGGCGCAGCTGGCGCCTTCGGAAAACGAGGCGAGTCTCTTGATGTCGTCCGCGATAGCCGGAATTTCCGGAAGCCGTGCGCGGAGCACCTCGGCGATGTCGTACTGCAGACTGTTGTCGGTGCAGATGGAGTAATAGATCCAGACCCCTACCCGCCTGTCGTTGACCCACCCCGCGCCTTTCAGGTAGGCGAGATGCCGTGACACCGTGGACTGGGGCAACTGCAGTGTCGCCGTGAGGTCGCAGACGCAGAGTTCACCGGCGCTGAGCAGGAGCGCCAGGAGCCGGAGTCGCGTTTCGTCGGCAAGGGCCTTGAACTGTTGCATCTGTTTTTTCATGATCGCTATTATATCCGGATATCCGGATATGTCAACAATACATCTTGGTTCACCAGCAGCCTGGAAACTCACGGGCAAATTCTGCCTCGGGAAAATATGAATCCGCCAGGAGGAATTGTAGACTAAAGTACCCACAATAAAGTGACGATAGGTATGGGTGGATCACTATGACTGAAAATTTCATGTTCGTTGCTACCAGGGAGGATTTATGACAAACCTCACAATCGCAAAACGGTTACTGCTTGGCTTTGGAACCGTGTCGTTGCTTCTGTTCATCGTTGTGGGGGCGGGAATGAAAGGGCTCTACAGCAGCGCCGACCAGTTGAGCAACGTCAACCGCATCAGCGGGCTCACGGCAAGTGCCGGCCAAGTGCTGCTCAACCTGCAAGGGATAGACGAAGAAATCAAGGGACTCATGCTGGCCGAGACACAAGCGGATCGGGATAAGATTGTTAAACACATTGAGGATCACCGCAAAGCCTACCAACAGGCACTGGACGCGCTGAAAAAGAACACGAAGACGCCCGACGGCAAGAAGCTGGTAGCGGAGTTGGACAGCGCACTTAAAGCCGGCACAAAGGTGAATGAAACACTTATGACCATTGCGGCCTCGGGAGACACCGCCAAGTTCAAGGCCGCCATTGCCAGCGAGGGAGAGCCGGCCCGGCAAAAATACGTAGCAGCGGCCGAAGCGCTGATGGACTACTACGCCAAGCGGACCGACTTGAGGGTCAAGTCTGCACAAGAAGCGGGTACTGCTGCCATTACCACCATGCTGATCACCGGGTGTATCGCCTTTTTACTCAGCGTCGGCATTTGTGCCTTCCTCACCTCGGGGATAAATTCGGCGCTGAAGCAGATAAGCAGCGCCATTGCCGTCATAACCGGTGGTGATCTCACCCGGCGCATCACCTACCACTCCAAGGATGAACTGGGCCGGTTAAGCGATCACATCAACGATTTCGTCGGCAGGATCCAGTCCATCATGCAGGATTTGTCCGGCGATGCCCACAGGGTGGCCACGGCGTCGACACAGTTGCAGGCAACGGCGCAGCAGATGGTTCAGGGAACCGAAGAGATCGTCGCCCAAGCCAATACCGTTGCCACCGCAGGAGAAGAGATGGCGGCGACCTCCAACGACATAGCGCAGAACTGTCACCTCGCCGCCCAGGGCGCCCAAGGCGCCAACCAGGCAGCGGTCGACGGCGCAGGGGTTGTCGAGGCCACCGTGGCCGTTATGGGAGTAATAGCCGACCGGGTGCAGGGGGCGGCGAGGACCGTGGAATCGCTCGGCGAGCGCTCCGACCAGATCGGGGCCATCGTCGGAACCATTGAAGACATCGCCGACCAGACCAACCTGCTCGCGCTCAACGCGGCCATCGAGGCGGCCAGGGCGGGTGAGCAGGGACGCGGATTTGCCGTCGTCGCGGATGAGGTGAGGGCCCTGGCCGAGCGCACCACGCGCGCCACCAGGGAGATCTCAGAGATGATACGCACCATCCAGGGGGAAACCCAGAGTGCGGTCCAGGCCATGGAGGATGGCAGCAAGGAAGTCGAGCGCGGGACGCAGCAGGCTTCCCGTTCCGGGCAGGCGCTGGAAGCCATCCTCGAGCAGATACACGCCGTCATGATGCAGGCGAACCAGATTGCCACAGCCGCCGAAGAGCAGACCGCGACGACGAGCGAAATCAGTTCCAACATGACCCAGATCACGAATATCGTGCAGGCAACCGCCCAAGGTGCCGACGAAACCGCCACCGCCGCTACGGCACTAGCCTCCATGTCGGTCAGGCTCCAGGACATGGTCCGCCAGTTCAAGGTGGCCTAGCCTTTATGGTCGGTATCGGCGACTTTTAGTCCAAGCTGATCTTAGCCGGGATTTGCGGACGAACCCTGAGCAGAAGTATGAAAGTGGCGAATGAACATCCTTCGCCACTTTTTTGTGCCTGCTTTTTGCCAGTTTGTATTTTTTTCTGAAGTCAGGGTGGGTTAAAACACGGTCCGTGAAATTTTCGCACTTTCATGTGCGCGTGAAATGCACTTACATATCGAAAAAACATCTTTGCGAGGTGAAATTTCAACTAAGTGTGTTTCAAACACCAGTCCGATAATTTTCCGCATTTTCACATGTGCGAGAATTTCACTCACCTGCGTTTAAAAAACATTTACATGACGTAAATTCAACTCAGTTTGTTTTTAGTTCCGGTCACTTTCGTTTTCGAATTTTACTCGTCGGGAAATTTCACCTGAGGTGAGCTTGAAAACAACTTAGTTGAAATTAAATGCAACTAAGTGTGGTTCAAATTCATGTCTGGGTGATTTCTGAATTATTAGGTGACCGGAAATTGAACTGACCTATGGTTAAGAAACTTTCTTCCGCCATTGATCACCAATGAGTGGGTTTCAAAAGGAGGTCTGAGAGGTTTTTCAATTATTTCTGCGGGAAAATTCGCTTTCAGTTGCTCGAAAGGCTTTAACCGGTTCTCCTAGTAATTCGTGGGGGCATAAAAGATGAAGCCCACGCAGCAGAACCGGTGGCACCACGTCCCCCCCTTTGCGAAGGGGGGTCAGGGGGGATTTGCTTTTTAAATTTAGATGCTTTTGGTGTGGAGAGCGGGGAGACGAGGCAGCTTCGGCCCGCCGTTGTGGCGGCAGGCCGAAGCAAGGGAGAAGGTAAAGCTTACAACACGATGATGGATACCGGCTGGGACCAAGGCCCCAGTCCCTCGGGACGATCGCTCCTCATCCTGACGTAATACTTGTTCGCGGGTTCCAAGTTCTTCTGGACGATCTTGCTGCAAGTATTGTAATGCCCCCCCGGGTTGTACCAGCTCTCTTCCGAGGTTGGTTCCCCTTTACAGAGGTTGATGAGGTACGGCCCGCCATTCCTGACGTGGGTTCCGATAATGGTGATGGCTCCAGACTCGTTTCTGACACGCCTCAACTCCAGACGGATCTCGACTTGAAGCGGAGACAGCGACCTCTTCCCACTCTTTTGGTGAGTTTCCCTCTGGGGCAGGTTCAGTTTACGGAGGATGGAGGGGTCCTTCTTGTGGATCGCAATGGTCTTCATGTAGCTGACGGAGGAGTGCATTTCCAGCTCTGAGAGATCCCGAATTGCCTGGCGCTGTTGCTGGAGCAGGCTGTCCCCGCGATCAGCGCCGATGCTCAGTTCTTTCATGGTTACCACATGATCCCGGAACCTCTGCCCGGCGTAGATGTGCCCCGGCCGGTTCTCGTTGTACTCTTTGCTGGCATCAAGCCCGTCCGCAAAATCATGTAGGGTCACGAAGTACTGGGCGTAGCTCTGCCTTCGAAAATTCAAGTCGAGGAAGTCGTACTGTTCTGGCATAGACACCTCCCAAGCAGGATTTATTAGCAAGTGCCAATATATCGAATCCCGCTGGGGTGTCAAGGAACTGAGTAGCACCTCCTCCGCCTTACCCCAACCTGCGATGCACCGGCAGCCCCCCCCCTAGGCTGTCAGGGCACACTCCACTCGAAACTCTGCATCCAATCTACGCCGCCGTCACCGCCGTCGGAACCGTTGTACTTGTAGGTGAACTTCAGCAGCATGCCAGGCTCCAGCGGTACCGGGAGTTTAACGCTGAAGGGAAAGGTCCCATCTTGCCTCACCTGGCGAGGTATGACGAAGCAGACCTTGCGCGCTCTGGTCGTGCCCGCGGCATCGACTGCCGCAATCCAGATCTCGATCCCTTCCATGAAGGCGTAGCGGAGATTTTTGCCGACTCCCTCCACCACCGTCTCCATTCCCGCCAGTTTGATCTCCCACGCCAACGCCATGTCGAACTGAGAATATCTATACGGCAGGGATTTCAAACGCTCGCTGTCCACATCGCTGGACGTGGTGCAACTGCTGCCAAAGATCGTTAACAGAATCAGCCAAAGCTTTCGCATGTACCTGTACCTCCTAGGCCAAGGCGACGGTAGCCAGCCTTACCCCTTCTGATTCTTGCTGGCCAGGAACCGGTACAGCGGAACCGGCATGAAGACCTTGCCGATTCTCCGGGCAAGATAGGCGGCCAGCAGGAAGGGAATGATGAGGACGTGCTCGTCGGTCATCTCCATGATGATGATCACCGCGGTGAGGGGTGCCTGGATGGCCCCGGAAAAGAACCCGACCATGCCGAGGAGCCCGCACACCTTGAAATTCTGCAGGTGGAACAGCTTAGCGACGGTGAATCCGAAGCCCGCCCCGATGGAAAGACAGGGAGAAAAGATGCCGCCAGCCATTCCGGAGAGGTAGGACAGGACAGTGGTGGCAAACTTGGCAATCCCTAGCCCGATGGGCCAGTCATCGATGGTGGAACTCTCGAGGAAGCTGCGGGTGACTTCGTATCCCGAACCGGCAGAGGCTCCATCGGTGAAGAAGCCGATTGCGGCGCAGACAATGCCGCAATAGAGGGCCCTCTTCCAGGGCTGAGCGGGGAGACCGAAGATCTGCGGGAAGGCAAGCAGCCGGGCAAATGCCCCTCCCATGATCCCTCCGACAACGCCGAAGACCAGGGTTTCCGGAACGAGCAGGTTGGGGGTAAGCGTGACGGCAGGATGTCCAAAGTAGAGGTAGTTCCCGGAGAGAGACAACGCCGCGATACCGGAGAGGATAACGGCGAGCATCACCATTTCCCGGAAACGCCCGAACGCCCCCTCGGTCACTTCCTCCAGGGCAAAGGCGATACCGGCCAAGGGCGCATTGAACGCTGCCGCGACTCCCGCCGCGGCACCTGCAGTCAGGAAGGTCTGGAAATCGACCTTGGGCAGAACCCTCCGTGTAACGCGCCCGAAAAAGGCGAAGACAGAGGCTGAAATCTGGACAGTTGGGCCCTCGCGCCCGATGGAAGCCCCGGCAATGATGCCGACGCAGCTCGATATCACCTTCACCACGGCGGTGCGCAGCGAAACCAGCGGGCTGTGCCATGGCGGCTCGACCTTGTCGCCGTGCGCACGGTCGATCGCTTCCAGCACCTGGGGGATGCCGCTGCCGCGTGATTCGGGCCCGAACTTTTGCACGATGAGCGTCGCAGCGACGAACAACAGCGGTGTGGCTGCGGTCATGAGATAGGTGTGGCTGTGAAACAAGGTGAAAAAGTAGGCCTGCGAAACGGAGATGAGACGTGCAAAGAGAACGGCAGCACACCCGACCAGCACGGCTGCCGTCCAGATGGTGAACTGCATGTAGCTTTTCTCGCGCAGCTTCCTCAGGTAGCGCAGGTAGTCCCTGGCTTGTTGGGGCTCTTTCCCCCCTACCCTCTCATGCTCTTCATTGTTCATAGTTCGACCTTCTGATTCCAGAATGAAAGTGGCAACGAGTTCACGCCACCTTGGCGCTGCTCCTCAACTGTATGACCAGGTTGCAGAGTTCGGAGCAGAGGATGCCGGCAAGCATCAGGACACACCCCAACAACCCGCGGGCTCCCAACACCTCGCCGAGGAAAAACCAACCCCAGATGGCAGCGAAGACGCCTTCGGCGCTCAGGATCACTGCGGTGTGCGCGGGATGGGCATCGCGTTGCGCCACCACCTGCATGGTGTAGGCAAAGCCCACGGAGATCAGGCCGCCGTAGAGGATGGGACGCCAGGCGGCAAAGACTGCAGCAAGGGTCATCGACTCGAAAATGAATGCGGTGATCAGGCTAAGAACCGAGCAGACCGCGAACTGCAGTGCGGAAAGTTTGAAAGGGTCCAGGCGTGGCGAGAGCCAGCCGATGAGGAGCACGTGCCCCGCCCAGAAAACGGCGCCGATCAGTTCCAGCAGATCACCAATGCCGATGGTGAAGTGGTCGGTGACGCTGAGGAAGAACAAGCCAATGGCAGCTAGGACGGCCCCGAGCCAGGTGCCGACGCCGGGCCGCTGTCCCCAGAACATCCCCAATAAGGGAACGAGGACGACGTAGAGACCAGTGATGAAACCTGCGTTACCCGCCGTGGTGTAGGCGATGCCGACCTGTTGCAGCGAAGCGCCCATGAACAGTGCGCCTCCCGCCATCAGGCCGCCGTGAAGCAGCGCGCGGTTACCCGCTTGCGGTAGGCTGCCGTGGTAAGGCCCTTGCCGGCGGCGATTCAGGTAGACCAGGGGGAGCAAAGAGAGGCTACCGAGCGCGAAGCGGACGCCGTTGTAGGAAAAGGGGCCCAGGAAATCGAGCCCCTTGCGCTGCGCGACGAAACCGCCGCCCCAAATGGCGGCGATGAGAAGGAGTAGGAGATCGGACTTGATGGTTTTGGACTGCATGCTGTTCCTTAGGCGGTAAAAGTGTCGCGGCGCGGTCGGCTAGTGTCCCCGCTTTTGCCTGTAAAGTCAAGGGGGACCGGGAGGGATGTCCCGGGGATCAGAAGTGTTTTTTTCTGAAGGCTTGGCCAAAGCCGGTTTTCAGGTAGTTCTCGAACGCGGCGGCTTTGGCGTCGTCGGTGAAACCGAGATAGGTGATGAGCTTCCAGGGGAGGTATTTGGAGGTGTGGGGGGATTAGCCAGCGTTGTGAGAGGCGAGGCGTGATTTCAGGTTTTTCGTGAGGCCGACGTAGTGCTCGTTGGGGTGGAAGAGGCTTTGGAGGAGGTAGACGTATTTCATGGGGGTGAGCCTCCGGGGTTGGGGGACGACGGAAGTTTACCCGATATAGCTTGAACGTCTAGGTGCTGTTGGGTTAGGCGGCTGCCTTTGCTTCGCTCGGCTTGCGGGGGAACTGAAAGGAACGACTGTGGGGGGTGCGGCATCACTTCGTGGCAAGGGTCCGCCTTCGCTAAACGCCGGCCTTCGTTTCACTGCGGAAGGCAGCTACGGTGGACAACCTTCGCCAAAAACAAAAGGCTTCGGATGACACTGGCGTGCCAACCGAAGCCTTGGCGAAGGTTGGTGGTGGCGTCTATAAAACAAATCACACAAATATCGGTTTTATAATGGTTAATTTGTTGGCGGCAAGGCAGCATACCCCCATTTATACCCCTAATATTTGGAGGCTAAAGCTCTGCAGGCGAGGGTAATAGCTGCTGCTGTGTCCATAATGGTGAATTTCTGTCATAGAAACTTCGCATTCCCTGATGATGGCTCCTAGGTACAACCCCACCCTATAGAGCGCACTACCCGGTGCCTCCCCGGTATGGCGTATATCGCTTGGCCTCATCCAATCCCCCCCGGTAGGACTTTCAAAAACTTGCTCTTTCAGCGCACTTATCTAAAAAAATTGAAATTTTGGGTCTCCAAATTTGAGTGTGGAATAGGGCTATAGCTAGCCGTCCTTGATGAAGGCTAACAAGGTGGAAATGTCCACTCCGTAGTTGATGACTAGCTCCTTGCTACTTTGGACCGTCCAACGGTTGAAGGATGACCAGATAGGTTCTGGTCAATCCGTATGTTGGGTACGCCGTTTAGACATTGAATGCATAGACATAATTATTGAAATAAAACCTATGGCTGTTAAAAATGCGCCAACAGATATGCTTAATCTGTCTCTATATGCCAGAACTACTAATATGCCAAGAAGGAAAAGAGTAGTTCCACTAATCACTAAGAACCAGTTAGTGAAGACACTAAATGTCATTATTTTACTAAAATTACTTTTGCCTTCATCAAATATTTCTTTGTAGGTAATGCGTACATCTGAAATTGGTAAATTTTTTATTATTAGATATGTGGAGATATATTGGGCTAAACTCAAAAAAAACATAACTATAATTAATAATTTCCATGAATGCTGTTTCATAAGGCCTGTTAGAAGCGGCACACTTCCTAGAGATAAAAATATCCACCTGCTGATATGAGAGACAACTTTTTGGTAAATTTGCTCCGAAACGACAATGCGCCCTTTGCCAAAACATCCGAAAGGATAATAGATACGAGTTCCTTCGGGGCTAGTTCTAAAAGCAGATTTTATTCTCATATCAACTAGATTCATATTTTTCTCCAAACTACTTATTGAGCGGCGTCTTTTCTGAATTTGGAGAAGCCTTTACGTGCGCAAGGGAGTCCAAGTTTTCTCATAGATACGCGCGCGGAGGCTACAAACCATAGTTAGAGATACTCACTTTTTTTTGGGTTTGGACCGCTTTGCATAGGAACAAACTACATTTAAGTTATATTCAGCAACCGTCTCTGGGAGAGCAGGCTCAAAATTAGGGTTTGGATTTGTATTTGAAACCGCTGTATTGTCATTACTATAGTCATGCACTGATAAATATCGGTACTCTCCAATGTCACAATTATATTCAATTTGGGACATTGTGTGGCTATAATTTTCATATGGTATACTTACATTGTCTGCGGAATGTCTTTCACGGCTCAAAATCGTCTTAGTATAAATTATGATAGTTCCACGTCCAGTCTTTGTCACTCTCGATGCATCAAAATACCCATTATACAATTTTTTCCAATCAGCAGCGGAGGATTCGGTAGCAATGAATAATAAACTTAACAGCAGCAAAAGAAATTTGTAGTTTAAGCTCATTTACTCCCCCTAAAGTATTACGGACGACAGATTTTACAAGGGACATATCCATTTTTGATAGCTTGATCGCGAGAGTCGAAACGTACTTTGTTGGCAGGGTTTATCCGTTTTGCTGAAGGGCAGTCATCATTATGGAATTTGTGCGTTTTTTTATTACCAACAAAAGCAAATGCTGAAGTTACAAAAAACAGCATGATGACAGTTGCTATGATAATTTTATGCATGCCACCTCCTATTTGAGTTTCTCGCTGCACACTTATGTGAAATTAGTTAGAGTAGTCCCATCTGGCAACTACATAGGATACTTTTTCCATTGCCCCACGCGAAATGCCAGATATCTTGCCAGATACTGTTGCTATTGTAGAACTATTAAGTAACTTAGCTGTACCAGTGGCTGTACCAAGAACCACGCCACTCTTTGACTTTGCTTCAAATATCATGTCACAGTAGTAAGGTGCATAGACCTCTCTATTAAATTTATAATTTACCATTGAAGTAACAGCAATATCATACGTTTGTTCACTATGTTTTGTGTCAATAACATTAGTAGTTGGAATGCATTCGATTGATACTGATTCAATTTGAGCAGTCGCTGTTTCGCCACTAACTCCAAATACTATTCCAGACTCTATTTTTGATGGGAACGCTTGTATTTTTGTGACATCTATGTTGCTTGTTAACCTTTCGATGTAATCGCATCCGAAAAAGAGCAGCAAGCAAGCGAATGTGGCAAATAGTCTCATCATAATTGCCTCCTTCTCCTATAGTACAGGGCATGGGCATTGGTAGCTTTATATCCTTGCCCATTCTCATTAACAATAAAAAACCGACTTACCTGTGAGAGGTAGCCGGTTTTTAGTGGTGTTTTGATGGTTAGCGTCCCATCCACACTTGTCAGGGTATTGGACCTAGATAAATATTTTCCTACTCAAGAGCGTTATGCTCACTCGCTCAAGATGCATTGAGTACGAATATTGTCATTTACCCTTGCGTGCTGCTCACTCGCTCAAGAGGGCTTGAGTGCTTTAGGCGCTCTCCCACTCAAGGCAGCTTGAGTCTTTATATTTCTATGCCATACCCTCCCATTTATAGGCGGGTACTCAGGCAGGGAATAGATAGGTTAGCCATGATGATTTCAGGTGGTATGCGCGGTTGCTCCGATTCTGGCTTTCTTGGCAGCTCTTGCCTTTTCAATGTTGGCGGTGTTCTTCAGTGGCGGCGTCCAAGTCTTCCAGCCGTCTTGCAGTTGGTAAAGGTTAGGTATTCCGTCCCCATTTGCAGTCCCTCCAGGTCGTACAACACAAATGAATCCCATTGTTTTTAAACCGTCTATGGCATTCTGAAATGACTGCGGGTTCATACCAAGTGTACGTTTAGCTTCACTGAAAGGAAACGGGAACACTGGACGCCCCGGAAGTCTGTCTTTCTCTGCGGCAGCAGCGTCAGATTTGGCAAGGGCTACAGTCAGCACATCGGTTTGCGATTTGGAAAGGTGCCTATATGCTGGGAACGTTACCATGTCAAAAATAAACACCCTTGCATACCAATTCAGCTTATGAGGTGGAGTTTTCTTTTTGCCCATTGTCACCCCCTCACGACTAAAAGCTGCTGTTTTAGGGTTTTGGTCATTGCCGTCCCCCCTTCGCCTGCCGATACAGCCAAGCCCGACAAGCTGAAAAGCGTTTAACAGGTTGTACAAGTTCGCCTGTGGCATAGGTGAAGACAATCGCCCTAGTAGCATCGTCATCACTGAATTCAAATGTCACAAGTGCTTTACCCGGTTGGCGTAATATCGCGGGCATCTTACCAGTTGCCGTCATAATGGTGGCGCTAAGGTCAATATCTGTGGTTTGGAATTCTGCCGGTCTGTTGGTCATGGCGTCTATACCTCCTCAACTGTTTCAATCAGTTTGAGAATGTCGGCGTAACGCCAAGCAGTTGTGCGTGGCCCTAGCTTAACTGATGCAGGGTATTTGCCGGATTTCACCCCTGCCCACCATGAGCTTTTGCATACGGGAATGAGCGTCAGGACTTCTTTGAGCCGGAGTAACCGGCAAGTGGCGGGATAGTTCAGTTCTGCGGTGTGCATGTTGTTGACCTCCAAAAGGCTTTTTGTGTCGCTTGGAAGTCAGGGTAATTCAGTAGTGTCCAAATAGATAAAGGGGGGGATTCCGTGGAAATTGAGGGGATTATTCCCCCTTGACATGGTGCCGTTTCTCCACCATTGCAACTCCATCGCGTAAAGCGTCACGCAGGTCGCTCACCAATATCTTTGACTGTTGGAAACAAATCTGCGCAACTCTCCAATAAATTGAAGCCTTCTCGGCTCCTGCCTGATTGTACGACGGGCGGCTAGCGTGAGTTGGGACGTGGATATTTTGAAGAGCTTGTGCAATGTCTGCTGCTAAAGTCGCTGGTATGTCAGAACGGTCTGCACCTCTTCCCGAGAGTTCTTCATTCGCCATATCAGAAGCTATCCGCACTATTCCAGCCAAGATCCGCGCCTGTTTCTCCGATTCAGCTTTAGAAATCCCTTGGCGCAGAAAGTAAACAGCACCTGCTGCGATGGGGATTTCTTCTAATCTTTTGGCAAATTCTTCTGCACTTTTAGCCGCTCTTGCAAATGATTTTTTTAGACCTTCTCGGCTAAGTTTGTCTTCCATTTCTTTAGTTGCCTTTGCCCTGCCTACAGCCATGTTAAGTGCTGCTAGCAGTTCAGACGCTTCTTCGCGTTGTAAGCCAACCGTAGCTAAAATTTCATCCTCTACCTCGGCAGATAAGGGGTTCTTTTCGAGTTCTTCAGTCCCGTAAGGCAGTCCCACAGATCACTCTCCTCCTGTTTTAGGCTTCAACTCGCTTCAGCGGCAACACCTTTGCCTCTGTTTTCAGACCTTGAAGGTAATCCGCCCAAACCTGCATCATCTTTTGGCGTTCGGTAAGGTGGGCCGTTCTGTTATAAGCTCTGCCGTTAGGATCTCGTACAGCATGAGCAAGTTGATGCTCAATGAAATCAGGACGGAACTGCAACACTTCATCGAGAATGGTACGTGCCATTGCACGGAAACCGTGACCTGTCATTTCGTCTTTGTCAAACCCCATCCTTCTTAAGGCAGCGTTTATAGCGTTGTTCGACATAGGACGCGCAAACGACCTCCCTGAAGGGAATAGGTAAAGACTTCTGCCTGTAACGACTTGCAGTTCTGTGAGTATGGCTATTGCTTGCGTGGAAAGAGGCACAATATGGGGCTGCTTCATCTTCATCCGAGAGGCGGGGATGTTCCATAATTTGCTGTCAAAGTCGATTTCAGACCACTCAGCTTGCCGCAACTCTCCGGGTCTAACAAAAAATAGTGCTGCAAGTTGCAAGGCGCATTTTACAGGGAACGTACCTTTATAATCATCTATGGCACGCAATAACGGTGCAACGGCTTTAGGGTTCGTGATTGCCGAAAGGTGGCTTTTCTTGTATGGGGGTAATGCTCCTTTGAGGTCTGCCGCACAATTTCTGTCTGCGCGTCCAGTGGCAACCGCATAACGGAAGATCTGGCCACAAATTGTCCTAATACGGTGAGCAGTTTCAAGCGCTCCCCTTGATTCTATGCGCCTTAGCATTGCAAGAACTTCAGGGGCTTTGATTTCAGAGATTGGCCGCGCCCCGATAACAGGGATAACATCTGCATTCAAGCGACGTAGTGTTGTAACAGAATGAGTTTCAGACCAGTCTGCAGAAAACTTATGGTGCCACTCTCGTGCAATCACTTCAAAGCTGTTTTCAGACGTGGCAACCATAGCTGCTTTTTTAGCCTTTTTAGCTTCAGAAGGATCAATACCATTCGCCAGCATCTTCCTTGCCTGTAAACGTTTTTCACGGGCCTCAGAAAGCGATATTTCAGGATAGGTGCCTATAGCGAGAACCTTCTCTTTACCGAGAAACCGATATTTGAGCCGCCAACACTTCCCGCCACTCGGAGTCACCAAAAGGTACATTCCGCCACCATCCGAAAGCTTAACCTGCTTCTCTGCGGGCTTTGCGGTTCTTACCTTCACTTCTGTCAACGGCATTGTCTTGCCCTCCTTTTGGGGGTATCCGTGGCGGGGTGGGGGTATTTAGTCGCAATTAATACCCCCGATACCCCCGGATGTCAATGCGTAATAAGATGTTTTGTTGGACGTAAAAAAGAAAAAAGCCCTCAATTTCTCAAGGGCTTTTCTTCTTCTCTGGTCCTTGGTGGACCTTCAATTGGTGGAGGTGGCGGGAATCGAACCCGCGTCCGAGAATCGTACACATAAGGCGTCTACATGCTTATACCTGTTTTTACTTTAGCCGCTCGGGACTCCACAGGCCGGGATTCCCGATTGCCGATTCCGCTAAATTTCGCCGCAGGGCCACGGACGCTCCCTGAAACTATCCCACTGAATGACGTTCTATCCCCACTCGTGGGAGAAGCGGAGTAGAACGTTAGCAGGTTATTAAGCTGCTAAAGCGTAATCGTAATTGTCGGCGCTTAATGCGTCCCGGATTGTTTAACGAGCCACCCGGACCTCGGCATGCAACCTTAGCTTCTTACCCCCGTCGAAACCTTTACACCCCCGTAAAACCTGAATTCTTTTATTTAGTCCCTATCCCTGGATCCGCGGTTTCTTTCTTTCAGCGCGACCACGACGTCGCGCCGCATGTCCTTCTCTTTCATGACTTCGCGCTTGTCGTAGTTCTTCTTGCCCTTGGCGAGCCCCAGCTCGGTCTTGACCTTGCCGTCCTTGAAGTACACCCGAAGCGGGATCAGGGTGTAGCCTTGCTCCCTTATTTTGGAGAAGAGCTTGACGATCTCCTTCTTGTGCAACAACAGCTTCCTCATCCGGTCGGGATCGTGGTTTTCACGGTTCCCGAAATCGTACGGGTTGATGTGGAAGTTGTGCAGGAAGGCTTCGCCGTTCTTCACCATCGCAAAGGAGTCGTTCAGGTTGGCCTTGCCGTTGCGCAGAGACTTTACCTCGGTCCCCTGCAGCACCATGCCCGCCTCGTAACGCTCCTCGATGAAGTAATCATGAAACGCCTTCTTGTTGTTGCAGATCAGCTTCTCACCCATAGCGATCCATAGTACCAGAATCGCCTGCAAAAGGACAGGGGGAAATATATAAGGGGTCTTTGGTCCTGCCTGCGAAAAACAAACCTCAAAAGTGAAATCTCAAGAACGTCTCCCTTTTACTTTTATGGCAACCAGAAACGACTTAAGTAAAAAGGCTTAGATACACCTAAAGAAGTGTGGATCGTAGACCGAAAAGGCAGCAAGCGGCTGGCCACGTACTTCGCTTGGATCCTCATCACCTACCCCACCCCACGCATTGAATAATCACGCACATAATCATATTTTAATTTACAAGCTACTACCCTTATCATATAACTCACTGACATCTTTGCTTAACTGTAATGCGCCGCTATTTCCGGAGGAACTGACGTGAGACGTCCTGCAAAACACGTACTTCTCTTCATACTTACCTTTCTTATCCTTGTCATGGCAGGCTGCGGAGGTGGCAGCGCTCCCACAGGGTCTACTGCTCCCCACACAATCTCTGGCGTGGCGGCCACCGGTGCACCGATCACCGGCACTGTGTATCTTAAAGACGCCGCCACGCGAGAGGTTTCACAAACCATCGCACCGGATGGCAGTTATTCCTTCGATGTCACCAATCTCACCGCACCGTTCATGCTCAAGGCAACCGGCACCGCCAACGGACAAAGCGTTACCTTGTACTCCGAGGCGAGCGGCCCGGGGATAACCAACATAAACCCGTTTTCACACCTGGTTCTGGCCCAGTTCGACCCGGCTGGTGCCTACGACTCAGCAACCGTCTCAAGCATGCAGAATTGGGGCGCGGCGTTCAACGGCGCGCTTCCTGCGCTTAAGACCGCCCTACAGCCAGTGCTATCTTCCTATGGCGTTGCCTCCGTTGACTTCGTACACGCTCCTTTCACTGCCAACCACCAGGGGCTGGATCTGCTCTTCGATACCGTTGCCATCACGTACGGCAACAACAGCCTCACCATGACCGACAAGTCGACCGGCGCCGTCATCCTGAGCACCCCGCTTTCGACCAGCGTAAGCAACTGGCAGTTCAACATGGCCAACGTACCGCGCATCGGGATGCAGCCCATGGGGACGGTGTTCCTCTACCCCGTCAGTACGTCGGTCATAGCCGGCGGGTCGGTTCAGTTTAGAGGCATCATCAAGGGGATGACCACCCCCACCGTCACCTGGAGCGTGGTGGAGGCCGGCGGCGGTTACATCAACAGCAGCGGACTCTATACCGCACCGATTGTCGCCGGGACCTACCATGTCATTGCCACTAACCCGGCTGACCCGGCCCAAAGTTCCACGGCTACCGTGCGGGTCATCGCCAAGAATTATGTCAACCTGCAAAGCGACGCCGGGGATTACATCGGCGGCGGCCAAAACTACAGTTACACCAGCAGCAACGCAATAATCACCGTCACCGGAAGCGGCGGCCTGCTCTCCGTCACGGTCACGGGACAGCAGTCGTGGCGTGGCAACTTCCAAGAATCCAGCTCCTTCAGCCAACTGCACACCGGCACCTACAGCGACGTACATCGGTATCCGTTCTATACGCCCGGCCTCGATTGGTCTGGCGAAGGACGGGGCAGCAACGTCTTGACCGGCTCCTTCACCATAGATCGGGCAGTCTATGTCAACGGCGCGCTCACCGAGGTCGACGCCAATTTCGAACAGCACAGCGAAGGGGCTCAACCGGCCTTGCGCGGACAGATTCACTGGACCAACCTGGACACCTCCACTGCCCCCGGCCCCATTACCCCCGTTCCTGCAGAACTTTGGCAGGCCGCGTCCGGCGCAACCCCGGCAACCGGCAACTACATCTACCTGGAGAGCGAGCCGGGCGACTATATCGGTGCCGGCAAGGCCTACACCTATACCGACACGCAGGTAGCCGTGAGCGCAGCAGGCGGTCATTTGAGCGTCAACACCGTGAATAGTCCCGATTCGTGGTGGGGGGATTTCCAGACGATGAACAGCATCACCCAGCTTCAGCCGGGATACTACGACAACCTGCAGCGCTATCCGTTTAACAACCCGGTGGAAGGTGGGCTCAGCTGGAGCGGGAACGGCAGGGGCTGCAACACCCTGACGGGATGGTTCGTCGCTGACAACGTAACATACAGTGCCGGAGTGCTGACGTCCATCGACCTGCGTTTCGAGCAGCACTGTGAAGGAGGCACCCCCGCCCTGCACGGCCAGATCCACTGGGCTAAGTGATGCAGCACAGGACTTGAGAGAGTTGCACAAAAAAGCCTCTGATCCCACGCCAGGACCAGAGGTTTTTTTACAGAAGTACAAGTGGCAGTACCCGTGGCAAAGAATCCTATTACGAATCACAATGACAACGACAGGAAGTACTGTATACTCTGACGCTAATCCGTCTTGTGAATTAGTTCAATAGCAGAGGCACCCCCTGGATGCTCAACTCACTACCAGCGCAGACTCCCACCCGCGATAAAGACAGTTTCTTCTCCAGCCTGGTGGTGGGAGTGGTGTTGGTGAATCTCTTTGCCTACCTCATGGTCGGCAACTCCCTCTTCAATAGCCGCAAGCACTATGACAGGCTGGCGGAAGTCTCCACCCAAAACCTCGCCAAATCCCTCGAAGCCAACTTCTCCGACATCCTGGACAAGATGAACATCGTTCTTTACTCAGTCAGGGAAGAGGCGGAAGAACAACTCGCGACGCGCGGCATCGATAAGAGCGTATTGAGCGGTTACGCCAAGCGGCAGATCCAGGTGCTGCCGGAGATCGATACCATCTCCATCACTGACAGCGCCGGCAACGTCCTCTGCGGCAGCGACGGCAGGACCACCTCGGTAAATATCAGCGACCGCGACTACTTCCGAAAACTCAGTAATGGCCCCGATCAGCAACTGGTGGTTTCCAACCTGCTCAAGGGGAAGGTGACGGGGAGTTGGAGGATCATCGCCGCCAGACGCTACAACAAACCGGACGGTTCCTTCGCAGGGGCGGTAATTGGGACCGTCGACGTCGCCTACCTCGACAACCTCCTCGCCCACCTCGATATCGGCAGGTACGGTGCGGTCGGTGTTCGGGATGCGGATTTCAAGCTGGTCGCCCTGCACCCTAAGGGGAAAGAGGCGGCAAGCCAGATCGGCTCCAACGTGATCTCGCAAAAGACCCGCGACATGATCCTGGCCAACCCGGTTACCGCCACCTATAAGACGGTCTTCGCGCGGGACAACAAGGAGCGCATGGTCACCTTCCGCAAGGTTGCCAAGTACCCCTATTACATCTTCGCCACCATTTCGCCGGTCGACTACATGACATCCTGGCGCAAGGAAGCCACGGTGGGACTGGTGCTGTTGTTGCTGTTCACCGCGATGACGGCGCTTTCGGCGCGTTACCTGTACAAGAGCAAGATGAACGCTCAGCTCCACGCCGAGGCGAAACGCTACGGCGACGAGATGAGGCAGCAAAACGAGGAACTCAATGCGGCGCTGATAAGGATCAAGCGCCTGGAGGGAATCATCTCGATCTGCTCCTACTGCAAGAAGATCCGCACCCAGGAAGACTCATGGGAGCAGCTCGAAACGTACTTCAGCGAGCATTCCGACGCCATGTTCAGTCACGGCATATGCCCGGACTGTGCTGGCGAGCAGCAGCGCGTCTTTCAGGAGGCAATTGCGTCACAGAAAGATGACACTAATTCCCCCTAAACCTGCACCAGTTGTCTGCCGATAACATTTCAGACAGTGATGACGTTTCGAAGACTCAGTCCGATTCAGCCCAGGCGGTGACACAGATGTTCTCCCGACTCTTCACGACCAGGCGATACGCCCTCTCTTTATGCTTTATCTGGGTGCTCCTCATCGCCGTATCGCTGGCATGGTTCTACGTACAGCATAAAAACAACCTCGACGAGGTCGCCAAGGCGCAGGCTCGCATCGCCTTCGAAAAGGACCTGCTGTACCGAAAGTGGGCGTCCCAGCACGGCGGGGTCTACGTCCCCGTCACCCCCCAAACCCAACCCAACCCCTACTTGGCCCATATCCCGGACCGGGACATCACGACACCCTCGGGGAAAAACCTTACCCTCATCAACCCTGCCTACATGACGCGCCAGGTTTTCGAACTGGCAGAAACAGAAAAACAGATGGCCCGGGGACACATAACCAGCCTCAATCCGATCAGGGGTGAAAACGCCCCGGATCCGTGGGAGCGTAAGGCGCTCGAGTCGTTTGAAAAAGGGGCCAAGGAGGCGAGCGAGGTGGTCACGGTCGGGGACCACCAGTTCATGCGGCTCATGCGCCCCTTCAAGGTGGAAAATTCCTGCCTGAAGTGCCACGCCGCCCAGGGGTACAAGAAGGGAGACATCCGCGGCGGCATCAGCGTGACGGTACCGCTTGCGGTTTTCTCGGTGGGCTCCGACCGCGTGCTCGCCAGCACTACGGCCACGCTGCTGGTGATCGGTATGGCTGGAGTATGCCTGATCCTGGTGGGGGCGAGAAAGCTTTCGGAGAGCTCGACGCGCCTGGAGGAGAAGAACGCAGAACTGTTGAATGAGGTAACTGAACGAGAGATCGCCCAGGAGCAGCTTCGGGAACAGGCCGTCCTTTTGGAGGAGGAAGTTGCCGAACGCCAGGCGGCCCAGGAAGAGGCTGTGGCCAACCAGAGACGGCTGCAACTGATCATGGATTCCACCCATGCCGCCATCTACGGCATAGACACCTCCGGCAGATGCACCTTCGCCAACCGGACCTGCCTTGAACTCACCGGTTACGACAACCTGGACGAGTTGCTCGGCAAGAACATGCACGACATCATCCACCACACCCTCCCCAGCGGGCTCCCCGCACCGGTGGCGCACTGCAGCATCTTCCGGGCCTTCACTGAAGGAGGGGGATGCACGGTGCGCGACGAGGTGTTCTGGCACAAGGACGGCACCTCTTTCCCGGTGGAGTACTCCTCGTATCCCATCGTGAACGACGGGGTCATCGAGGGGGCCGTGGTCAGCTTCGTCGACCTCACCGAGCGCATCGCCCTGGAGGCGCAACTGCGCCAGGCTCAGAAAATGGAGGCTGTGGGACAACTGGCGGGCGGCGTTGCTCACGACTTCAACAACGTGCTGCAGGTGATCAGCGGCTATGGAAGCATCCTGAAGCTCGATGAGCGGCTCGACGAGCGGCAGAAACAGGAAGTAGACCAGATCCTTTCGGCAGCGGAGCGGGCGGCGCAACTGACCAGGGGACTGCTGGCGTTCAGCCGCAAGCAGGTGATCACCCTGGCGCCGGTCAATCTCAACGACGTCGTGGAAAGCGTGCGCAAGTTCCTGGTGCGCATCATCGGCGAGGACATCCAGCTGAAGACGACGCCCAGCACCGGAACCCTCTACATCATGGCCGACCTGGGACAACTGGAGCAGGTCCTCATCAACCTGGCCACCAATGCCCGGGATGCCATGCCCAAGGGGGGCGTGCTCGCCATAGAAACGGGAAGCCAGGAGGTGGAATCCCCACTGGACCAGGAATCGGGGGAGCACAAGCCGGGGCATTACGCTGTGCTGACCGTCGCCGACACCGGTTGCGGCATGGATACCGAGACCTGCAAGAAAATCTTCGAACCGTTCTATACCACCAAGGAGGTCAGCAAGGGAACCGGGCTGGGGATGGCCATTGTGTACGGCATCGTGAAGCAGCATAACGGCTTCATCAACGTCTACAGCGAGCCCGGCCAAGGCACCACCTTCAGAATCTACCTCCCCATCTACCACTCCGACGGGGTCCGTGACCACCGTGACGGCAAGCCGGCCGCGCCGCCGCAGGGAGGGAGCGAGACGATACTGGTCGCCGAGGACGACGAAGGGGTGCGCGACCTGGTGCTGTCGGTATTGACGCGCTTCGGCTACCGCGTCATCCAGGCGGTGGACGGCCAGGACGCGGTGGAGAAGTACCTCGCACACCGGGACGATATCGACATGATCCTGATGGACCTGATCATGCCGCGCAAAAACGGCAAGGAAGCCTACGACGAGATCGCAGCGCAGGCCCCCGAGGCGAAGGTGTTGTTCGCCAGCGGCTACACGGCGGATTTCATCCAGAAGCGCGGGGTACCCGAGGAGGGAATCGACCTGATCATGAAACCGATCCAGCCGATAGAGCTGTTGCGGAGTGTACGGGAGATCCTGGACGCCTGACCGCAGGGCCCGGATTTACTGCAGGGGTACTCCGGCGAGATAAACCTGTTCCAGGCGTCCCCTGGCCAGAACGGTTGCCTCGATACCGGCGCCGGCATCGACGTTGCAGCCACCGAGGACCTGGAAGTCGGCGCGCTTGCCGGTTTGCAGCGATCCGGTTTCGGCATCGATACGCAGCGCCCGGGCGCCGCCCATGGTGGCCATGGCGAGAAGTTCCTGGCTGCTGAAGACGCCGGGGGCTACCTGCTGGAGGAAACGGAGTTCATCCCACAGGGAGAGCGAATCGTTGCTGGCCAGCGAATCGGTGCCAACCGCAAGTGGCAGCCCGGCTTCCTTCAAGAGTTTGTGGGGAGCACAGCCGACGAAGAGGCGGTCGTTGCTGCGCGGGCAGAGCACGACGCTCACGCCGCGCTCCTTGAGGATGGAGACATCGTTGGGGGTAACGTGGACCGCGTGCACAGCCAGGGTGGCAGCATCCAGCACGCCGAGTTCGTCGAGATAGCGGGTCGAGGTGGTGCGCATCGGGTGCGGCAGGTACTGTTCCCAATGGGCCATCGGGTAGAGCAGTTCGGCGATGTCGCCGGTGCTGTCATGCATGAAGGCTGCTTCTGCCGCCGTCTCGGAGAGATGAACCGCCTTGGGTGCGCCGAGCTTACCGGAAAGATCCTGCAGGCAGCGGAACAGCTTCGCCGAAACGGTGTGGGGCGTGTGCGGGGAAAGACCAGGCAGCAGCCCTCCCTGCAGGTTCGCAAGCGTTGCTTCCATGCGCGCCACCACCGTATCACATAACAAAGGATCGTGCCCGATCGCCTCCAGGAACAGCCTCCCGGTGAGTGCCGTGTCGCGGTACAGTGGCACTAGGGAAAGATCCGAGAGAATGTCCCCCACCGCGGTGGTGCCCGATTCCACACACATCCGCATCCCTTCACGCGCCGAGTGTTCCAGTTCTCCCGGCTCCAATGCCCGCTTTATTTTCACCACCTGCTGAATCCATTCCACGTAGCGCTTGGGGAGGTAGTCGAGCTCCTTGCGGACTTTCCAGGCGGGAAAGTGGGTCAACTCGAGATGGGTATGCGCGTTCACCATGCCCGGCATGATTACCGACTCGTGCAGGTCGGTGACCGGGGCGGAAAACTGTGCCCGCAACTCGTGCACCTTGCCCACCGCGACGATGCGCCCGTCTTTAACGGCCAGGGCGCCTCCCTCTATGGGCGGAGATGAAATGGGGAGCAGGTAGGAAGCAGCGTAGATTCTCATTTTGAAACCCCACAAAGCAAATAAGCTTTACCACAGAGGACGCGGAGGAGCACGGAGGGCACAAAGAACAGCCCACGAACAGATGCAGTTTAACAGGTACTGGGGATTTAGGTAAGACGAAGTTCAGGGGGGAGAGCAAATCCACCCAGAAAGGCAAATCCCCACTGCCCCCCCTTCCGTAACGGGGGGGAGCGCCGGGGGCATCGGCTGCGGGTTATGGAAAGTTAGTGGCGCTTGCAGACATCGCTGCGAGATGCAATGAAAAGGACGCTGAGGAATTTCCTTCCATCAGCGTCCTTCTTTTTCTACCTGGCGGTCGCGCGGCTAGTTCTTCCAGTGCACGCTTTTCAAGGTCGCCTGGCCGGCGGCTTCTTTGCGGGTGGGGAGCATCTTGTTCTTGTCGTCGACAAAAACCAGCTTGGGCTCGTGGGCAATGGCCTCGGCGTTCTCCATGTTGACGAAGCTGGCGATGATCACCAGGTCCTGCGGAGCAACCAGACGCGCCGCAGCGCCGTTGATGCAGATAACGCCGGAACCGCGCTCACCCTCGATGGCGTAGGTCTCGAAACGGCTGCCGTTGGTGACATCCCAGATGCACACAGCCTCGTACGGGATGATGTCGGCCGCTTCCATGAGGTCGAGATCGATGGTGATGCTCCCCTCGTAGTGCAGGTCGGCACCGGTGACGGTCGCGCGGTGAATCTTGCTCTTCAGCATCTTTCTATCCATATTCTTATTCCTCCCCTAGTACAGTGTTGTCGATTAATCGTACCGAGCCAACCCGCACGGCCAGTGCGAGCAGCGTTCTCTCATCTGCTGTCTGCAACGGAAGCAGGGTGTCCTGATCCCTGAACTCCAGGTAATCGATCTGCGCAGCGCTCTCGCGCTCGATCGGCGCCAGTGCCTTCTCCCTCAACACGGCGACGCTCTTCTCGCCGGCCCGGAAGGCGTCACGGGCGGCGGCGATGGCGCGGGACAGGCACAAGGCAGGCTCGCGCTCTTCCGGGCTGAGCCGGGCGTTGCGGGAGCTGAGTGCCAGGCCGTCGGCCTCGCGCACGATGGGCATCCCCACGATCTCGACATCGAAGTTGAAGTCCCGCACCATGCGCCGGATTACGGCGAGCTGCTGGAAATCCTTCTTGCCGAAGATGGCGACGGCCGGCATCACGATGTTGAAGAGCTTGGCGACCACGGTGGTGACGCCGCGGAAATGCCCGGGGCGGCTCGCGCCGCACAGCTCCGTGGTGAGCTCTTCCACGTTCAGGTAGCTCTGGTAGCCCGCCGGGTACATGTCGGCGGCCTTGGGAGCGAAGATGACGTCGACACCGGCGGCCTCGGCGACCTTCCGGTCGCGCTCGAAGTCGCGGGGATAGCTGTCCAGGTCCTCGTTGACGCCGAACTGGGTCGGGTTGACGAAGATGCTGACCACGACGGTCCTGGCGCGCTTACGCGCCTCCACCATGAGGGACGCGTGCCCCTCGTGCAGGTAGCCCATGGTGGGCACCAGGGCGATTTCGCCCCGCCTTTGCCGCGCGAACTGCTGCATCTCGGCAACGCTTTCGATGACTATCATTTGAAACAATGCCTCTCTTCGGGAAATGTGCCGCCCTTGACGTCAGCGATGTAATTGGCGACCGCCTCGCCGATGATCGGCGCAAGCTCGGCATAGCGCTTGACGAACTTGGGGGAGTACTTGCTGCACAGCCCCAGGATGTCGTGGATCACCAGCACCTGACCGTCGCAATGCGGACCGGCGCCGATGCCAATGGTGGGTATGGTGAGTTCCCCGGTGATGCGCTGGGCAAGCCCCATGGGGATTCCTTCCAGCACGATGGCGAAAGCGCCGGCCGCCTCGACGGCACGGGCGTCTTCAATCAGTTTCTCCGCCTGGGCGTCGCCCTTGCCCTGGACCTTGTAGCCACCCATGCGGTGCAGCGACTGCGGTGTGAGGCCGATGTGCCCCATGACGGGAATATCCATGGCGGTGATGGCGGCGATGGTTTCGGCGACGTTGACGCCCCCCTCGATCTTGACCGCGGCGGCGCCGCCGTCCTTCACCAGGAGCCCCGCGTTGAGACGGGCACTCTTCAGGTCGGTCTGGTAGGAGAGAAAGGGCATGTCGGCCACCACGAAGGCCTTGGGGCGCGCCCGCATCACGGCCCTGGTGTGGTAAATCATGTCTTCCATGGTGACCGGCAACGTGTTGTCGAAACCGGCGACCACGACGCCCACAGAGTCCCCCACTAGGATC
Organism: Geomonas agri; assembly: GCF_020179605.1. NCBI lineage: Bacteria > Pseudomonadati > Thermodesulfobacteriota > Desulfuromonadia > Geobacterales > Geobacteraceae > Geomonas > Geomonas agri. Next base: position 2,200,080 of record NZ_JAINZO010000001.1, read on the forward strand.
ATGTCGATCCCGGCAGCGTCGATGAGGCCGGTCATTGGGAAGTCGTAGCTGGTCAGGACCGTTATCTTTTCCCCTTCCGCTTTCATCCTGTGAAAGTCGAGAACGGTTTTGGCTTTGTGCATCTGCTATCCTGCTCCTCTGGTGGCGGTCGAATTTTTCGTATACAAGTAAACAGAACGAGGTACTAGCAACCGTAAACATCCCGCCCGGTTCGGCACCGGAGCACGCCCAGCCGCCCTTTGGGCAAAAAAAAGCGCCTTCGGTGAGGAAGACGCTGTAAAAAGGAGAGCGCGCACATAATTATGGCGCGGTTCTGCTCTGCTTATCGCTTCCCGTACCGGTTCCTTGCGAAATCCAGGCGGTATGTACGTACTGTCGGCGCTCTTGGCGGCTCCACTTATCTATAGCGGGCCAAACGCCGTTAGAAATTACCACAAACGTTTCGAGAAAGTCCAGACTTTTCTGCCTACTCCGCGCTCGCCCTGATCTGCTCGAGCTCCTGGACCACCTGGCCACTCTCCTGCTGGCGCTGCTCGATACCGTCGAAGATCGCTTCGGCCATCCTGGTGACGTAGTCGATGCTCCCTTTGATCTCGCCGCTGTCCGCGCTCTGACGCCCGGCGGCAGTGACCATGTCGTGGGTCATCTCCTTGACGTCCTCCAGGGCGCGGGCCACGGCCTTGGTCGCCTGTCCCTGTTCCTTGGAGGACTTGAAGACCTGCATGGTCATCGAGCTCACGTCTTCGATGGAACGAGTGACCATCTGCACGCTGGTAGCCTGCTCCTCGGTGGCGAGCTTGATCTGCTCGGTCATGTCCAAGGCCTTCTGCGAACTGTCGAGGATGCTCCCCAGGGAAGCGCCGGTCTGCTGCCCCAGCTTGACCCCTTTCTTGACCAGTTCCTTGGTGGTGGTGACGTTGTCCGCCGCGGTGCGGGACTCGGACATGATCTCCTCGATGATGCCGGTGATCTCGCCGGTGGACAGGCCGGTCTGCAGCGACAGGTTCCTGATCTCGTCGGCGACCACGCCAAAGCTCTTGCCATACTCGCCGGCCTGCGCCGCGATGATGGAAGCGTTCAGTGCCAGGAGGTTGGTCCTCTTGGTGATGTCGTTGATGACACTGACGAACCCTTCGATCCTGCCGCTGTTGGCGCTCAGGCGCTTAATCCCCTCGTAGGAGAGATCGACGGAGCGCTGGATCTCCGCCAAGGCCGATACCGTCTCCTGCACGATGTGGCTCCCCTGTTCGGCGTGTTCCTTGACGCGGTTGGAGAGGCTGTGGGAGTGCCCGGTGTTCTTCTCCACCTGCCTGAGGGTTGAGGTGATCTGTTCCATGGCGGAGACCGACTTATATACCGAGTCGGAGAGCGCATCCATGTTCTGGGTGATCTGGTCGGTGGCAATCGAGATCTCGGCCGCGGCAGCGCTGGCGCTGTCGACCGACTCCATGACGCCGTGGCTGGCGGTGTCGATCTTGAGGGCGCCTCCGGAAAGGGATTCGGCCGCGTTCATCAGGCGGTACAGGTTGGAGGAGAAGTTATCGCGCTTTTGCGAGAGATCGGAGAAGGTCCTCCCCAACTCCAGGGTGAGCCGGTCGATCGACTGCAAAAGGCTAATGCGCATCAGGGCAGCGGCAGCCTGGTCGGCGAAGAGGCGGATGGTATCCACGTCGGTGTCGTTCAGAGCGCGGTGGCTCTTCTTGTTGTCGAGGCCGAACATCCCGATGGTCTCGCCCTTGAGGATGATCGGGCAAAGGATGAAAGTGGAAGAACGCAGCGGCTCGATACCGTCGTAGGGAGACTGCAGCAGGTAGTCGGCGGGATACTTGGAGATGTCTTCCACGAAGAAGACCTGTTTCTCCGCGAAGCTCTTGTAGATTACTCCGGAACGGGCATCAAGCGGAACGGTGACCTCGGGGCCTACGGTGCTCTCGTTGCCGGCGCTGGCGGCGAAGTACAGGTTCTTGCGCTCGGGGTCGGCCATGAGGACGTTGACCCGCTCGTAGCCTAGCACCTCGTGCAGCCCCTCCACGCAGAGCGCCAGCACGTCGTCGCTGCGCACCGCCTTCTGGATCCGGCTGTTGATCTTGTGGAAGTTCTTGATGTTGTTGTCGAGGACCTTGTAACGGTTCTCGAAGAGTTTTTTCTGTCCGTCCACTTCCTGGACCAGCTGGTCCAGTTTTTCCCCTTTTTGATGCAGTTCGTCGATGGCCTTGCCGATGAAGTAGCCAACCACGGCGAGCACTACCGCGGTTCCGCCGCCCATATATACGTACAGCGCCATGCCTTGGGCGCTGTGGGTCATTTCGGAGAAGATCTGCGCGGAGAGGGGGAGGTTGGGATCGGAGAACATCAAAAGACGCAGGATTATCCAACCCAGGGGGGCCATGGCCCCGAGAAAAAAGCCGGCAAGCGCGTAGAGCTGGCTCCTGTTGGCTCCGGCGATCGGGTTCTTCATAGGTAAACCACCTCGTTGCGTTCTTTGCCGCTAGGTGCGGCCGGAGAAATTTTCCGCAGTCTAGTTCAGAGATTAGGCAAAGTCAACCATATCCTTAATTTACCTGCCGAGCATGATCCCCAATGCCTCCGCGTGGCGCACCATCTCGCCGGAGGGATCGATGAGGTTGAGGTTGCGCACGGCGTCCTCGATGTGAACCGAGGTGATGTGCCGCCCCTTGAGGCAGACCATTTGTCCGAAAGAACCGGCTTCGACCAGTTCCACCGCCTTCACCCCGAACCTGCTGCCGATGCAGCGGTCGAAGGTGGAGGGAGTGCCGCCGCGCTGCAGGTGGCCGAGGACGGTCACGCGGATGTCCATCTCCAGCACGCCCCCGAGCTCGCGCGACAGCGCTTCCCCTACCCCGCCCAGCCTCTCTACCACCGATTTGCCGCCGGCGCCCTCCTTGAGCACGCGGTTGCCTCCCCTGGGGTAGGCGCCCTCGGCAACAACGACCACGCTGAAGCGCCGGCCGCGTTTGCAGCGCGCGATGATCGCTTCTCTGATGCGGTCGATGTCGTAGGGGATCTCCGGGATGAGGATGACGTCGGCGCCGCCGGCAATGCCGGACTCGAGGGCGATCCAGCCGGCGTAGCGGCCCATCACCTCGAGCACCATGACCCGGTGATGGCTTTCCGCGGTGGAGTGGAGTTTGTCGAGGGCGTCGGTGGCGGTCTCGAGGGCGGTGTTGTAGCCGAAGGTGACGTCGGTTTCCAGGAGGTCGTTGTCGATGGTCTTGGGCACCCCCACGATGGGAACGCCGCGCCGCATCATCTCCTGGGCTATTTTCAGGGAGCCGTCGCCACCGACCACGATGAGCGCGGTGAGGTCGAGTTGGGCGATGCGAGAGCATACTTCGTCGGAGACATCGACCAGTTCCACCTTCCCCTCGCGCATGATGGGGAAGGCGAAGGGGTTGCCGCGGTTGGAGGTGCCGAGGATGGTGCCGCCGCGGGGCAGGATGCCGCGCACCTCCTCAAGCCCCAGGGGGCGGCACTTTTCCGGATGCAGGAAACCGTCGAAGCCGTCCTCGATGCCGACCACCTCCCAGCCGCGTCCAACCGCCGATTTCACCACGCCCCTGATCACCGCGTTCAAGCCGGGGCAGTCCCCGCCGCCGGTCAAAATGCCTATTTTCGTCGTCATGTGCCCCCCTTAAAGATGCTCGCGCCAAGGCGCAAAGGCGCCAAGCGGAGCGAGAAAACGAGATCGGTTTAACTTTGCGTCTTTGCGTGAAGCGGTTTACCGCAGCGCGTCGAGGATGGCCTGGGGCTCCAGGCGGTTGCGGGGATCGCTGTCGGCGTAGCTGGTGATGATTCGGCCATCCCGCCCCACGACGAAGGTGCCGGGCATGGGAAGCTCCCATGACTCATCGGCGTTGAACTCCGGAAGGTTTACCCCAAGCTTCCTATAGAGATCCTGGACCCAGTCGGGAAGCCGGTACACCAACCCGTAACTGCGCGCCACCGTGTTGCCCAAATCACTGAGCACCTCGTACTGCAAAAAGTTCTTCAACAAGGTCGCCTGCGACTTGTCCGGGCTCTGCGGCGAAATCGCCATCAGCGACGCGCCCCGCTGCTGGATCTCCGGCAGTATCTTCTGGTATGCCCTCAACTGAAGGCTGCAGTAAGGTCACCAGATGCCCCGGTAGAAGGTGACCACGGCCGGACCGCGCGCGAGGGCATCGGCCAGCGCCACCGGGATCCCCACGGCGTTGGGGAGGACGAAGTCGGGGGCGACGTCGCCCTCCCTGGGGACCTCGGCGGTGATCACCTTTTGCGCGATCTCAGCGTAGGCGCGCTCCAGTTGCTCCTTCACCTCCGGGGACAACCCCTTGCCCTGTTCCAATCGTTCGATCTGAGATCTGAGGTCCTGTTCCATGACACACCTCCGATTTTTTTCACCGCGGCCGGCACTTTCCGGCGACCGCGCCAGCGTTCCATTCTACGCGGATTCGAAAAAACGTCAATGTTTCTCCGTAATTCCACCTCCAAGGCACAGATTCAGACAATTGTATATTTTTGACCCAGGTCATAAACAATTTGGAGCGGGAGGGGTATTGTCAGATCATCAAGAACACGGGAGGAAGCAGATGGAATTCAAAAACGGCTTGGGCGATACGGCGATTCAAAACGTGATAGCGACTCACCCGGAGGTGGGGGAGATCCTGAACCGCTACGAGATCGGATGCGTCACCTGCAAGGTCGGCATCTGCCTCTTGAAGGATGTGGTTTCCATCCACGGTCTGTCGCAGGAGCAGGAGGCAGCGGTGGAAAAAGAAATAAATGACTATTTGGACGCAAAAGAGGAAAATCGCAGCGTCGCCTAAAAAAATCGAAAAGGCACACGCCACAACCAATAACGAAGACAACCATATACAAAAGGGAGAAGTGAACATGGCACATGCAGGATGCGGCTGCCCCGGCAGCATGGCAAGGGTTATCGAGAGGAACGAGGCAACCGAGCAGGAGAACACCGTGAAGGCGGCTTCCGAGCTGAGGCAATGGCCGGTGCAGCTGCACCTGGTCCCGCCGACCGCCCCCTGGTTCCAGGACAGCGAGGTTTTGATCGCCGCGGACTGCGTGGCCTTCGCCCTGGGGAGCTTCCACAGCGACCTCTTGAAAGGCAAAGCAGTGGCGATCGCCTGCCCGAAGCTCGATGACACGGCCCCGTACGTCGAGAAGCTGGCGCGGATCTTCAGCGAGAACAACGTGAAGAGCATCACCGTCGCCATCATGGAAGTCCCCTGCTGCCGCGGTCTGGATATGATGGTGCGCCAGGCGCTGGCACAGTCCGGCAAGGAGATCCCGCTGGAAACCGCGATCATCGGCATCAATGGCGAGAGGAGAAACTAGGCAATGAAACAGGACATCACCCAGAGGCTGAAGGACGAGCACCAGCTGATCTTAAGGATGCTCACCCTTTTGGAAAGAAACGCACGGCTCACCGAGGAAGGAAGCTTCAAGGATTACCAGTTCTACCTGGACGGCGTGGACTTCATCAGGAACTACGCCGACCGTTTCCACCACGCCAAGGAGGAGGATGTCCTGTTCGAAGCGCTGGTGGCCAACGGCATGCCCCGGGAGAACAGCCCGGTGGCGGCCATGCTGATGGAACACGACCTGGGGCGCGCCTACGTGAAGGCGATGGAAGAGGCGGCTACCAGGGCCTTGAACGGCGAGGCAGGCCAGGAAGAAGCCATCGTCGCCAACGCCAGAGGCTACCTGGATCTCTTACGCGACCACATCGCCAAGGAGGACGACATACTCTACCCACTCGCCGAGCGAATCCTGCCCGAGGGGGTGCGCCACGGCATCACCGCCGGGTACCAGAAGGCGGAAGAGAAGTCGGAGGTGGGCTTCGAGGAGCATTACCGCACGGTCGTGGAGAAGTACGAGAAAGGGTAAAACCTAACAGCGGAACACGGAGGGCACGGAGTAAGGCCACAGAGAACACAGCGTGAAAAAGGTTTTGGTCCCCCCCTAAACGCCTTTCCTCTGTGTTCTCTGTGCACCTCCGTGTCCTCTGTGTTCCGGGTATAAAAACAAAAAGGGCGGAGTCATTGACTCCGCCCTTTCTTTTTACCATTGCCGATTGCCAGCTATTCGAGGTTGTCCTCGATCCTGATGTAGGTGCTCTTGGAACGGATCACCTCGAAGGTGTCGATCTCGGCCAGAGCCTTCCTCACATCCTCCTCGCGCGCATCGTGGGTGGTGATCACGATGGGAACTTCGTCGGCGCTTCTTGCACTCTGCAGCATGGAAGCGATGCTGATGCCACGTGCGCCGAGGGCACCGGCGATGCGGGCCAGGACGCCGGGGCGATCCAGGGCCTGGAAACGGATGTAGTACTTGTTGACGATCTCGCCGATGGGTTTGATCGGCAGCGTGGTGACCTTGTCGTCCAAAAAGCCCAGCGGGGAGCAGCGGCGGGTGATGCCGGCGCACAGGTTGCGGGCGAGATCGACCACGTCACCGACCACGGCGCTCGCGGTGGCCTCCATACCGGCACCGCGGCCGTAGAACATGACCGGGCCGACGAAATCGCCGGTGAGCCTGATGGCGTTGAAGACGCCATGCACGTCGGCCAGCGGGTAGTCGATGGGGATCATGGTCGGGTGGACGCGCGCCTCGATCTGGCCGCCGTCCATCTTGCCGATGGCGAGCAGCTTGATGCGGTAGCCGAAGGTGTGGGCGAAGTCGACGTCCTCGGAGGTGATCGAGGTGATCCCCTCGGAATAGACGTCCTTCAGGTCGATCTTGGTGCCGAAGCACAACGACAGGAGCAGGCAGAGCTTGTGCGCGGTGTCGACCCCTTCAATGTCGAAGGTCGGATCGGCCTCGGCGTAACCCAACTCCTGCGCGCTTTTGAGGACCTCGGCGAAGTCGGCGCCTTCCTGGGTCATCCTGGTGAGGATGTAGTTGCAGGTGCCGTTGACGATGCCGAGTACGGTGGAGAAACGGTTGCCCGCCATGTTCCCCTTGATCGCGGAGAGGACCGGGATGCCGCCGCCGACCGCCGCCTCGAAGAGGACCTCGACGTTGTTCTTCTTGGCCGCGGCGTAGATCTCCTCGCCATGCACGGCCAGAAGCGCCTTGTTGGCGGTGACCACGTGCTTGCCGTTGCCGATCGCCTTGAGGGCAAAGCTGCGCGCCGGCTCGTAGCCGCCGATCAGTTCGATGACCACCGAGATCTCCGGGTCGGCCAGCACGTCGTCGGCGTTACGGGAGAGCGTGATCCCTTCGGTGGAGACGCCGCGGTCGGTGGTGATGTCCAGGTCGACGATGGTTTTCAGAGAGATCCGAGCGCCGGTCTTCTCGGTGAGGAGGGCGGAGTTTTCCTTGAGCAGCTTCACGACGCCGGCACCGATGGTGCCGAAACCTAGCAGGCCTACCTTAATCTCTTCCATATTCCCTCTTTGATCGAATTTCAGATTTTTAAAGCTAAGGCATTGAACAGGGATAAAAGGGATCAAAGGGATAACAACTGAAGTGAATCGCGCTAAAGCAAATTTCTGAAGCAACTCCCCCCTGTCCCCCCTTCGCAAAGGGGGGGACGTGAGACCCCTTTATTCCTGTTTGTTTTGGTTTATCCGGTTATTCCTTGTCGGTCACGGTGGAGGCGATTTCGTCGAGGATGCCGTTGACGAAGGATGCAGAATCGTCGGCGCCGAATTTCTTGGCGACCTCGATGGCCTCGTTCATGGTGACGTTCTTCGGGATGTCCGGACGGTACAACAGCTCGAACACGGCCAGGCGCAGGATGTTCAGATCCACGCGCGCCATGCGGGCCATGCTCCAGTGCTTCGATTTCTCGGCGATACGGCCGTCGATCTCCTGGAGGTGGCTGGCAACGCCGGCAACCAACTCGGCGGCAAAGGCATAGGCCTTGGAGTTGGTGGAAAGGGTCGGGTCCTCGCCTTCGCCGAAACTCTCGACGATGCGCTTGAGCGTGGTGCTCGGGTCCTGGGTCACCAGGTCCTTGGAGTAGAGCGCCTGCAGCGCCAGTTCTCTACCTTCTCTGCGTGTGGTCAATTATTTCATCTCCCTGAACAGGTTTGCAGTCTCGATCACCGTGACGGCAGCCTCGAAGCCCTTGTTGCCGGCCTTGGTGCCGGCGCGCTCGATGGCCTGCTCGATGGTGTCGGTGGTCAGCACGCCGAAGGCGACGGGGATGCCGGTCTCCAGGGAGACGTGGGCGATCCCTTTGGATACTTCGGATGCGACGTAGTCGAAGTGGGGGGTGGAACCGCGGATGACGGCGCCCAGGCAGATCAGGGCGTCGTAGTTGCCGGTCCGGGCCATCTTCTGCGCGGCCAGCGGGATCTCGAAGGCGCCCGGCACGCGGGCTACGGTGATGTTCTGATCATCGGCGCCGTGGCGCAACAGGGCGTCCAGCGCTCCCTCGAGGAGCCTTTCCCCGATGAAGCTGTTGAAGCGGCCGACCACGATGCCGACCTTGAGCCCTTCGGCGTTCAGTTTTCCCTCTAAATATTTAGGCATAATGACTCCAATAAAGAGTTAGATATTTTCCAGCAGGTGTCCCATCTTCTCCCGCTTGGTCTTCAGGTATTTCTCGTTGGCCTTGGACGGCTTGATCTCTATGGGTACCCGCTCGACGATGTTGATGCCGTAGCCCTGCAGGCCGATCAGTTTCTTCGGGTTGTTGGTCATCAGGCGGATCTTCTTCACGCCGAGGTTGACCAGGATCTGTGCCCCGATGCCGTAGTCGCGCAGGTCGGCCTTGAAGCCCAGGGCCAGGTTGGCCTCGACGGTGTCGTGCCCCTGATCCTGCAGCGCGTAGGCCTTGAGCTTGTTGGTGAGACCGATGCCGCGCCCTTCCTGGCGCATGTAGAGGATGATCCCCTTCCCTTCCTTCTCGATCTGCGCCATGGCGGCATGCAGCTGCTCCGCGCAGTCGCAGCGCACGGAACCGAACACGTCGCCGGTCAGGCACTCGGAGTGGACGCGCACCAGGACCGGCTCGTCCCCTTTAACCTCGCCCTTGACCAGGGCCAGGTGCTCGAGCTTGTCGATGTCGTTTTCGAAGGCGACGGCCCGGAAGTCGCCGAAGGAGCTGGGGAGCGCGACGTCAACGGAGCGCCGCACCAGCGATTCGTGCTTGAGGCGATAGGCAACCAGGTCGGCGATGGTGCAGACCTTGATGCCGTGCTCCTTGGCGAATTTCTTGAGTTCCGGCATGCGCGACATGGTGCCGTCTTCGTTCATGATCTCGCAGATGACGCCGGCCGGTTCGAGCCCTGCCAGGCGCGCCAGGTCGACGGAGCCTTCGGTCTGCCCGGAGCGGACCAGGACGCCGCCGTTTTTGGCGCGCAGCGGGAAGATGTGCCCCGGGCGTGCCAGGTCGGATGCCTGGGCGTTGGGCGCCACCGCGGTCAGAATGGTGTGGGCGCGGTCCGCGGCGGAGATGCCGGTGGTAACGCCCTTCTTCGCCTCGATGGAGACGGTGAAGGCGGTGCCGAAGGAAGAGGTGTTGTCCTGCACCATGGGGGGCAGGTCGAGGCGGTCGCAGCGCTCCGCGGTCATGGTGAGGCAGATCAGGCCGCGGCCGAAACGCGCCATGAAGTTGATCGCCTCGGGGGTCACACACTGGGCCGCCATGGTGAGGTCCCCTTCGTTCTCGCGGTCCTCGTCGTCGACCAGGATCACCATCCTCCCGGCTCTGATCTCCTCAATGGCTTCCTCTATGCTTGCTACAGACATTTATGTAACCTCTCCTCGTTCAGTATCGGTCGTCGGGATGGGAGTTTGATCCTTTCCCGCGGCCAAATTTGGTTGGACAACAAACCTTAGGGCGTTGACCATAACAAAATTTTCGTCCAAGTGGAAGCAAAAGCAGCTAGATAAAGCCGTTTTTAGTCAACAGGTCCATGGTGACACCGCCCGGCTTTGCTTCCTTTCCCGCCAGGAGACGTTCGAGGTAACGGCAGAGCAGGTCGGTCTCGATGTTCACCTCGTCCCCCACCCTCTTGGAGAGGAGCGTCGTCTTGGACGCGGTGTGCGGGATGATGTTGACGCTGAAGCTGTCTGGGCCGACCTCGTTGACGGTGAGGCTGATGCCGTCGATGGCGACCGAGCCCTTGGCGGCGATGTATTTCGCGAACTCCGCCGGGAACCTGAAGGAGAAGACGATGTTGTTGGCCACCTCGCGCCGTTCCGTGATGGTGGCGACGCAGTCCACGTGGCCGGAGACCAGGTGGCCGTCCAGGCGGTCCGACAGGCGCATGGCGCGTTCCATGTTGAGCGGCGCGCCGCTTTTCAGGTTCTTGAACGCGGTGCGGTCGATGGTCTCGGGGGAGACGTCGAAGGTGACCGCGCCGCCGCCTTTGCGCACCACGGTGAGGCAGGCGCCGTTGATGGCGATGGAATCGCCGATCCGGATCTCGTCCAGGGGGAGCGAGGTCTTGACCGTGAGGCTCCCCGACGCGCCGCGGCGCTCGATGGAGACCAGTTCGCCTACTGTTTCAATAAGACCTGTGAACATCAAAACCTCTTAAACCATTGGCCATGGTCCGCAAGCGATGGCTAATGGTTTTGCTTTTTTACCGGTGTTCCTTCCACCAGCAGGTCGACGCCGATGCGCCTTACCTTCACTTCTTCCAGCCGGATGGCGTCGGACATGAGCTGGACTCCCTCGCCGGCGAAGAGTCCCGTGCCGGCGCCGCCGACGAGCTTGGGGGCCAGGAACAGCATGCAGTGGTCGATGAGCCCGCCCCTCACGAAGGCGCCGGCCAGGTGGTGGCCGCCCTCCAAAAGGACCGACTGCACGCCACGCTCGCCGAGCTTCGCCAATAGGTCGTCCAAGTCGACCCGCCCTTCCTTTTCCTTGCAGACCAGCACCTCGACGCCGTGGGCCGCTAGCGCCTCGACCCGCGCCGTGTCCGTGCAACAGGTGGCGATGACGGTGGGCGCCTGCGACTTCAGGCTGAACAGTGCGGCGTGGCGCGGGATCCTGAGCGTCGAATCGACGATGACCCGCAGGGGGTCCTTGCCGCCGGGGACCCGGCAGGTCAGGAGCGGATCGTCCTTGATCACGGTGCCAACGCCGACCATGATGGCGTCCAACCTGCCGCGCAGCCGGTGCACCTCGCGCCGGGCCGCATCACTGGTGACCCACTTGGAATCGCCGCTGGCCGTCGCACTCATGCCGTCCAGGGTGAGCGCGCTTTTCAACACCACGTAGGGGCGCCTGGTCTGGATCCACTTGATGAAGGGGTGGTTCAGCTCCCGGCTCTCAGCCTCCAAAAGCCCCACCTCGACCTCGATGCCAGCGTCGCGCAGCATGCCGATGCCCCGGCCGGAAACGAGCGGGTTAGGATCGACCATGGCGACGAAGACCCGCCCGACACGCGCCTCGATGAGCGCCTTGGCGCAGGGAGGGGTCTTGCCGAAATGGGAGCAGGGTTCCAGCGTCACGTAGACATCGGCGCCCTCGGCGAGGGCCCCGGCCGCACGCAGGGCGTGCACCTCGGCGTGGGGCGTGCCCGCTTTTTTATGCCACCCCTTGCCGACGATGGCGCCATCTTTCACGATGACGCAGCCGACGGCAGGGTTGGGGGCGGTCTTGCCGACGCCCTTTCTGGCCTCGGTCAGCGCCAGACGCATCATTTTCAGGTGCTGTGCGGACATGTGTGCTCGTCTAGGTTGATTTCACTGCCGGGGCTTCCCCCTCACCCCTGCCCCTCTCCCGGAGGGCGAGGGGATGAATGCCACCATGCCGTCTCTGCCAGGAGGATAGCCGTCCACACTCCCTCTCCCCCCGGGAGAGGGTCGGGGTGAGGGCGCTGCAAACATAGCGGGGTTCACCCAGTTACTTCTTCAGCAGGTCCTGCAGCTCGACCATGAACTCGTTGATGTCCTTGAAGGAGCGGTACACGGAGGCGAAACGGACGTAGGCGACCTGGTCGATGCCGTGCAACTCGTTCATGATCCACTCGCCCAGGGTGGTGGTCGGGATCTCGCGCTCGCCGCTTTCCTGCATGCGGGTCTCCAGGCGATCCACCAGCTTCTCGATGGTCTCCACCGAAACCGGCCTCTTCTCGCACGCCTTCTGCAGGCCGTTCACCAGCTTCAGGCGGTCGAACGGCTCGCGCCGGCCGTCACGCTTGGTCACCAGGGGGAGCACTTCCTCGACCCGCTCGTGGGTGGTGAAGCGCTTGCCGCAGGACTCGCACTCGCGCCGGCGCCGGATGGCGGCGCCACCCTTGTCGGGACGGGAATCGACTACCTTGCTGTCGCTGAAACTGCAGAAGGGACATTTCATGGCTGCGACTCCTCGTACTTCTCGACGATGATGCCGGACTCGCGGATCATCTCCTCCGCCAGTTGATCGGGATAGCCGGAGAGGTAGACCACGCGCTTGATGCCGGCGTTGATCACCATCTTCGAGCAGATGATGCAGGGCATGGTGTTGCAGTACAAGGTGGCCCCTTCAATGGAGGTGCCGTGCTTGGCAGCCTGGATGATCGCGTTTTGCTCGGCATGCAGGCCGCGGCAGAGTTCGTGGCGCTCGCCGGACGGGATCCCCATCTTCTCGCGCAGGCAGCCGATATCAAGGCAGTGGGCGGTCCCCGACGGTGCGCCGTTGTAGCCGGTCGCCAGGATGTTCTTGTCCTTCACCAGGACGGCGCCGACCTGCCTCCTCAGGCAGGTGGAGCGTTTGGCAACCAGGCGTGTGATCTCGATGAAATATTCATCCCAACTCGGACGCACCATAACGAGCCCCTCTCATTTGAAATTTTGCCAGAATAGCGGTTTTCGCGAGCCCGGTCAAGCGGCGTGAGAGTACGGGGAGACTGATTCACATGAGGACGTTGCCGCAGCGCAAGTCACCGGGATCGTTTTCGTGGTCGAGCACGGGACACCCTCCGCCCCCGGTTCCATGCTGTGCAGGGCGAAGAGGAGGACGGCGCCAAGCCCGACGGTCCCCGCGGTGTGGAATACGGCGGCAATGCCGAGGCTTCCCTGCAGCAGCGCACCGCACAGGGGACCCGCTGCGAAGCCGAGGTTGAGCGCGGCGTTGAATGTTCCCACCGTCACCGCCATGCCGTGCCGCATCCCCTCTTCCACCAGAAGTGCGCTGCTGGCCGGTTGAGAGACGACGCTGCAGACGCCGATAGCCACGGTGAGTATGAGCATCTGGTAGAAACCGGGCGCCGCCGGGAGCAGAAAGTAGAGCAGGGAAACGGCGCTCCCCCCGGCAAGTACCAGCAGGCGGCGCGGCGCGCGGTCGGAGAGTTTGCCCATGGGACGCAGGAGCAGCGTCATGGCGACGGTACCGGAGGCGAGAATGATGCCGCTGCGCGCACCGGTCAGCCCGAGCTTCGCGGTGAGCAGGATGGGGAGAAAGGAGCCGGTGAGCGAGATCCCGAAGGCCCGGCCGAAGATGAAGGCGAGCAGCGCGCGGTAACTGCCGGGGCGATCCAGCTGCCAAAGCCGGAAAGCTGACGCTGCCTCATGTCGGCGTGCGTTGCCGGTACCGTGCCCACCGCCGGGGATGCCGCGCAGGGCGGCACAGAAAGCGGCGAGACACAAGAGGGCGACCGACATGAAGACGCCTGCGAAGCCAAAGGAGTCCTTGAGCAGGCCGCCGACCAGCGGCCCCAGGCACAACGCGCCGTAAAAGGAAATGTCGAAGGTGGCGAGAACGGTGCCGCGTTTTCCTTCCGCCGTGCAACTGCCGACCAGCGCCAGGAGCACCGGGCGGAACAGCGCGCAGCTCACCCCCTGCAGCAGGCGCAGCACGATGAGCGCCGGGACCGAGAGATTGTAGAGATAGCCCGTCGAGACCAGGAGGTAAAGGGCGAGGCTCACCAGCACCGCCCGGCGGTGCCCAACGCGATCCGACCAAGCGCCGAGCGCCGGGCTGCAGACGATCTTGGCGAGTGAATAGCAGACCAGCGGCAGCCCGAGCATGAGCCCACGCGCGCCGAGACTGAAGAGATAGGTCGAGAAGAAGGCGTCGGCAATACCGAAGCCGAGGGTTACGGCGAAGTTGACCAGGAACAGGATTCGCAGCAGATTGCGCTCCGGCATCTCGTTTACCCCCGCGCGGTGAGGAAGGCCTCGAAGAGCCGATCGTGTACTTCGATGTGCTCCAGCCAAAGCCGGCGGATCTGCTCCAGCTCGTCAGCAGGCGCCCCCTTCCCCAGAGCCAGGCGGTAGCGCAGCTTCGCCGTCCCGATGCTGATGGACTGGTGACACAGCCGGTGTTCCCTCGCCTTGGGGAAGTCCACCAAATCCATGAAGCGCTCCTCCGGCCCGATCTGGGTCAGCGTCGCCTTCACCAGTTGATCGAGCTCACCGCTCACGTCGCTTGAAGGCTGCCGGCGCAACTGGTCGAGCATCCGGTTCAGGTGGCCGATGATGCTTCTGTAGCGGCTGTCCCAGTGCAGGGGCTCGTGGTGCGGGTCACGCACGCTTGCGCTGTGGACCTGGCTGTTCGTTTCCATCCTTTCTTCCCCTTGGTGAAGGCGGGGGGAGAAATCCCCCCGCCGCCATTGCTGCGACGCCCGGCGGCTGCCGGGGCATCGGGATGTTAAAAGGTCATCTGCCACTTGGCGCCGGCGATCAGGGAACGCGGCTCGTTTTGCCCCAGGGAGTTCTTGAAGTCGTTGATGTAGTCGATCTCCGGGACGATGTTGATGTGCTTGCCCAGGGCATAGTTCAGGTTGATGAAGGACGCCATCCGGGCATCGGCATGCGCCATGGAGTTGTCATCGACCACGTAGGAGGCGCCGGCATAGACCATGGTGCGGTCGCTGGCGCGGTAGCCAACCTGGCCGAAGCCGCCAATGGTATGGGAATTCTTGCCGTGCAGGGTGTCGTAGTAGGCACCGTTGGCCTGGCCGGGGTTGGCCAGGGTGTTGCCGGTACCGTTGCCGGTGGCGGTGCTCATCAGGTCGCCGGTATTCTGACCGGTGAAGACGTTGTAGCTGAATTCCACCGGCGCGAGGTCCACCTTGCCGTGGAAGAAGGCGAGGTAGGAATAGATGTCGTGCTTGGTCGGGGTGGAGTTGTTGGTCGAGCTGGTCACCTTGTACACGTTGCCGGCGACGCCGCCGCCGTAGTTCCAGTTGTTGAGTTTCCCTTCGTAGCCTACGACCATCTTGGGGAGCATGGTGTCGTAGTCGGTGTAGGTGGCGGCATAGCTGTTGCCGGTCTGGCTGTAGGCGGCAGTAACGTCGGCGTTGGGCGAGACGTTGGTGGTGTTGTTGGCCTGGTTGCCGACGCGCGGCTGCATGGCGTCGACGTAGAAGCCGTTGTTCATGGTCACCTTGATGTTGGCGTAGCGGCCGTCCCAGAGCGAGCCGTAGCCGTTGAAGCCGCCGTCGCTGTCCCATACCTGCTGGGAACGGAACACGTAGGGGCTCGGCGTCTTACCGATGCGCAGCTTGCCCTCGCCGAAATCCCACTCGCCGTAGAGAAGCCGTACCTCCACCCCTTTGGAATACGCTTTCGGGTTGTACAGGCCGATCTCGGCCACGCCGGAGTATTCACCGTCTTTCACTTTCACCCCAACGAAGCTGTCGCCGAAGTTGTCCAGGCTGAAGTCGCTGTCGCGCCTTGAGGCGCCGGTGGTCGGGCTGTAGAAGGAGTTCTGGGTCCAGAAGGTTCCCAGCTTGATGTTGCCGTAGGCGTTGAGATCGATCGCCAGTGCGGGCGCGGAGCACGCGAGGGCTGCGGCAAAGGTCATGGCCGCGATGTTCATCTTCTTCATGGTACTGTTCCCTTTCGATTGGTAGTCGTTGAATTAGTTGCCATGCCATGCGCTGCCGTGGCGGGGTCACCGCCACGGCAGGTAAGAAGCTACTTGGTCATGCCGGCGTACTTGAGCGCGTTCTCGGCGGCGATACGTCCGGAGTTGATGGCGTAACCCGCGGTGCCGCCTCCCAAGAGCAGGTCGTAGCTGTCGCCGTACATGCCGCCGGAGTCGGTGCCGACCGCGTACAGGCCGGGGATCGGCTCGCCCTTGGCGTTGACCGCCTCGGTGTTGCCGCTGATCTTGACCCCGCCCAGGGTGCCCAGGTGACGCGGCAAGAGCTTGACGGCGTAGAAGGGACCGGTGGCGACGGGGCGCAGGTACTTGGACTTCTTGTTGAACTGGCTGTCCTCGCGCACGGCGGCGGACTTGTTCATGGTCTCGACGCTCGTCTTCAGGATCTTAGGATCCATGTTGAGCTGCTTGGCGAGGTCCTCGATGGTATCGGCCTTGAAGGCGAAGCCGCGCTTCCTGGTCAGCTCCTTGTTGAAGGACTCGTCGAATTTCACCAGCTTGGTCCCCTGCAGCACCCACTCGCCCAGCGGCATCTCGATCCCCTTCTCGACGGCCAGCTTCCTGGTGGCTTCGTCGAAGATGGAGTAGGCGGTGCCGCCGATCCTGGTGATGGCGTTGCCAGCGTAGGGCCAGAACTCGACGCTGGACTCGTCGACGTAGCGCTCGCCGCGCGGGGTGACCCAGAAGTAGGGCTGCACGGCCAGGGCGATCATCTGGTCGGCCGGGTGGAAACCGGGGAGACCCGGGCGGTACGCCTCGACGGTACCCATACCCTCGAGCTGCGCGCCGGCCTTTTCGGCCATCCTGATGCCGTCGCCGTCTTTGCCGATGTTGCCGACCGGGATCACGTCAGGGTATGCGACGTACTTCTTCATCATTTCCTTGTTGTTGGCGAAGCCGCCGGTCGCGATGATGACGGCCTTGGCCCTGACCTTCAGCTCCTCGCTCGACTTGTCCTTGGCCACAACGCCGACCACCTTGCCGTTCTCGGTAATGAGGTCGGTGCCCGGGGTCTCCAGGAGGATCTTGCCGCCGTGATCCACCACGTACTTCTCGAAGACGTTGATCATCCTCTGGCAGTGGAAGTCCCTCGGGTTCTTGTCCGGGTAGTCCGGGCCCGGGGCGATGACGTGCCAGGTGAGCGGGCCGCCGAAGCCGCCGACGCCGACGTACTCGATCTTCACGCCCAGGTTGTCGAGCCAGTCGATGGTCTCGGCGGACTTGTCCACGAAGTTCTTGGCCAGGGCGCCGTTGGCCTTCCAGTGGCTGTAGTTCATGATCAGCTTGAAGGCGAAATCCTTGCTGACGTCGATGCCGATACGCTTTTGCGGCTTGCTCTCCGCGGCGAAGACGCCCTCGCAGAAGCTGCCGGTGCCGCCCACCTTGGCCTGCTTCTCGAGCACAACCACATTCGCGCCCAGCTGCAGCGCCTGAACCGCGGCGGCCAGGCCAGACGTGCCGGCGCCCACCACGACTACGTCGGTTTTCATCTCCTTCTCAGCCATTGCCGGTGCGGCAAAGGCGAGCAGTGCGACGAGCACCGTCGCGATACCTCGAACTCTTCTCATCGATTCCTCCTCTTGATTCCCCTCAGGGGTTGGTGCGACGCGGTTTTGCCGCGTTCGGAACAGTTCGAGCTACTTGTCCTTGAATTCGAAGTCGCTGTGGCACTCCAGGCACAGGTACTCCGAAGGAGCGTGCACCCGGTGACACTTGAGGCAGGCCATTCTCCCCAGGTGGGAGTCGTGCGGGTTGTTGTGCATCCCCTTGGTACGCTCCGCCATCTTGTCGTAGCCGCCGTGGCACTCGAGACAGGCCTCGACGGCCGCAGCCGCCGTAGGTTTGTCCGTCTTGTGGCAGTCGGCGCAGCCGAGCCCCTCGGAGCCGTGTTTCCCCTTGATGTTCGCCGCCGAGGCCTCACCCTGCGGCAGGCACATCCCCGCCCCCAGTGCGACCAGCAGCGACAGCGCTACCAATACTTTCTTCCCCACGTGAACCTCCCATTCCTGTTGTTGGCTGATCATCATCGGGGCCCACTGCTGTGGAGCCGGCCCCGTTGCGTTGATTGTTGGCAAATAACGTGCTTTGCATGTGGGAATAGCAGCGAGCATGCCAGCAAAAACTCGATGGATATTCGGTGAGTTACAGTAAAGGCTCGTATACAACGTGGAAAATACCTATCATTATGATAAGGTGCTTTATTATTCTGATAGGCACAGGAGGCGGGGATGCAATCGGCGGATCTGGATTTACGGGAGCTACTATCCTTCCGTCCCGACGGGGGGACCATGTTTTTCATGGGGCGCAGGGCCATCATCTTCGATGCCATCGCCCTGGGGCTCTTGCGCAAAGAGTTAATCGATTCGCTGGGCGTGGCAGCGGCGCGCAGCATCCTGACCCGGTTCGGCTACGCCCACGGCAGGATGACGGCGGAGAGCCTGAAACTGGAGTTTCCCGACCTGTTCGCCGACAGCTGGACCGGACCCAAGTTGCACATGCTGCAGGGGATGGTCCGGGTGGAAGAGAACAAGCGCTCGGACGGCAGCGACGACGAACCGCTGGTCCAGTCCTTCTGGTACGACTCCTATGAAGTGGAGCAGCACCTGTTGCACCTGGGGCTTTCCGAGGATTCGGTCTGCTGGACCCTGACCGGCTTCGCCAGCGGCTACGTCTCGTACTGGAGGGGGGAGAAGGTCTACTTCATCGAGGACCGCTGCTGCGGCAAGGGGGACGCGGTCTGCCACGTCGAGGGGAGGACCAGGGAACAGTGGGGCGAGGCACTGGAACCGTATCTCCCCTACTTCGAGTCTGAGACCGGGGACGAGGTGTTCCAGAACCTGGCCAAGGCACTGAGGGACACCGAGGAGCGCCTGAAGAAACAGCGGCGCCAGATGTCGTGCCTCAGCCCTGGGGGCGAGGACTTCGGCTGCATCACCGCCCGCTCGGGCGCCATGCGGCAGGTGGTGGAGTTGACCCGGCGCATCGCCCGTGTCGATTCTTCGGTGATCGTAACTGGAGAGAGCGGCGCGGGCAAAGAGCGCATCGCACGGCTGATCCACGAAGAGTCGGCGCGCTCGGGTCGCCCGTTCGTGGCCGTTAACTGCGGCGCCCTCACCGAAACCCTCCTCGAGAGCGAACTTTTCGGTCACGCCAAGGGCGCCTTTACCGGGGCCGACCGGGACAAGATGGGACTCATCGAGGCGGCCCACGGTGGCACGCTGTTCCTGGACGAGATCGGCGAGATCTCCCAATCGATGCAGGTGAAGCTCTTGCGCGTGCTGCAGGAGCGGGAGGTGCGGCGAGTCGGCGAGAACAAGTCACGCCAGGTCGATATCAGGGTGGTCGCCGCCACCAACAGGAACCTCTCCGAGGAAGTGGGTACGGGGAACTTCAGGCGCGACCTCTACTATCGCCTGAGGGTGATCGAGGTGCGGGTCCCTCCCCTGCGCGAGCGCAACGAGGATATCCTCCCCCTGGCGCGCATCTTCCTGGAGCAAGCGTCCAAGCGCGCCGGGCGCAGAGTGACCGGGTTCACCCCGAAGGCTGCCGACCAGCTGTTGCGCTACACCTGGCCGGGTAACGTGCGGGAATTGCAGAATGCGGTGGAGCACGCCGTGGCGCTCTCCCTAGACACGCGGGCCGACCTCGAGGACCTGCCGGAAGAGCTCAGGTCGGCCCTGCCACGGCCGGGGGTCGTGGAGTCGGTGCGACCGCTGGAAGAGGTGGAGCGGGAATACATCCTGGCGGCGTTGAGGGTCACCGGCAACAACAAGGCACGTACGGCGGCCGAGTTGAACATCGGTGTCGCCACCTTGTACCGCAAGCTCGCCGAGTACGAGAAGCAGGGTTTCCTCCCCTGATGGCGGGAGGGAAAGTTCTTGCCCCCGGCGGCCAAAGAGTGTAAGAAGTACCTCTTTTTTCCGGAGGAGACTTTTTGAACATGAGCGCAACAGATACACCACAGTTACTTGAAATAGTTGTAGAAGAAAGCGGACTGCCGCGCGGCGGAGTGCTCGCCACGGTGGCGCTTTTGAACGAAGGGGGCACCGTCCCCTTCATCGCGCGCTACCGGAAAGAACAGACCGGCGAGCTGGACGAGGTACAGATCCGCGAGATCGAGGACCTGCTCAACTACCACCGCGAACTGGCCGAGCGCAAGGCGACCGTACTGAAAAGTATCGAGGAGCAGGGGAAGCTGACCCCGGAGCTCTCGGCACGCATCGCCACCTGCCGCAAGAAGACCGAGCTCGAAGACCTCTATCTCCCTTACAAGCCCAAGCGCCGCACCAAGGCTACCATCGCGCGCGAGCGCGGCCTGGAGCCGCTGGCGCAACTGGTCCTGGCACAGGAACTGACCACCGGTTCAGCGGCGGATGCCGCGGTGCCGTTCATCAACGAAGAACTGGGAGTCGCCGGCGCGGACGCCGCGCTGGAAGGTGCGTCACACATCCTGGCCGAGCAGCTCTCCGAGGACGCCGACCGGCGCGCCATGGTGCGCGACCTCACCCGCGAGCAGGGGGTCTTCTCCTCGCAGCTTCTCAGTGAAGGCGCCGACCGGGACGGCAAGTTCAAGATGTACTACGAGTACCAGGAGCCTCTCAAAACGATACCGTCGCACCGCATGCTGGCGATGAGGCGAGGCGAGAAGGAGGAGGTGCTGCGCCTCACCCTGCTCGCGCCGGAAGAAGAGATCGTGGCGCGCCTCAAGGGCGGGCTGATCAAGCGGGAGAGTATCTTTAAGGGCGTGCTGGAAGCTGTCGCGGCGGACGCCTACAAGCGGCTCATCGCGCCTTCCATCGAGGTGGAGTTGAGGCTCGAGGCGAAGACCAAGGCCGACGAGGCCGCCATTGCCGTCTTCGCGCAGAACCTGAGAAACCTGCTGCTCCTCCCACCGGCAGGAGGAAGGCGCGTACTGGGCGTCGACCCGGGCCTGAGGACCGGGTGCAAGCTCGCCGCCATCAGCGAGACGGGACGCTTCCTGGAGCAGACCACCATCTATCCGCACACCGGCGGCCCCAAGGCGGAAAGCGCCGGTGCGGAACTGGTGCGGCTTGTGGAGCGTCACGACCTGCGCCTGATAGCCATCGGCAACGGCACCGGCGGGCGCGAGACCGAGCTTTTCGTGCGCGAGGCGCTGCGTTCCGCCGGGGTAAAGGCGGAGACGGTCATGGTAAACGAGGCGGGCGCATCGATCTACTCCGCGTCCGAGATCGCCCGCGAAGAATTCCCGGAACTCGACCTCACCATCCGCGGCGCCATCTCCATCGGGCGCAGGCTCCAGGACCCGCTGGCGGAGCTGGTCAAGATCGACCCGAAGAGCATCGGCGTCGGCCAGTACCAGCACGACGTGAACCAGTCGCTTCTGAAGAAGGCGCTGGACGCGGTCGTGGAATCGTGCGTCAACTACGTCGGCGTCGATCTGAACAGCGCCTCGTGGGCGCTCCTCTCCTACGTCGCCGGTCTCTCCGAGAGCCAGGGACGCGCCATCGTGAAGCACCGCGACGAGAACGGAGCCTTCCCGACCCGGCAGGCGCTCCTGAAGGTCGCCCGGTTCGGACCGAAGGCGTTCGAGCAGGCGGCGGGCTTTCTGCGCATCCGCGGCGGAGACAATCCGCTGGACAACACGGCGGTGCACCCGGAGAACTACGCGGTGGTGGAGCGCATGGCGGCGGATCTCAACGTCACCGTGGCGCAGCTCGCCTCCGATCCCGCCCTTTCCGCGGGAATCAAGCTGGAGCGCTACGTCACCGACAGCATCGGCCTCCCTACCTTGCGTGACATCCTGGCCGAACTGAAAAAGCCGGGGCGCGACCCGCGCGAGCAGTTCCAGACCGCGGCCTTCCGGGACGACGTGGTCACCATAGCCGATCTGAAGGAGGGGATGATCCTGCAGGGGGTGGTCACCAATGTGGCGGCCTTCGGCGCCTTCGTCGACATAGGTGTGCACCAGGACGGGCTCGTGCACGTGAGCCAGTTGTCACACCGCTACTGCAAGGACCCGAACGAAGCGGTCAAGGTAGGCGAGATCGTCAAGGTGAAGGTGCTCTCCGCCGACCCGCAGACCAAGCGGATCTCGCTCTCCATCAAGCAGGCTGCGCCAGAACAGGTGCAAAAGAGCGCGGCGCCCAAGCAGCAGCCGAAAACCAAGGAGCAAAAGCCTGCCAACGACCTCTCCGGGTGGGAACGGGCGGGGTTCAGGATAAAGAAATAAAAAAAGAAGGGGCTGCCGGAATCATCCGACAGCCCCTTTTGCTTACTTCTTCTACTTATGCCCGACTAGCAGGCGCTTCTCAGCAGCTTGCGACCGGTCTTGAAGACGACCTCGACTTTGCCCGCCTGGCACGACGCTACGACGCCCGTCCCGAAAGTGGGATGGTTGATCAGCGTGTTGGCCTTGTACTTCCCTTCCATGCTGTAGGGGACCGCAAGATCCGGATCGAGTGGCTGGATCATCTCCTCCCAAATGGCCTCGTCCGATATCGCCGGGGCTTTGGCGGCCCTGGTGCGCGGTGCCTTTACCGCTTTTTCAGCCTTTGCTCCCTTCACGGTGGCGGCCTTTGGTTCTTTCGCAGGACGATGGTTGTGCTCGCTGCCACAGGTGTTGCATTTCACCCGCACCACCTGCCCCGCCACCATCGCCACGATGGTGTGGTTCAGCAGTGCCTTGCAACGCGTGCATTGCGAATCCACCATGTCTCCTGCCGTTAAAGCTCTTCTTTCCATTGGGCCTCCCTGACCTGTTTATGCTCAAACAAAAAAGGGCTTAACCGTCGGCGGCTAAACCCTTTCCATGCGTTATCTGATCGCGGCGGCACTCCCCGCTCATCTGCTACGTATCGTTGGTTTAAGCGTTCATGATATCTTCGATGTGCTGTTGAAATATAAGGGATTTCGGCCGGCGATGCAAGGGAAAAAACGGAAACGAAGGCACTCTGGGTGCGGCCCTACGGGAAAGGGTTTGCTTGATCCGGCGAGGTATGGCGGCGACAAAAAAGCAGGCGTGCTATCATCACGTCGAGCAGGATGGCGAGGTAACCACCAACGACGACGTCGCTCAAAAAGTGATAGTTGGTGGCGATCAGGGCAACGCCAAGCAGAACCGAGAGCAAGATGCCAAAGGGACGGGCCTCGGGATAGAAGCGCCAACCGGCGGCCAGAAGCGCCACGATGACCATCATGTGGCCGGAGGGGAAGCCATCACAGTGCTCTTTCATCTGGAACCAGTGAAAGCCGTAATCGCCGGGGTTGGTGAGCCAGTAGCGCGTATTGGACCTGCCGAAGGCAATCTTCAGCACTGTCTTGGCGACATAGGAGGTGGGCGCGAGCCAGAGAATCTCTTTGGCCAGCAGGGTGGCGCGATCGAGGATGCCCCGACCGGAGCGTAACACGTAAAAGCAGCAGGAGGCGGCAGTGGAGACCAACACCACCGTGAGCAGCAGGTCCGGAAGGTCCGACGTGGCACGGATCCAGTGCCGGTTCGAATAGAGGTGATCCCTGACGAAGACGGCAACCGGAATATCGAGATAGAACAGGCAAACGGCGGTGAAGGGAAGCAGTAAAGCCCCCATCACCGCCAGCCTGCGGGATGTCGCGTCAGTCACATCGGTCATGCAGATCCTGCCGTATCGTCTTGATGTTGAACACGCTACACCTAGCACAGATGCGGTTCAATATGAAGTCGAAACTGCAACACCCCAGCCTAATGGCTGTTGTGGGCGAGGCATTCGAGGCAGTTTCTGAAGGTGCAAACACCACAGGCATGTTCCATCAGCACCGGGATGTTGTTGGCCTTTGCCACCTGCATCGCCTCTATCTTGACGCGGTGCGAAACCTTGTTGGTGAAGATGACCATTGCGTCAGCTTTTCTAAGCTTCGCGGCTATGTTGGTTTCCGAGGTGCTGAAAAACTGAAGTTTAACCCCGGCGCGTTCTGCCTCTTCCAGGTAATGTTTTCCCAAGCGGTCCATTCCGCCGATCAGAGCTATACACATCGTGCCCTCCTCCGAGACACACACCTCGGTTTTGATATTCACTTTCACGATACAGCCAAAAAAGGGGTGACGTTCTGCCGGTACGAATCAGCGGCCGTAGTGGAACAA
Source organism: Geomonas agri (assembly GCF_020179605.1). Classification (NCBI taxonomy): domain Bacteria; kingdom Pseudomonadati; phylum Thermodesulfobacteriota; class Desulfuromonadia; order Geobacterales; family Geobacteraceae; genus Geomonas; species Geomonas agri. The sequence goes on from NZ_JAINZO010000001.1 coordinate 2,223,971, forward strand.
TTCCTGAGGCACTCAAGAGGGTTGCATCCCGAAGCCAGGCGCTCAGACATCCTGCTGCGGCACTCGCGGTGGCATTCGGCCAGGCGCAGGCTCTGTTCAGGCTTGCCAAAGATCTTCCAAGGCCCCTGAACGGTGAAGGCAAGCGGCGCCCACCCCATGAAGCCGATCACGTCCTTCAGGGGGTACCCCAGGAAGACGCCAATCTCGTGCGGGAAGCCCTCACCCGTCACGCGCGTCTCCAGTTCGTCCAAAACGGCGTCGAAGTCGAAGACGTTCCCGTAACCGGCTTTCCCCAGGATGATGCGTACACTCTTCTGTGCGAGCAAAGCGCCCAGTGCCTCCTGCGAATAGAGCAGAAGCAGGACCGACGAACCGCGGTCGTCGAGAATGCGCACCTTGAGTCCGCTCTCTTCGAGGAGCGCGGCACCATGTTCTTTCCAGAGGAGGTAGAGGTTGCGACCGCAGGAACGGTGCTTGTTGGCGAGACAGACGAGGTTTGCGGGTTTGGCGCCTTGCAGCACTTCGGCGAGTTCCAATGCAAGGAAGGAGGCGAGACATTCTTCGTCGGTCGGGTAAAGCGGCGCGAACTCCTGCCAGGCAGCCCTTGACTTCGGGTTTACCCCAGGCGCACCGGCTGCGTTTACCGCCAACAGATCCTCTTTCACTCCAACAGCACCGTTCATGTCCCCTCCGAACTCCTGGTGCTGAGCATGCAAATCTCTCAACACTTTAACCACACTCACAACTAAACCGTCTACCAGAACCAGCCTCAAGATAATGAAAACCGTTATCATTTTTATAAAGAAGATAATCCCCTTTGTCAACAGCAAAATTTCTACGGGAGCTATTTGACTGGATGCTATGGAAGAAGATGAGGAAAGGCGGGACTTTGAGATTTGAAGATCGCCCGGCCTCTGCCGTTCGGCAAAGGCCAAGGCGTTTGTTGCTCTGTCATTTACCCCAAGGCTCAGTGAGCTGCAGGGATTTGTGCAAAGCTTCGTCTGCGGCAGCAATGTTGTCCGGTTGGCCGAGGACAGCCTCCACCCACTGATTGAGCGCATGCACGCGACGCACCTCGGGCACAGGGGAAGTCAGCAGCGACTCCAGCGCTGCGCTCTTCTCCTCGAAGTCGATATCCAGGTACCACAGGGCCAGCACGTAAGAAGCCATGCCCTGTTCGGACTTAAACCCTTTGCTCTCTGCCAGTTCGACCGCGGCCGCCAGGAATTCCAGGCGCTGGTCCCGCCCAATCTTGAAGTAATTGGTCAGGTCGCGCACCAATGCCGCGTCAAGCCTCTCCAGAAACTCCGCGCGCGCCACCTCGTTCATCTGCTCGATTCGAGTTTCCATGACACCTCCCCAGATGATGACTGCGGCCTGGGATCGCTACCGCCCGGACCGGTTCTGTTCAGGTTCTTTGGGGGGCTTTGGTTTCTCAGGTGAGGCCCGCGCAGAAACGGCCGGACTGCCTCCTTGGTTAATCAGCACATTGCTGCCGACGATGTTGACTCCCGCCGGGCTAATATCTATGAAGCTGTCTCCTACTTTCAGGCACACCTGAGTCAGGGATTCGATCACGATGTTTTTTGCTGAGAGGACAACTACCTCCTCCCCTGCCTGCAACGCGCACTTGGTTGCAACCTTTAGTTGCACGTCCGCGCCCAGTGAAAGGGAAAGGGTTCCGCCAATGGTTTCATTGCAGTCGCCTACAATTTCAACGTGCTGATCGCGCGACACCTTCTCCAGCCGGTCCCGGTTGACGATGAGGTGGCGATCCTGCCCAACCCACTCCACGGAGTCCTCATTCACACGGTTCACCTGCTCCCGCTGCGCGTGAAGGTACAGCTGCTCCTCACCTTTCTTGTCCTCGAAGCGCAGCTCATTGTGCCCTTGTCCACCGGGCGTCGAACACGACTTCAGACAGCTTTTGGTCTTCTCCGCGGGCAGTTGGTAGGGTGGCAGGTTCATCCCGTTATGAAGCTGGCCGATGATGACCGGCCGGTCGGGATCACCCTCCAGGAATTGAACCAGCACTTCATGACCGACACGGGGCAGAAATGTAGCGCCCCAACCGTTACCGGCCAGTGGCTGGCTCACCCTGATCCAGCAGGAGCTGCTGTCGTCGCCCTTCACTGCCCGATCCCAGAGAAACTTGACCTTTACCCGGCCGTACTGGTCGGTGTGAATCTCCTCTCCCGGCGGCCCCACGACCACAGCCGTCTGCGTCCCCTGCACGACCGGCTTTGGTGTAAGGCGTGTCGGGCGATATGGGGTCTGATGAGGTATGCAGACGAAGCTGTTGTGATAACTGGAAGAGGAACCTGTGGCGTATGCTTCCATCGCGTCATGCTTCACGGACACCAGGAGCAACTCCTTGCCCTCCCAGTTACTGTTGCAGTGATCTCTAAGCCTGAAGCGATAGCCGCTGGCAAAGGCACGACAATCGCTACTGCCGAACATAACGGTGGCCATTGTTTCTTCTTCCTCCATGCGGATCCTTGCCAGCCTGTCGCCTGCGCTCCTGCTGCCGTAGCAACCCGGAGCGTCATAGACCTCACATTTCGCCGTCTGTGTCTGGGCTACGGCGGGAGCTTCCGCTTTTAATCCCGTCCTTGGAATGGCGAAGTTGTAGTCATTAAGGGAGTACCTGCCGGAATGCATGTAGCGTGTGGTTTCCAGGGCGGTGATCACATCTTCGTTCCTGGTGCCGGTCGCGCTGGAACGCGATGAGGCGTTCTGCTGAAACGGACAAGGCGGATTGGCATCGGGAGAATCTGCGATGATCATCGTGTGCTTGCCGTCCTCATGCCGGAAAAAATAGAAGAGGCCTTCTTCCTCCAGAAGGCGGGACACGAAATTGAAGGCGGTTTCCCGGTACTGGACACAGAACTCTCTCTTGTCGTAACTCCCGCGCAGATCGAAGCGGTACCAGGAAAAACCATGGTTTTCGAATACCTGCTCCACAATCTCCGGGGTAGACCGGTTCTGGAAGATCCTTATGTCAGCACTTTTGCTAAGGGTCCAGAACCAGGGAACGAGTATGCATCTGTAAAAGGAAAAGCGGCTATCCTCACCCTCTTCACCGCCCGACCTGCCCTGGGTGAAACTGGCAATGGTCCCGTTCAGGTATCTCCTCCTGCCGTTAGTGAGGGTGATTGAGACAGTTGCGTTGCTGCCTGGAAGCGTTTGGAGTGGAATGGAGTGACGTTCGGAAAGTAGAGACAACTCAAAGCTGAAACTACGGGAGATCCCCTCCTCCCCGGTCAAATCCGTCAAGAGAAGTGCATCTTCCCCCAAAGTCGTGCGTATGGAAATGAGCCGGTCACGTTGTGTGAATGTCATGCTGTAAACCTCATTTGGTCGGGATCGAAGGTCACGAACGGGTCGGCATCAAGAACGGAGTCTGGCGCTTTGAGCCAGGTGGAACAGCCAAGCCTAGCTGCATCGGAAGTCACAACCCCGAGCCTACACCCGGGAACTTCCTCTCTCCTCAACATGAGCCTGGCCTCGAACTGGTATTCGGGTCCCACCAGGAACCTGACCAGTGAAGCTAGCTCTTTCAGTTTCCGGTCTGACGACAGATCGATGAAATCGTCGAAAGACATTGGCCCCAGACAAAGCCGGAAGGTAGATTCAATGTCGCAGGTCTGGCCGCCGCAGACGGCGTCAACACCGAGCTGGCAATTGTTCTGGCCCAGCATGGTCATCTCCGACGGCTCCAAGCCCACCATACGCGGTACAAACGACTCGACCTGGACATCCACGCTGAGGACATACTGAACGATCTGGGCAATGGTGCCGGCTGATGCTACCTGCCGACTTGCCAGCCCGCAAAACTGCAGCAATGCAGCCTCCGATGCTGAAAGCTTTTCCCGCAGTCCCTCGGTCCCCAGTCCGAGAAAGCTGAAGAGATGATTGGAGAAGACATCGCTGTTGTCGCTTTCCTTCTGTGGCAAAAGCGAGGTGCACTTCCACGCACGATAAAAGAGGGATACGAGGCGGTGGTGAAAGAGGTCGTAGAAGTCGCCCATTGCATGATCGTGCGCCCGTTCCCGCTCCAAAAGCAGTTCATGGTACCAATGCGGCAATACTCCCGCCGGACCGATTAGTCCCATCAGGGTAACTTCGACCTGGGTAGATCCGTCCTCACCGAAGGTAATCCCAGTGACGTCGCCTGCCGGAAAGGCAAATCCTTTCCTCACGGTGAAGCGGATCTTTTCCGTGTCTGGCGACGAGGCAGTTGCTACCTCGTGGCGGCCCCGCTGGATCCGCTCCAGCATACGAACCGTGGCAAAGAAGCCGCGGACAGATGGATTCGGCGCATGTACTCTCACAGCAGCACCTTGTCGCCGGTTCGGGCCGGCCACCGCTTGATGACCGCATCATTGCTTGCGCTCACGGCCACAAGCTGCACGAAGGAATTGATGGAAACGTACTGTCCCAGGAACCTCTCCAGAATCGACGCGAACAGGTAGACGCCGCTGCCGACGTACTTGTCCTCATTGAAGACAACCGTCACTTCCAATCCGCGGCAAAAGGCTGATCCTATTCTTCTGGTAACCGTGCGCGAACTCACTGAGACGATGCCGCTTATCTGGTGACGGGTGATAGAGGACGAGGCAAAGTCATAGAGGGACAGCAGTTGCTTCAGCGCTGCGGCACCTCCTTCTACGATGGAGATGTAATTCAGGGAGAGATGTGAGATCAGGCGACGTTGCTGCGAGCCATCGAGAAACGGACGTAAAGAGGGCGTCGGTTTGAGAAGACAGTTGATCGAGGTAATCGGGGCGGTGGACTCAGTCTCAAAGTCTCCGTTGGAATCGCCGAAAGGAATCCTGACAGGGAGGTCACGGTTGGAGCTGGTGACGCGGACCAAAACCGTTTCTTCCATCGGAACAGTGGCAGCATCGACAGGCTCACAAAGGGAAAGGAAAACCTCGGTGCCGGCGTCGTGCAGGCGCGAAGCCGGCCGCCGTTGAGACTGCCATACCCCTGCACTATCCTCTACGCCGTCCCCTGAAAACACCGGGCGGTAGCACTTTAGCTCACGAAGGGAAGTCGCCTCGTAAGTCATGACTTCATCGACACTCAGTACCTCGAAGGCCCCCTCACCTCTTACGTCAGGAACGATCCGGTACTCACTCTTGCCGTGGTTGTGCCTGATCGGCTCAGCAATCTTTTGGAAACTGTTGACGACGGGGGTCGCATAGAGGCAGAAAGTCTCCGGCCCAACCACCACGGACTCCGGCGCGTGCGTATCCAGGTAAAACAATAAATCGACGGCATCACCGGAGGCAGCACATTTCCAGAGTGCGGAGGTGCCAGTCAGATCGAGGAAAAGGAACTTGTGCGGAAAGGCGAAGTACTCGAGGAGCAGCCGATACCCAGGGAAAGACTGTTCCGGGTATGGCAGAAGTCCCTCATCTGAAGCGAAGCCAACAGGCCGCAGGCAAGCCGATGGCAGTTGCAGGGAATCAGCGGCCGAGGCACCGGGCGGCACATATTCAACAGAGCAAAGGTGATTCAGCAGCAACTGGTACAGCGGGAAAACGTGCTGGGGCTGACCGTTCAGATAAAACCGCAGCCTGTCCCCGGCAAAGGAGGCGCTGTGCAGCAACAAACGAACCCGCACCACCTGCTGCGCGCCTTTCACCAGCTTTACTGGCGCCTGCAAAGAGGCATCGATTACCTCCAACGGGCAGAGGGTGACAGGGTAGGTAGTCCTGAACTGGCAGGACACGCCGTCAACGGGTTTGGAGAAGAGAGGCGTCCCCTTGGGGACCTGGTAGCCCGCCTCCGGCACGTTCCTGAACAGGGGCGCGAACTTCACCACCGACAGAGACGGGATCGGCGCCGTCAATTGCGGATAGAGCACCTGTAACAGCGACTGGGTGATTTCCGGCACGCCGTCGTCGATCTTGCGCTGAATGCGGGCGCACAGGAATGCGAAGGCCTCAATGAGCCGCTCCGTGTGCGGGTCCTCGCACTTGCCGGGCTCGAGCAGTAGTCTCCCGGCGATCTTGGGATACTTTCTAGCGAAGTCGCTCCCCGTCTCACGCAGGAAGCTTAACTCTCTTTCGAAGTAGTCGAGGAAGTCATCGGACATGGGGACTCACGTGAGGATCGTGTAGGAGCCACTGTTGAGGTCGAAGTGGGTATCGAAGGCGGTGGAGACGGCTACCGGCTCTACCTGCAAGACGGCATCGATGAGGAAGCTGAGGCTACGCTCTCCTTGGAATTCGCCAAGCCTTACGGTCACATCCGTCAACCGCGGCTCGAAACTCTCCAGCAGTCGCACTATTTCCAAACGTATCGACTGCTGCACCCGGTGCGAGCGTGGGTTGTCGAGACTGAAATCACGGCTGCCGTAAGTGAGGATGGAGCGTTCCAGATGCGAAGGGAGGAGGACAGCCCCCTGCGAAGCCAGTCCCCGGTGCGACAGTCCCTTGTGCGTGGGGAAGGATCTGGTGTTGAACAGGTTCTCTAGGTCGCGCAGCACCGAGTCGATCAGCGACTTCACGCTGCTGCGGGAGGAGCAGGCGTTGCCAACCGGACCTTCCAGCCCATGGTCGATGAGCCTGTCCAGTAAGGATTGTCTCGGTTCCGGCTGGAATCGCATGTGCCCCCCCGCCACCTGCCACGTTACGATCAGACTTTCTTGTTGGTCTCCAGGTTCCATCCTGCGGCAACCTGTCCTCCGCCGGAGCCGTCGGAGCGGTTTTGCTGGGTGTAGGCGAGTTCGATCTTGCCGTAGTTGAAGGCGATCTCCTCAACCGGAATGGCTTCGCCGCCGTGGGCGCTGCCACCGGGGCGGTTCAGGCTGATGATCACGTTACTGAGCTTGTACTCCATGTATTTCAATTTGTCCCCGCCGGCCCGACAAATCTCCAGGGTTACGCTGGGGATGTGCCTGCCGGTGGCGCAGGCTTCGAACAACTTCGGGCTCGCCTTGTCCAGCACCTTGACGACGCTGAAGTCGGAGAAACTGGCGCGCTCTGCGGAAGCGCCGCCCGCACTGCTGGCGGTGCCGGAGGTGGGCTGGGTGACGGAGAAGTTGTAGGAGAGGACCTCGATCCAGTCCCTGTGCTTGTCGTCGCTGCTCTCTCCCGGTATTCCTTCTATCTTCAAGAATGCATCAAAGGCCATGACGTCCTCCCTTTCATGGTGATCTCAACTTCGGTCAGCTCGTCCGGGGCGAAGGGAGATTGGCGACGAGCCGCAAGGAAATGGTCAATTCATCCAGCTGATAGTGCGGCTTCAAGAAGGCAACCGCACGATAGCATCCCGGCCGCCCCGGCTGGTCAAACACCTCGATCCTGGCCTCCCGCAGCGGGAAGCGCGCCTTCATCTCCTGCCCGGCATCGTCGTCCAGGAGCACATAACGGCTGATCCACCGGTTTAGGTGATCCTCGACGTTCTTCCTGGTCCCGAAGCTGCCGATCTTGTCTCTCATCATTGCCTTCAGGTAGTGGGCGAAGCGCGACACGGAGAGGATGTACTGCAGCTGGCAGGATAGCCGGGCATTGGCGTTGGCGGCGTCGCTGTCGTAGAGCTTTGGCTTGTGGGCGCTCTGGACGCTGAAGAAGGCGGCCATGTCAGTTCCCTTGCAGTGCACCAGGGGGACGAAGCCGAGGTCGGCGAGCTCCTTCTCACGCCGGTCGGTGATGGCTATCTCAGTCGGGCACTTCGCCGCCAGTTCGCCCTCGCCGGTGTCGAAGGTGTGAATGGGGAGATCGGTTACCGCCCCGCCCCCTTCCACGCCACGAATGGCTGCGGTCCAGCCGTACCTGGAGAAAGCATCGGTGATGCGGCCGGCGAGACAGTAAGCGGCGTTGCCCCAGAGATAGTTGCCGTGGTCGCCGGCCACGTTCTCCTCGAACTGGAACGATTCCACCGGGTCAGTGTCCGGCCCGTACGGCAGCCGCATCAGCACGTGCGGCAGACATAGCGCCACGTACTTGGCGTCTTCGGACATCCGGAATGAGCGCCACCGGGCGTAGTCGGCTCCCTGGAAGACCTTGGCAAGATCCCGCGGCCCGTCCAGGTCTGCGTAGCTGTCCACGCCGAAGAGGGGCGACGACGCGGAGGTGATCAGGGGAGCGTGCGCCGCGGCGGCAACTTCAGACATCCGTGTCAACAGCGACAGGTCCTGCGGCGTGTTGCCGAACTCGTAGTCGCCCACAAGACAACCGTAAGAGGCGCCGCCGAAGCTGCCGAACTCCTCCTCGTAGATCTTCTTGAAGAGCGTGGACTGGTCGAACTCGGCCGCTTTCTCCATGTCTTTGGCGATGTCCTGCTTCGAGGCGTTCAGCACGCGGATCTTCAGGTTACTGCCCGTCTCCGCCTGGTGCACGAAATAGGAGAGCCCGCGCCAGGAGGCCTCCAGCTTCCGGAACTCGGGATGGTGAATGATCTCGTTCACCTGGTCGCCGATAAGGCGGTCGATCTCAGCGATCCGGGCATGGATCATTCGCTCGAGGTCGCCGCCGGGGACCATCTCCCCTGCCACAACCTGCTGCACCAGTTCGACCAGCATCTCCTTCGCGTAAGGCTTTTGCTCGTCGCAACGCGCCAGGCGCCCTTCGCTTACGATGAGATCGATCAGATCGGTGGCAGTGCCTGCTTCGGCGCACGCTACGCCCTTTTCTCGATTCAACTCTTCCATGGTTCCCTCCTTTTCAGGCGCTCTCGCCGCCAGCTCCGCTGCCGCCGAAGGGACGGTGGCAGATGGCCTTAAGGGCCTCGCCGCCAGCCAAAAGATCCTGCAGCAGTTCGTCCAACCGGTCGTTGCCGTCCAACCGGTTCAGTAGATCGGAGAGTCTTCCCCGCGCCTCGACCAGCTTCCGAAGCGGCTCCACCTGCTGCACCACGCGCTCGGGATGGAAGTCCTCCAGCGTGGTGAAGCGCAACTCGACCGCAAGCTGGGAGCCGTCGCTGCACAGCGTGTTGTCGACCCTGAAGGCGAGCCGAGGTTGGACAGCTTCCATGACGCGGTTGAAATTGTCCCGGTCGACTTCCACGAACTTCCTCTCCTTAAGCTTGGGCAGAGGAGGGTCCGGGGTTCCGGACAGGTCGGCTAGCACACCCACCACGAAAGGAATTTCCTTTACCTCCACGCCGTCCTCGACCTCGACGTCGTAGGTGATGCGGACCCGGGGCGCCCTCACTCTCTCCAGCCTGTGTTGCAGACTTTCTGAAATAGCCATGGTCTCTCCTCCTGCCGATCCCTAGTGGGGGTACGGCATTGCCTTGGTGACGTCGAGCAGACAGATGCGCTTGAACAGCGCGCGGGCAAGGTCGAGGTCGCTGTCGCGGGGGCCATCGGCTTGAAGACAGCGGTAGTAGGCGGCCAATACTTCGGCGATCCAAAGTGGCGACTCCCATCGCTCCAGATGTAGTTCCTCGATGGTTCCGTGCAACTCCTCCATGATCGGCCGGGCCAGGTCCGCCCTTCCCGCTTCAAGGCAAAGCTTGGCCATCAGGAGCCTGACCCGGTTGCGATCTCGCAACGACTCGGTGCCATTACCGGCGAAGAGCAGCATGGCCACGGCCTCCTGCAGCTGCCCCGCCGCGACCATGGCCAGCGCATCGCGCCACAACGCATGCTCAGGGAGCTCCCCGGCGCAATCGGCTGCAGCGGCTGCAGCAAGGTCCGGCACCGGGTGCAGGGCGGCCTCTTCCCCTTTGCTACCGTTCACAACGCGCGCCGCTTTGGTACGCCCTGCCGTCGGGGCGGGCGCCGCGTTGCCGGCATGGGCCCGGTAGAGCGTATCGACGAGCTTACTGCAACCGTCGATGGCCGCGGCAAGCTCGCCCACAGTCGGCGCCGAGGACACAAACTTATCCTCGAGCACCGTTGCCAGCCGTTGCACTCGTTGACTGCACCTGAGCAGCCCACCGCGCAGCGCGGCGGCATAACCTGCGCTGGAGCGAGCGACTGCGGCATCGAAATCCTCAGGACTCACCGCCGACTCGGCCAGGAGTTGGTCACGGCGGCTCTTCTTACACTCGTCGATTTCTCCGTAGCGGTCCTTGACCTCCGCCTCCGAGCCCACCTCCCGGGATTGCCGCCATTGAAGCCACGAGTAGCCGGGCGTGAGCGCCGGGTCGGTAAGCGGGATCTGCCGAACGTGTAAAGCAACTTTCCCGTCCAGGAACTGGAAAGGGGTGGCACGGTACTCCAGGTCCCCCTCCTCCGTCTGCGGATACACCGTTTCCCAGAAGCGCTCGGCAAGACCCGTGATCAGCTCGAGCCCCAACTCCAGACCGGCAAAACCTTCGGTGACGGTCAGCCCTTCGGCAAGCCACGCCGCTATCTGCAGGTCCTTGGTCTTTTCTCCCAGTGCTGCGGTAGCAAGAGAAATGGCCTTGTCCCAGTTCGCCTGTTTGACGTCGTGCTGCCAGTCCCCCATGGCAACGGCATCCTCGCAGCGGCGGGCCTCCATGATCTCCTCGTAGACAGTCGTGTAGCGGAGGTCGCTCCCGGCAGGGCTTTCTGAAGAGATGGGCAGCAGCAGCTTCTCTAGGCAAAGGTCCCTGATCATGGTGTCCCCCTAGTCCCAGCACTCCGCAATCTTCACTGGGACCCGCGCAGGGAGCGATTCTGCCGGCTGGGCAGCCAAGTCCCCCGCACCAAAGAGCTGGTAGTTGACCTTGATGAAGCGTACCCCCAACCGGTGCAGGGCCTCTTTTTCCTGGGGGAAGTTGGCCGGATAAAAGGTGTGTCGCCCCGCCGGGAAATCGCGCAGGAATTCCGCAAAGCCGCGGCTACCGGGGTATCTCCTGGTGAGCGTGGTGTCGCCGACATCGATCTGCAGCACGACATCACTGCAGGCCTCGGGCATGTAGACAAACGGCCTACTCACCGGGAAGTTCATGTTGACGATGGACTGCACCCCCGTGGCGCAATGCAGCTCCAGCCGCGTCCCCTGGGGCTTGATGCGCGCCTCTGCGTTGGCGTCGGTGGGGAGCCCCTTGATGGTGACGTTGTAGACCGGTTTGGGCGAGGCGGCTGCGGCAGCAAGCTTGGCCTTTCCCCCCTGCGCCAGGAAAGAATAGAACTCCGGCTTGAACGGTATCGAGCCGCCGAGCGCCGACTTCGGGAAGTAGCCCCGTGCCGGGCTCCAGCCGATGAAAGGGTTGACGTAGTCGCCAACGTATTTCCAGACCGGCCCGTCCTTGCCAAGAAGGTACTGCAGGGTCTGGGGATCCCGGCTCCCCTGCACCTCCTTCAGCACCGTCTGCTCCCACTGGGCCTGCAGGACGCAGGCGGTCTCCATGCGGATATAGGTGCCGTAGAAGGTGATGGGGCCGTAGATGAGACGGGTGAAGATCTCGTCGTCCTGCCCCCGCACGAGGAGCTGGTTCAGCCGCTGGGCGGCCTCTGCCGCCTGAAACAGCGGCGACTTGCCGGCCTCGCCAGAATCACTGAAGGCCTGCAGCGCCATCCGGTGCGCCAGCGCTCTCGATTTGGCCACTGGAGCTATCTGCGCGACCGCGTTCAGGTATTCCCTGGCTAGGTTGGCACCGTCGCCGTCGCTGGGGAGATCCTGTTTCTTGCCGCCGAGCCGGCCGATAGTCCCGGCCACCCTGCTGGCTTGCCCGGAAAGGGAAGAGGCAACCCCGGCAGGACCGGCGCTTTTCATGGCTTGGAACCGGTAGAGCTCCGCCACCCAGACCGGCAATGGTTCGGATGGATCGAAGGGCTGTAGCTCCGTAAGGGCGCGTCGCATGAAGTTGAAGTAGGGGCTCTGCTCCCCCGCCATGACGGCCGCCGCACTCTGCCACTCCTTAGGTGGCATCAGCCTTAGCGCACCGCTTGGCAACTGCGACGCGAAGGTCTGCCAGGCGTTGAAAGAAGCCCCGCGGTAGCTGCGCCAGAACTCCGCACGCGCCCGCTCCAGAACGCCGCGATCGGGGTACGCGGAGCTTAGTTCTCCGAGCAGGCTGGTTACCCGCTCTCTGCCGTTACGGGTGAAACAAGGGGCCAGCAGGGGTTCCCCCAGCAGCGTCCTGGACCCGCCCCAGAATTCCTGCAATGCAACCGGCCGCACCGTTTCCTCCCGGTCCGCGTACCCCAGCACCCAACTGAAGTCCGCACCTTTCAGGATCACCAGGCGCTTGAGCAGCTGCTGCAGCCGTTGCAACTCCTCGGACATCTGGGCAGGGTCGGCAAGCCAGGCGACGTAGGCGAGGTAAAGGTTGCCGGCGGCAGGGTCGGCCCATCCCTGTGCTTGCGACGCCAGTAGCTGGTAGGCCGGGGCCGGGCGCGCAGCCAGGTCCGTTTCATCCTCGCCAGCCAGCCTTCCTTTCAGGAGGTTGCAGCGCCGGCTCAGGTGCAGAACCAGGCCGCCGAAGGCGGCATCGGGGAGGGTTGGAGAGAGAGCGTCCAACGCGCCGGTCATCTGCGCATCGAACGGAGCCAACAGGTGTTTTCTGTATGCCAGGCAGTAACGTACTTTCAGGGCCTGCTCTACTTCGCTACTGCGGGTCAGACCGAAACGGGGCACCCACCAGTTCCGGTTCTTTTGTTCGACGTCGACAATAGCGCGCCGCATGGTCTCCAGCACGGCAAGATCGGCGGCGGTGTTCCCCTGCAACTGTGGCATGCCGGCCGACGCGACGGATGCCTGGCGCAACACCCCGACGTTCTTGACGAAGGCGATGGTCAGCATGGCACACAGCGAGACGCCCACCAATAGCCAGCATACCAGGGCCAGGTTGTCGGAGAGGCGTTGCCACTTCAGGGTGCGGGCACTGGGACTCCACAGCCCGCGATCCCGAGGGAGAACTTTTTCGAAGAAATCGTGGAGAAACGGCGCATGAGCCACGGCCGGGTGCTGCCCGTCGGCCATGGGGCGGGTGAGGGTTCGGACCGGTAGCGCGCTGCAGAGGAAGATGCCGCGGAGAAGCGGCGTCTCCTGGTAGTGGTTCTTGCCAAAGGCGGCAGGCATCAAGAGTTCGAGCCCCGGGCGCAACGCGCGCAAACGATCCGGGAAAAGGAGCAGACGGCCGGTCGGAGGCGTTGCCGCAGCACGGTGCAGCAGCAACAGACGCAACATGCGCAGCTGCCCGTCGATCAATTTCCAAAACCGCTCCAGCAAGCGTGGCACATCGCCATCGACCTCGCGATTCAAAAACCCCATCGGCTGGTCCAGGGGCTCAGGCGGCAGCTCCGCGCAGAACTCGCTCATGCCGCTGACCAGGTCGCACTTGGTGATGAGCAGGTATACCGGGAAAGTGACGCCCAGGTGGCGGATCATCTCCTCGATGCGGCTGCGCAGTTGCCGTCCCAGTTCCTCCAGTTGCACGGGGTCCCCGGCCGCCAACTGGTCGGCAGCCACGGCGACTATGACGCCGTTGATAAGCTCGGTCCTGCGGTACCTCTTCAGCAACGACAAAAAGGTGAGCCACTCCTCGTGATCCGAAGCCGGATCGATCGGCAGGGCATAGCGTCCCGCAGTATCGATCACGATCCCCTGATCGTAGAAGTGCCAGGAGCAGTTGGCCGTTGCCTCTCCTTCCGCCCCCTTGGAAAACGGCGACAACAACCTGGCCCCTCGCACCGCACTGGTCTTGCCCGAGCCGCTGGCGCCGACGACCAGGTACCAGGGCAGCACGTGCAACGGATCCCCTTCCTGCTTGAGGTGGGATGCCTTTAGGGCGCGCACCGCCGATCGAAAGTTCTGCTGCAGATCGAAAATCCGTTCCCGCCGCGCCGGTTCCACCGGCGATGGATCCAACCGGGCCGATTCCTCGTGCGCCGGGTGTGCCGACGGGTCTGCCGCGGCGGGTTCCGGCCGCTGTTTCTGCCGCGCGCGCAGAACGAGCTTTTTGAGCCCTTCCAGAGCCCCCCACAGCAAGAGCACGATTAAGGGCAGGAAGATGCCGATGCGCCACGGCCAGGAAAGGAGCGGGATCATCACCAGGGAGATCAGCATGATGGGAAGCAGCGCCGCGCCAAAGAGCACGTATTTACAATAGATGAGCCACTTCACGATGCACCTCCTCCGCTAGAGGTTCGGAAGCACCAGACCGTTCAGCACATACCGGTACACGAGGTACATGATGGCGAAGAGGATGACCGGCGCCGCCAGCAGGCCCGCCGACAGTGGAGTGATGGCGAAGTCGGTCTGCAGCCTGCGCACTGCGGTGACCGGCAGGTCAGGGAGAGCCCCAGGGCAAAGGGTAAGAGTATCCAGCGCGGGCACAGCGTCCGCTGTCCCCAGAAACCGCTTCAGTTGCGCGCACCTCAACTGCTCCAACAAATACTCCCCCTGCTCCCCGATGTAGCGGCCTCTGAAGCCAAGAGCGAGGCAAGTGCAATAGACTTCCAGCACCTCCTGCTGCTCCCCCAGGGCCTCCAAGCGTTGGAAAGCTTCCACGCCGGCATCGGTGGTCTTGTAAAAAACGCGCTGCAACTGCTCATGCTGCCAGAGTTGCCGGTCGGGCCACTGCGAGGCGAGCAGAGTCTCGTCAACCCAGGCGCAGACGATGAACCGGGCCTGGCCGAAGTGGTCGAGGTCGCACCCGGTACCCTGCGCCAGCGTTTCGGATTGTGTCAGGAGTTCCCTAATCTCCCCCTTCACCTGGGCATAGTCGGCTTTGCACTGTGGCAGTCCATTCCGGAACTCCACGACATGGGCCAGCAATGGCATAAAGCAGTCGATCAGTCTCATGGTCAGCCTCTGGTGACGATCATCAGCTCAACCTCCAGGACATCAGGCGCCTGATCCCAGAAAAGAGCTATGTTGTGCCACTTCTCGATTAGGTCCCACTGTTCGGAACGGCTGTCGATGGCGAAGTACAGGGACGAAGCCCGGCGTGGCAGCTCCGGAGGCGGGTTGGACATGGGCTCCAGGGGGACACCCGGCAAGGCCTGCGCGATCAGGAGAGGGAGTCTCTCACGCGCACCAAGCTTGGCGAGGCCGGTGAGGTAGGCCAGTACTGCAGCGGGGTCAGTTTCGGTAGTTACCGCAAGGTAGAAACGGTTCTTTCCTTGGAAGTGGGCGGGGGTGAGGTCCGCGGAATAGTAAGTGCCGTCAAAGCAGAGCCTGAGGGCATACTCGGGCCCGGTGCAAACCTGGTCCAGGAGCTTCAGGATCAGGTCATGCGCAGAGGCGAAGCAGCCGCCGATGTCTAGGTGGTTGTAGCCAGGGAGAAATGCGGCCCCACCGCCCTCCCCGTCCCCCAAGCAGGCGACGGACTCGTCAAAGCATGACAGTTCGGCCACGAGCTGTGCGAGGACGCCGTACACCTGCCAGGGGTGAACTTGGGCCAGGATAAGGTGATCAAGCTGGGCGAGGTAGCGGTTTACCGTCCTGAGGGCAAGGAGGTAAACCAAATCCTTCGAGCCGAATTCCGCCCTCTGGACGCCGCGCTGCTTCTTACAGCTTTCCATCTGGCGGCAACGCACCGCGACCAGGTCCCGTATCCCCAGCACCAACTCATTCAGCAGTGGCACGGCGGCGATGGTGAGACAGGGGGCGATGAAATCGGGGGCGATCTCCAGTTCGGCCCCGCGCCTCTCCAGCCGTGCCACGGGGAGCAGCAGGTAGTCGCCCAGCAGGTCTAGTTCGCTGTCCCAGAAGAGCTTTAAAGCATGGTCCATGTGCCGTACTTCCGCAGCGGGACCGCCAGCGTGCAGGTCGGGGCTGGAAGCGCCCTCGGCGGCTACCAAGTATCGGGTAGTGAATCCACCAGGGGCAACGCCCTGCTGCAGGACCGCCGCGTTTTCCGCCCGGGCCTGCCATTTTTTCAGTCCCAGATACACCGTCAGTGAGGCGCCCTTCCCCGGCGCCTCTTCCGGGATCAGCCGCGACTCGACTAACGCGTTACCGGGGAGTTCGACGTAGGTCCCGTCGGGAAACAAAAAGGCGCCACTGGTAACCTCGATTGATGGCAACCCTTTGGAGCTAGTCCTGACCGTAGCGCGGGAGATCCCCCAGAAGTTGGGCGCCAAGTGGCTCTGGTACGGGATCAGCAGGGAGTGCATGCTGCGGTCGACAAGCTGGAAATGCTGCGGCTGCAGGAACATGCCCTGGTGCCAGAAAATGGGACGCTGGGCCGTGTTCATTCCACCCTCGCACTGGTTATTTCCTGGGCGCCGAGGTCAAGATGAAGTAACCCCTGCGGACCGTTGTCCACAGTGCCAGAAGGTAGAGCGACCACTTCCGTCACCTTCCGCTTACTTGAGCTGTAATAGCCAGTGGCAAGCCCCAGGTAGCGGGTGCCGGCCGCCTTGTCGCAGCTTTGGCTGAGGGTCTGGCCCGGCTGCACGACCAGGAGTTGCGCGTTTACCACTGACGGGTCGAAACGGCCGCACTCCAAGAGTTTCGGCACTCCATCCTTGTGCTGCGCTAACTGCCTAAAACCTTCCGGCTCCCTGAGTTGATACAGGCACAGCAGCAGCGCGTGGGAGTTCCTGTCGTAGCGATTGAGCTGGGGATCCGCCTGAACTTTGAGCCGGATCACCCCGCCCGGTGAGGTGGACGTGCCGTTTTGCGCCAGCCGCATGTTCATCGAGCAACCAGCCAGTAATGCGAGAACAGAAACAGCGACAAGTATCTTAAACATGGCCACCCCCCATCGCACTCGTGGGCATGCCCAGACGGCAGGCTTCGGATGTCGCGCCCGAGGACAACGGAGAGGTTAGCATAAATTTATTAAGTGCAAACACCGGGGCGGGATTTTAATTTCTGCCACCGCCGACGGGACTTATGGTATAAACGAGGCTGGTTTGCGGATCACACAAGGGCGAGCAAAGCGGAGTCAGCAGTGATGCCGGATTTCGTGGCAGACGACATAACGGGCGTAATCCTGGTGGGGGGCAAGAGCCGCCGCATGGGGCGGGACAAGGCGTTCCTGCAACTATTGGGGAGGCCTCTCTTCGAGCGGGTACTCGACCTGTTCAGGGAGAGCTTCCCCGAGGTCGTGCTGGTGGGTGACCGTGGGGAGCGTTTCGCTGGCTATGACGTTAAGGTCCTCCCCGACCTTATCCCCGGCAGCTCCCTGGGTGGGGTCTACACCGCGTTGGCCGGCACCGACAGCGAATGGATCTTTGTATCTTCCTGCGACCTACCCTTCCCCAGCAAGGCGATCCTGCAGCATCTTTGCGCGCTCAGGGAGGGATGTGACGCGGTGGTACCGAAGACCAAGCAGGGATACGAGCCGCTCTTCGCACTGTATTCGAAAAGATGCCTGGCACCGATCCGAAACCTGCTGGAACAAGGTGAGTGTTGCGCCTACGCTTGGTACCCGCAGGCCAAGGTCAAGGAGGTTGGTCCCGAGGAGATTGCGCTTCTCGACCCAGCCGGCACGGCATTCCTGAATCTCAACACACCGGAAGACGTTATCAATACAGGAGGAATTACATGACGGTAAAGGCAGTATCCTTTGTAGCGAAGTCGGGGACTGGCAAGACCACCCTGCTGGAGAAGGTGATTGTGCACCTGAAAGCACGCGGCTACAAGGTGGGGGTCATCAAGCACGACGCGCACCGTTTCGATATCGATCATCCCGGCAAGGACAGCTACCGACTCACCGCGGCAGGCGCCGACACCATGCTGATCTCCTCACCGGAGAAGCTCGCCATCGTCAAGAAGCACACCCAGTCCCCTCCCATCGAGGAACTGATCGAGACCTATTTCAGCGACATGGACATCGTGGTCACCGAGGGTTTCAAGAAGAGCGGCATGCCCAAGATCGAGGTTAACCGCCAGGAGAGAAGCACTACGCTCCTCTGCCGCGGCGAGACCGACGATCCCACCTTGGTCGCGGTGGCCAGCGACGCCGACCTCGACCTCGACGTGCCGGTACTTGACCTGAATGACCCGAGCGCCGTTGCGGATTTCATCGAGGAAACGTTCCTGCAGTAACAGACATTCCCATAGCTGAAATGGAAAAGGGAGACCCGCGCGGGTCTCCCTTTTTGTTGCCACTGGTGCCCCCCGGATGCGGATCCTCCGGCAAGCAGCCGCGGGGGCGGGGCGGTCACCGGAGGGTCTGCTATTCCTGCTCTTCCATCAGTTGCCAAGCGGCGTAGCCGGACTTGCGCTCGGTGAGCCTGCGCCCCGACAACTGGATGGTCTTTCTGACCGGATCGGTCTTGATCGCGATATAGGCGCGTACGATGGCAGCGACAGTGGCCTCCTGGAGGGTGATGGTTGTGCCGTCGGCAAGCTTCAGCGTGGTGCGTAGGTGCCGATGCTGCTCGGGGATCTCAGCCACGACCTGCACCACGTCCTCGGTTCTCAGTACAATTTCCCCTTCGCTGAGCTGCATGGCCACGCTCCTTTGCCGCCGGGCGCAATGCAAAAACCCCGGGAGCCTTTCAGGCTACCGGGGTTTTGTTAATTAATTGGAGCGGGAAACGGGGTTCGAACCCGCGACTTCAACCTTGGCAAGGTTGCACTCTACCACTGAGTTATTCCCGCTCAACAGAGATCCTGTTTATAGCAAAAGCGGCTTCCCCAGTCAACCTCTTTTTTTAATGACATGAAAAATTTCGGCTACCAATGTGCTAAATGTCGTATCATATCGCGGACCATCAGCTATACTGCTCACATGAGTTGAGATGGCAGGGCCATAAAAGGAGATGCACATGGAGAACAGAAAGGCGGAGCTGATCGAGACGCTGCTCCCTAAGGATACCAACTCGTACGGAAACATCTTCGGCGGCGTGATCATGAGCATCATGGACAAGACCGCCGGCGTGGTCTGCTGGCGCTATTCCCGCAAGCGCGTGGTCACCGCCTGTGCCCAGCGCATCACCTTCCACACCCCCATCAACGTGGGAGAGGTGATCTACTCCCGGGCCACCATCATCTACGTGGGGCACACCTCCATGGAGGTCGAAGTGGTGGTGGAAGCGGAAAACGTAACTGACGGTGCCAAGCGACTGGCGGCCAGCGGGGTCTTCACCATGGTGGCCGTGGACGAGAACTGGCACCCCGCGCCGGTACCGCAGTGGCAACCGGTGACCGAGGCGGAACTGGAAAAGTGGCGCGAGGTGGAGAGAAGGAGAAAGAAAGGATGAGCCTGCGCATGCTCCTGCTGCTGCCAACGCTGTTGCTGCCGGGATGCGAGACGCTGAACGACGCCATGATCCGCCACATGCTGAAGGAACCGGGACTGAGCGGAAAGATCAGCGACCAGATCCGCGATGGACTGGAGAGACGGGAGAAAGCCCCGTCGGCGACGATACCGGAGGCGGCTCCCCCGTTCCTAGATCAGGGGTAGAGAAAGGACGCGGGGGTACGGGGAATGGTGGCGACGTCAAGATGGGTGACGCCCCAAGCCAGGAGTTCCACCGGTGCCGCATCTTGCAGTTCCGGCGGCGGGGACTGCCCCAGGAAGCGGAGTGCCGCGAACAGCCGCCTCCCCCCTTCCCGATCCAGGTCACACCCGGCGGCGAGGGAAACCGCGTTGTCGCGCTTGCTGAGCTTGGCGCCATCGGGGCCGGTGACCAGCGGCAGATGGTAATAGGAAGGCGTCGGGAAGCCGAAGATGCACTGCAGGTAGATCTGGCGTGGTGTTGAGGCCAGCAGGTCTGCCCCCCTCACCACCTGGTTGACACCCGATGCTGCGTCGTCGACCACCACGGCCAAGTGGTAGGCATATGGCCCGTCGGCCCGGTGAATGACGAAATCCCCGCAGGACGCAGTGAGGTGCTGGCTGTAGCGCCCCATGATCCCGTCGTCGAAGGAAATCACCTCGTCATAGACTTTGACCCGCAGCGCCCGCTCGACCTTCTCGGGCGGCAACCCCTCGCGGCACAACCCGGGATAGACCAGGCCCTCTTCATGCGGTGCCGAGGCGATCTGGGCTATCTCGCTCCTGGTGCAGCCGCAGGCGTAGGCAAGGCCTCGGTGCTGCAACTCTTCCGCGGCCGCCCGGTAATGCTCGGTGCGCCTGCTCTGGTACAGCACTTCTCCGTCCCAGGCAAAGCCGAGCTTCTCCAGAGTCCTCATCATGTCGTCGGCTATCCCCGGCACCACGCGCGGCAGGTCCAGATCCTCCATGCGCAGCAGCCAGAGACCTCCCGCCTTCTTCGCGATCAGGTAACTCCCAAGCGCGGCAACCAGTGAGCCGACGTGCAGCGGCCCGGTCGGGGACGGCGCGAAGCGGCCGATTATCTGAGATTTATCTGTGGCCATGAAACACCGAAAGCGATCGGCCACGGAGATGCCGAGGAAAACGTGCCCCCGAGGTGGGCTTCTCAGGAGTCCTCAGATTTTCTCCGTGGCCAATAGTCTGGTTTTAGAGGAAAGAGCAGCAGTAGTCGGAGACGGCGGAGACCTTCAGCTTGAAGCTCGAGTTCTCGGGAACCTCGAAAGCCTCGCCCCCCTTGATGGTGACCCAGTCCGGGGAACCGGGAAGCAGCACGGTCATCTCGCCGGACATGATCTCCATCAGTTCCGCGGAACCGGTATTGAAGGTGTACTCGCCGGGCATCATGATGCCCAGGGTCTTGCGGGACCCATCGGCAAAGAAAATGGTACGGCTGGTCACGCCGCCGTCGAAATAGACATTGGCCTCTTTGACGACCGTTACGTTGTTAAATTCAGACATAGCAACCTCCCTCGATGGTATGAAATTGGGCATAGAACCCTGTAGTACGCACTTCTGCTGCGGCTGACCGCCTCTACTGCTCCCACTCGCCGCTCTCCCAGCGCTCCAAGGCGGTTTGAGCTCGAAACCCCATAAGCCCCGGCTCGCGGGCTATGACGCTCAACCTGGCCACGCAGCGTTCGGGGGCCTCCCGCATGGCATACACGGCCACCATGCCGGCAATGACCGGATCGGGATCTTCGAGCAGGCGCAGTAAATCGGGCACGCCGCCTTCACGCTGCAGGGCATGGTAGTAGCGGTTGAGATCTGCAACTTCGGCGGCGGCCAGATCCTCGGCCATGGCTTCGAGAGCCTCGGCATGGCGCAGGGCCGCTTTGGCAAACCATCCCACCAGCTTTGTCACCTTCTCATGTTGCTGCAACCATTCCTCCTGCCCGCCTGTCGTCTACCAGGCCGCGAACGGTGAAGGTATCAGTTTTTCCGCATGCCTTCAAGGATAAAGACTCCGTCTATAGACACCACGAGGACACAACACTCACCGCATGAGACGCGAAAAAGGCGGGGGAAATCCCCCGCCTTTTTTGCTGCCCGTAGGAGCACAACTGCTTAGATGTCGAAGTACAGAGCGAACTCGAGCGGTACCGGACGCATACGGACCGGGTTGACTTCGGCTTCGGTTTTGTACTCGATCCACTTGTCGATGACGTCCGGGGTGAACACGTCGCCCTTGAGCAGGAACTCGTGGTCGTCCTTGAGGGCGTTGAGAGCCTCTTCCAGGCTGCCCGGAGCGGACGGGATGGTGGAGAGCTCTTCCGGGGACAGACCGTAGATGTCCTTGTCCAGCGGCTGGCCCGGGTCGATCTTGTTCTCGACGCCGTCGAGGCCTGCCATCAGCATCGCTGCAAACGCGAGGTAGCCGTTGCAGGACGGGTCCGGAGTACGGTACTCGATCCTCTTTGCCTTCGGGTTGGTGGAGAACATCGGGATGCGCAGGGAGGCGGAACGGTTACGGCTGGAGTAAGCCATGTTCACCGGAGCCTCGAAGCCCGGCACCAGACGCTTGTAGGAGTTGGTGGTCGGGTTGGTGAAGGCGCACAGGGCGCGGGCATGCTTGATGATGCCGCCGATGTAGTACAGAGCCATCTGGGAAAGCCCGCCGTACTTGTCGCCGGCGAAGAGGTTGGTACCGTCTTTCCACAGGGACATGTGGCAGTGCATACCGGAACCGTTGTCGCCGTAAAGCGGCTTCGGCATGAAGGTTACCGTCTTGCCGTTGCGGTTGGCGACGTTCTTGATGACGTACTTGAACCACTGCAGCTGGTCAGCCATGTCGACCAGCGAGGAGAAGCGCATGTCGATCTCGGCCTGGCCGCCAGTGGCGACTTCGTGGTGCTGGCACTCGACGCGGATACCGACCTTCTGGAGCTCCATGACCATCTCGTTACGGAGGTCGTTCTGGGAGTCGGTCGGGGCGACCGGGAAGTAGCCTTCCTTGTGGCGCGGCTTGTAGCCGAGGTTCGGGAACTCTTCACGGCCGGTGTTCCAGGCGCCTTCGGAAGAGTCGACGGCGTAGAAGGAGGAGTTGGCGTTGGAGTCGTAACGGACGTCGTCGAAGATGAAGAACTCGGCTTCCGGTCCGAAGTAAGCGGTGTCGGCGAGGCCGGTGGACTTCAGGTAGCTCTCCGCTTTCTTGGCGATGTTACGCGGGTCACGGGAGTAGCTTTCCTTGGTGATCGGGTCGAAGATATCGCAGATCAGGGAGAGGGTCGGCACCGCGGTGAACGGGTCCATCTTGGCAGTGGTCGGATCCGGCAGGATGATCATGTCAGAAGCGTGAATGGGCTGCCAGCCGCGGATGGAGGAGCCGTCGAAACCCTGGCCTTCCTCGAAGGTATCCTCGCCGAACTCGCTCATGGGCACGGTGAAGTGCTGCCAGATGCCGACGAAGTCCATGAATTTGAAATCGACCATCAGCACGCCGTTTTCTTTGGCAAACTCCACTACTTGTTTTGGTGTCATCTACTGTCTCCTTTCAAATTAAGTAAAGAATCAGCCAATTAGAGAGCGTCTTCGCCCCTCTCACCGGTCCTGATCCGGACTACTTCTTCTACGGGGGTGACAAAGATCTTGCCGTCGCCAATGCGGCCGGTCTTGGCGGCCTGCTCGATGGCGTCAACGACCTTGCTGACCACTTCGTCGGATACGATGATCTCCATCTTGATTTTCGGAATGAAATCGACCACGTACTCGGCGCCGCGGTAAAGCTCGGTGTGCCCTTTTTGACGACCGAACCCCTTCACCTCACCGATGGTGATGCCCTGGATACCGATCTCGTTGAGTGCTTCTTTCACTTCATCAAGCTTGAAAGGTTTTATGATTGCTTCGACTTTTTTCAAGGCAGTTATCCTCCGCTTGTCGTTCAGTGCGCCGCGAATTATAGATACCTTACTATAGAATTGCAAGTTCTAATAAACCGCGGTTTGGTGTTTGACAACTCTATTTGCAAGACTTTGGCCAACCGGTAGACAGCCAGCAGATACCTGACTTTACGGTAATTTAGCCAATCTAAGGGACTCGACGGTATCGATGGCGGCAACGCTGTTGCTTATAACTTAGGCAGGTAGCTGCCTGCAATATATCCGTTCGCCGCAGACATCAGTTAAGCGTTTTTTGTTAAGACGGTCCTACCTGTCGAACCCTACTGGCAAAGCTAAAATAGGAGCCCCTCACGGGGCCCCTACCTTCAGACACGTAAAGATCCAGGGATTACAGAACAAAAAGCATTTCCCTGTAGGTCGGCAGCGGCCAGTACTTGGCAGCGATGATCTTCTCCAGTGCGTCACCAGTGGTGCGCAGTTCGAGCATCTTGGCGAAGACGTTTGCCCTGAATGCTGCAGCCTGCTTCTCGGCATCGGCGATGTTCAGTGCGTCTTCCAGCGCCTTCTCCAGAGCCTTGGTGTTGGCGCTCATCGCGGCCAGCTTGTCACTGAGCTCTTCCAGCAGTTCCTTCTGGGTCGAGACGTCCAGCTTACTGGATACTGCAGTAACCGCATTGATGGAGGATGCCACCGTGGTCGCATACTCAATGGCGGTCGGGATGATGCTGTGGTTGGCCATGTCGATCATGGTCAGGGCTTCAATGTTCAGGGTCTTGACGTACTGCTCGACCATGATTTCGTAGCGTGCGTGAACTTCTTTCTCGTTGAAGACGTTGTGAGCAGCGAACACCTCCATCGCTTCTTTGGAGATCAGCTCCTTGAGTGCGTCAGGAGTGTTGGGAATGTTCGGCAGGCCGCGCTTGGCAGCTTCCTGGACCCACTCGTCGGAATAGTTGTTGCCGTTGAAGATCACGCGCTGGTGCTTCTTGGCGGTTTCCTGCAGCAGTTTGTCCAGGTCGGCGTCGAAGTTGGTCGATTTCTCGAGGACATCGGCGAATTCCTTGAGCGCCTGGGCAATGATGGTGTTGATGATGATGTTCGGGCCCGAGATGGAGAAGGAGGAACCGAGCATCCTGAACTCGAACTTGTTGCCGGTAAAGGCGAACGGCGAGGTCCTGTTCCGGTCGGTGGCGTCCTTGGGCAGTGCGGGAAGAGTGCTTACACCGATGTCCATGTGACCGCTCATTTCGGACGATTTCGCTACGCCTGCGACGATCTGATCGATGATGTCGGCAAGCTGCTCGCCGAGGAATACGGAAATGATCGCCGGAGGTGCTTCGTTGGCGCCCAGGCGATGGTCGTTGCCGGCATTGGCGCAGGAGCAGCGCAGCAGGCCGGCGTAGGTGTCGACAGCCTTGATGGTCGCCATGAGGAAGGTCAGGAACTGGGCGTTCTCGTGCGGGGTATGACCCGGCTCGAGCAGGTTCTGGCCGTCGTTGGAGCTCATGGACCAGTTGTTGTGCTTACCGGAGCCGTTGACGCCGGCAAACGGCTTCTCGTGCAGCAGGCAGACCATGTCGTGCCTGAGGGCGACGCGCTTGAGAACTTCCATGACCATTTGGTTGTGGTCGGTGGCGATGTTGGTGTTCTCGAAAATCGGAGCGATCTCGAACTGTCCCGGTGCCACTTCGTTGTGCTGGGTCTTGGCGGTAACGCCGAGCTTCCACAGCTCTTCGTTCACTTCCTTCATGTACCCCAGCACTCTTTCCTTGATGCTGCCGAAGTAGTGGTCTTCCATCTCCTGTCCCTTGGAGGACATGGCGCCGAAAAGGGTCCTGCCGGCCATCATCAGGTCGGGCCTTTTCAGGTAGAAGGACTTGTCGACCAGGAAGTATTCCTGCTCGGCGCCGACAGTCGAGGTAACCCTGGTGACATCGTTGTTGCCGAACAGTTTGAGAACGCGCACGGCCTGCGTGGAAAGCGCTTCCATGGAACGGAGCAGGGGGACCTTCTTGTCGAGGGCCTCACCGGTGTAGGAGCAGAAGGCGGTCGGAATGCAGAGAGTAACAACGTCAGCCTCTTCCCTCAGGAAGGCAGGCGAGGTGCAATCCCAGGCGGTGTACCCCCTGGCTTCGAAGGTTGCCCTCAGGCCGCCGCTCGGGAAAGAGGATGCGTCAGGCTCGCCCTTGACGAGCTCCTTGCCGGAGAACTCCAGTAGTGCCCCACCCTCCGACGGGGAAAGGAAAGCGTCGTGCTTTTCCGCAGTGATGCCGGTCATAGGCTGGAACCAGTGAGTGAAGTGCGTTGCGCCCCTCTCAACGGCCCACTCTTTCATTGCCGCTGCGACGACATCTGCGATGGAGGGATCCAGCGGCAGACCTTCGTCGATGGTTTTCTTGAGGTTCTTGAAAACAGCTTTCGGCAGTTTGTCTCTCATAACGGACTGGTTAAATACGTTTTGCCCAAACATCTCCACGGTACAGCCTCCTTTTTGTGCAGCAGTGTCTAAAAAATAAGCAGAACGCTTATCTACGTCTATGAAGTTCCAAGGCTTTACAGCATAATCAAGCCAAAGCACCCTATACCTAGCAAGAGAAGTGCCCACTCTGCCCCGCACCTGATTAAACTTAACACACCCCCTGACAGTCACGGGGACGGCGCATGCCAGGCAATGAGCAGCCCCCTCCCCGCGGCACAGTCGCCACTTGCCAAGCAGCGGCTGCCGTACTATAGTACCGGCTGCTGCAAGCATGGGATCAAGCACCAGTTCGGCCCGGGGATTAACGGTGAAGAAACAGGCAATTGCACAACGGCGGCAGGTAACAGCACGGCTGGCGGGTACACTCCTGCCGGCAGCGGCGCTGTGCGTGCTCTGGGTCGCGCCGGCGCAGGCGGACTTTTTCCGCTATACCGACGAGAACGGCGTTGAGGTCTTCACCAACACCCCGACCACCAACGGTGCGGTCCGAGTGCTGCGCGAAGCGAAGAAAACGAAACCCGGCCCGAAGGCGCAGCAATCTTCTAGCTACGAGGCACCTGATCTCTCGGGTATGGACGCCAAGCTTCCGGTACATGGAGTAATCACCTCCGGGTACGGCATGCGGCACGACCCGATCGACGGCGGGATGAGGCATCACAACGGTGTGGACATCGCGGTACCGACCGGCACCAGGGTGAAGGCGATTGCGGCAGGCAGGGTAATAGAGAGCGCCGCGCATGGCGGCTACGGGAACCTGGTGACCATACAACATGCCGACGGCATGGTCTCCATGTACGGCCACAACTCCGAGCTCGACGTCAAGGTGGGGGACCAGGTGGAGGCGGGGCAGACCGTGGCGCTGTCGGGATCTACCGGTAGATCGACGGGTCCCCACGTGCATTTCGAACTCTGGAAAAACGGCGTCAACGTGACGCGGAACTACCTCGACAACGGCGCCGGCATCCCCGAGGTGACCGGCAGCATCAGAAGCTACCTGCACAAGGACGGGTCACTCGTCTTCACCAACATCAACTAACTTCACATTCTCTTCTTCACATGTCTCGTCGCCGGTGCGTTCCAGGGATCGTCTGGCCAGGGATGCCTCGGGTAGCGACCTTTCAACTCCTTGCACACTTCACGATAGGCCCCGTTCCAGAAACTCTTCAAGTCCGCGGTGACCTGGATCGGCCGCCGCGCCGGCGACAAGAGGTGGATCAGGACCGGCACCCTGCCCCGCGCCAGACGCGGCGTCTCTGCTAACCCAAACATCTCCTGGAGCTTGACCGCCAGAAACGGCTCACCCTCCGCCGAGTACTCCAGCGCAACGCGGGACCCGCTGGGCACCTGCAGGTGCGTGGGGGCCTCCCGCTCCACGAATTGCTGCTGCCGATAATCGAGCAACGACTTCAACGGCTGCAGCAGATCTACCTTGGCCAGTTGAGCCAGACTCCTCACCCCCTGAAGGTAGGGAAGCAGCCACTGCCCCATGCTCCCGGCGAGCGCCTCGTCGGACAGGTCAGGCAACTCCTCCTCGGGAAGCGTACGGGCCAGGAAGCGGACCCGGTTGCGGTACTGCGCGGCCTGGCCGCTCCAGTTCAGCCCGTCGATGCCCGCGCCGGAAACAATCCCCTGCAACAGCGCCGCGACCACCTCTTCCTTCTCCGGGACCGCCGCCCGTTCGGAAAGGACCACGGCACCCAGCCGCTCCTCGTCGCGGGCGACCACCCTCCCCTCGCGCTCTTCCCAGAATACCCTGCGCTCACGCGTGATGCCGGCCGCACATCCGGACCGGATTGCCTCCAGCGACACGGAACTCGCCATGTGGATATCGGCCTCCCCCGCCCCACCCTCGACCTCGACGGCGACGATGAAGGGCTGCGCCCTGAGGTTACTGCGTGGGGAGAGCTTGGCGCCGGTGCCGTTGGCCATCAGGTATCGTCCTGATCCGGGGCTCCTCTCCCGGGCAACACGGTCGGGATAGGCCATCAGGAGCAGCCGCCCCACGGTGGCAGCATCGGCAGGCGTGGCGGCATCGGCCACGGCGACGGTGCCGCGAAAATAGGCAGCCAGCCGCTCCACCGTGCGCGCCCCCTGCGGGTCGCGCCGTTCGCGAAACGCGTCAAGGCGGTCCAGCAGATCGCTCTCGGAGATGCTGCCGCTGCCGCGCGGCAGGAGGTCGCGTTCGGAGAGTATGGCGGCAAGCGTGCAGGCAAGCGGAGCGTCCCCCACGGCGAGGGATCCCACCAGCATGGCGGCCAGGCGCGGGTGCATGGGGAGCGTCGCCATCCTGGCGCCAAGATCGGTGAGGGTGCCGCGCGCGTCGAGCGCGCCCAAGGCGCGCAAGAGAGCCCGACCTTCGGCAAGATGGGCGGCGGGGGGCGCATCGAGGAAGCTCAGCGAGGCGGGATCGGCCACACCCCACTGCGCCAGGTCGAGCGCAAGCGGAGCCAGGTCGGATACCTTGATCTCGGGGGGAGTAAAGGGAAGCAGCGCACTCTGGGTGTGCTCGGTCCAAAGACGATAACAGACGCCAGGGGCCACCCTGCCGGCACGGCCGGCGCGCTGCTGGGCGGAGGCCGCGGAGATGCGCATGGTGTCGAGGCGGTTCAGGCCGGTGGACGGGTCGTATCGGAGCTGGCGGGAGTAGCCGGTATCGACCACCACCCGCACCCCCTCGATGGTGAGGCTGGTTTCGGCGATGTTGGTGGCGAGCACCACCTTGCGGTGCTCGCCGGGAAGGATGGCCCGCTCCTGCGCGGCAAAGGGAAGGTCCCCGTAGAGGACGGCGATCATCACCTTGGAGCCGACCTGGGCCTGGAGGATGCTCTCGCAGCGCCTGATGTCTCCAGCCCCGGGCAGGAAGACCAGGACGTCCCCCTCGGTCTCGGCGAGCGCCCTCATCACACCGGCGCAGGCGGTTTCGGCGAGCCGTGTGGCGGGGTCGGCCTTGAGATAGCGGACATCGACGGGGAACTGGCGCCCTTCGCTGGTGATCAGCGGGGCGCCGCCCAGGAGCTTCGCTACCGGGTCGGCGTCGAGGGTCGCGGACATGACCAGCAGGCGCAGGTCCTCGCGCAGCCCAAGCTGGACGTCGCGGCAGAGGGCAAGGGAAAGGTCGCAGGTGAGGCTTCGTTCGTGAAATTCGTCGAAGATGACCGCCGCCACCCCTTCCAGGAGCGGGTCGCTCTGCAACCGGCGGGCCAGGATACCCTCGGTCACCACCTCGATGCGGGTGGCCTTGGAGACCTTGCGCTCGAAGCGGATGCTGTAGCCAACCGTCTTGCCCACCTCTTCGCCCAGACATTGGGCCATGTAGCGGGCGGCATTGACGGCGGCGAGGCGGCGCGGCTCAAGCATGATGATCCTGCCACCTGCCAAGAGCGGTGCATCGAGCAGGGCCAGCGGCACACGGGTAGTCTTGCCGGCGCCGGGAGGCGCCTGCAGTACGGCGACGTTTCCCTTTTGCAGTACCGCGAGCAGTTCCGGGAGTATGGAGTCGATAACGGCAGGTTTCAGCATGGGATCAGACGAGCAGGCGCAGCCCCTCGAGATCGACGCCGGCAAGCGTATCGACCACGCGGCAGGCGCCGGTCAGCCGCTCGGCAGGGTAGCTGTTGGTGACGGCCAGCACCTTCAACCCGGCGCCGGTCGCCGAGGTGATGCCAGCCGGGGTGTCCTCGACGGCAATGGAATCCGCCGCCTCGACCTGCCCCGGGAAACGCTCCTGAAGCCGCTGCACGGCGAGACGGTAACTCTCCGGGTCGGGCTTGCTCGCCGCGACTTCGTCGGCGGTCACCTTGACGTCGAAGGCGTCAGTCAGACCCAACTGGGCCAGAATCGGCTCGATGTCACTCTGGAGGGCGCCGCTGCAAAGGGCAAGCGGGAGATTGCCGGAGATGGAGCGGATCAATTCCACCACGCCCGGATATGGCCCGACACCACCAGAGACAATCTTGAGGAATGCCTCGGCCTTCCCCTTGATAAGCTCCTTGAGCTCCTGGTCGGAAAGGGGCCGACCGTGTACCCGGAAGGCCTCGCGGAAGGCATCGCGATCGTCAAAGCCGATGTAGAGATCGAGGTACTCCTGCCAGGAATAGCCCAGGCCAAGAGGCACTAGCAGTTCCTGGAACGCCTTGTAGTGCAACGGCTCGGTGTCCACGATGATCCCGTCGAAGTCGAAGATGACTGCCTTCAGCATGCGAAGCTCCTTACGTTAAGTGGATTGCGGCGTGTTAGAACTTGCCCAGCAGTGCCAGGGCGGGGGCCCCGTCGATGGCCATCGGGGCCACGGTGACGCTGCCGGCGGGGGCTGAACGATACCTGGTAACGGCGGCACCGGCCAACTCCCCGATGGCAGCACCCAATACTACATCGCTGGCCCAGTGCTTGGTCTGGTACACGCGGGAAAAGCCGGCCAGGCTGGCGGCGGCATAGCAGGCGGCCTGGCCGTAGAAACTGTCGGTCTTGTCGGCGACCACGTGTGCCAAGGCAAAGGAGCTCGCGGTGTGCATCGAGGGGAGGGAGTCGTAGCCTCCCTTGAACTGGAGCGGGCGGTAGCTCGAGCTGCTGTCGGTCTGGTACGGACGGCCCCGCCCGATCACCCCTTTGAGCACGAAGGTGGCGCCGTCGGCCAAAAGCAGTGCCTCCCCCATCTCCTCGCCAAGCTTCATGACCTTCGCCTGATCGGTCACCGCACCGGCGCCGTAGAAGGCGGCGGCGACGCCGAGATGGAGCAGCGGGTTGCTGACAGCGTTGCCGGCATCGGTGATACCCCTCATTACTCCGTGGTGCGGGCCGTCAAACTCGTCCCGGATCTTCTCGTCGAAGAGGTAGGTCAGGCCGAACAGACCGGCGGTCACGACGGTCCCGGTGAGGTAGGGATCGACCGGGCCCTTCAGGAACAGCTTCCCCTCTCCCGCGAAGCGCACCGCCTCTTCCTTGATGGCAGTGGTGCTGGTGAAGACGGTGTCGGCGGCATGAAGCGGCGTGACCAGTGCCAGTTGGCAGATGGTTAGCAAGGCGAGAAATACAGCGAATAGGCCGGCCCGGGGGCGGCGGGTGATGCCGAGAATGGCGGGTGCTGCAGACTGCTGCGCTGGCGAGGTTGTTTCTGAAACGGTCACTGTCCTGGTCATCGACTTTCTCCGTCCTTTATATTTATCTCACTCTTCGAGCAACTCCCGGGGGGAAACGGTGACCTCTGACTTGCGGCAGCACCGGCACAGCTTAAAAAAAAACAGCGCCCTGCTTCTGGCGCTGTTTTTAAGGTGGTGATCCCAAGGGGACTTGAACCCCTGTTACCGACGTGAAAGGCCGGTGTCCTAACCACTAGACGATGGGACCTAACTATGTAGCAGCTTGCAAAGAAGCTGGGGTTGATATGGCTGGGGTACAAGGATTCGAACCTTGGATGACGGAGTCAGAGTCCGTTGCCTTACCGCTTGGCGATACCCCATCGCGAGAGACAAGTTTAATACCAGAACCCGGTTGGCAAAGTCAAGCTTCTTTTTTCGCCCTGGCAGCCTCGGCCCCGGTTTCAATCGCCTTGACGTTGGCGGGGATGAACTTGTGGTTGCGCTCAGGAAGCGCCTGGGAAAGCGCCGCGGCCAGGGACGGGAGCTTTACCGCGTCGGTGAGGGCGGCGTAGGCACCCAGCGCCACCATGTTCACCATGCGCAGATCGCCCAGATCAGTGGCGATGTCGTTCATGGCAACCTGGACGACCTTTATGTCAGTCCGCCCCAGGCCAGAGACGTCGACCAGCGAGGAGTTGACGATAAGGACGCCGCCGGGGCGCACCCGGGCACCGAAGCGCTCCAGGGAGGCCTGGTTCAGCACCACCAGCACCGAGGGCTGCCCGACCACCGGAGAGCCGACCGCGCCGTCAGCGATCACGACCGTGCAGGTGGCGGAACCGCCGCGCTTCTCGACCCCGTAGGCGGGAAAGTAGCTGACGTTCTTCCCTTCATCTATAGCTGCATAGGAGAGCAGGTTGCCCGCCAGAAGTACCCCCTGGCCGCCGAACCCCGCTATCAAGACATCTTTACGCATCCGCGTCCCTCCAGAACATCAGAACCATTTACAGGTTCTATGTTCTACGTTCTAAGTTAGCTGCCCTACGCCTCTTCCTTCTTGAACACGCCCAGCGGGAAGTAGGGGATCATCTCCTCGCCGATCCGCGCATTGGCCTTCAGCGGGTTCATGCCCCAGTTGGTGGGACAGGCGGACAGTACCTCAACAAAGGAGAACCCTTTGCCCTGTGCCTGATACCCGAAGGCCTCGCGCATCACCTTCTTGGCCTCCAGAACGTGCTTGGGCGAGTCCACGGCTACCCGCGCGGAGTAGGCGACGCCGCCCAACTGCGCCATCAGCTCCGCCATCTTGATGGGAGAGCCGTCCTTCGACTTGTCGCGGCCGTAGGGGGAAGTGGAGGTCTTCTGTCCCACCAGGGTGGTCGGGGCCATCTGGCCGCCGGTCATGCCGTAGGTGGTGTTGTTAACGAAGACAACGGTGATGTCCTCGCCGCGGTTGGCGGCGTGGATGATCTCAGCGGTGCCGATGGCGGCCAGGTCGCCGTCCCCCTGGTAGGTGAAGACGAAGCTGTCCGGCCTGGCGCGCTTGACGCCGGTGGCGACCGCCGGTGCCCTGCCGTGGGGAGCCTCGACGACGTCGATATCGAAATAGCCGTACAGGAAGACGGAGCACCCCACCGACGCGACACCGATGGTGCGGTCCTGCACCCCATAGAGGTCCATGGCGTCAGCCACCAGGCGGTGGATGGTGCCGTGGTGGCAGCCGGGGCAGAAATGGGTCTGCACGTCCTTCAAACTCTGCGGTCTTTTAAAAACCTGTTGCATATCGATCAACCCCTTTCCCGGCCTAGCGTGCCGTCTCGTCGTAGTTCTTCCTGATCACTTCGAGCAGCTCCTCCGGTGACGGAAGGGAGCCGGCTCCCGGCGGCCTGCCATAGAAGGAGACCTGCGCGGCGGCGCCTACGCTGAGACGGACGTCCTCGACCATCTGTCCGGTGTTGAGTTCCACCACCAGCACCTTGCCGGCCCTAGCCGCGGTCTGCGCCAGCGCCTGCTCGGGGAACGGGAACAGGGTGACGGGACGGAACAGCCCCACCTTCATCCCCTCGGCCCGCGCCATGGTGACGGCGGTGTGGGCAATGCGGGACACGGAGCCGAAACCGGCGACGATCAAGCGGGCATCGGCCGTCTCGTACTCCTCGGACATGCACTCCTTCTCTTTCATCACCTGGTACTTGGCGTGCAGGTGCCAGTTGTGGGCCTCCAGCTCGCCGTCGCCCAGGAACAGGGACTTGACGACGCGCTGCTCCGCGCCGCTCTTGCCGCGCACCGCCCACCCCTTGGCCGGGAGCTCGCGCACCGGGCGCGGGTTGGGAATGAGCGCCTCCTTCATCTGCCCGATAACGGAATCGCCGAGGAGCATGACCGGGGTACGGTACAGGTCGGCCAGGTCGAAAGCGTGCATGGTGAGGTCGTACATCTCCTGGACGGAGTTGGGAGCAAGCACCGGAATGTGGTAGCCGCCGTGGCCGCCACCTTTCACGCACTGGAAGTAGTCCGACTGGGAGGCGTCGATGCCGCCAAGTCCTGGGCCGGAACGGGAGATGTTGATGATGACGCCGGGAAGCTCAGCTCCGGCCATGTAGGAGATCCCCTCCTGCTTCAAGGAGATGCCGGGACTCGAGGAGGAGGTCATGGCGCGCACGCCGGTAGCGGAGGCGCCCAGGAGCATGTTGATTGCCCCGATCTCGCTTTCGGCCTGGATGAACTCGCCGTTCAGTGGGGGGAGTTCGCGCGAAAGGTATTCCGGAATATCGCTTTGCGGGGTGATGGGATAACCGAAGTAGTAGCGGCAACCGGCTTCGACCGCGCCCATGGCGGCGGCCTCGTTCCCCTTGACAAAAAGCCGTTTAGACAATTGACCCTCCCACAGATCCTGCCTGCCGAGGCACGCCTCGGGCTGTCGACGCCGTCCGGGCCTGCGCCGGGCCGGGTCGATCAATAAGCAGGGAACACATTTTCAGTGTTTGAATTACTTGAAGACAGTTATGGCAACATCAGGACAGATTTCGGCGCAGAGAGCGCACCCGGTGCACTGCTCCTGATTGGGAGCCTCCGCCGGTGCATATCCCTGGATATTGACCTTTTCGCACAGCCTGATCAGCTTCTTTGGGCAAGCAATGGTGCAGATACCGCAACCCTTGCAGCGCATTTCGTCTATTACAATTCTCGGCATGCCTTAAGTCCCCTCATTGTCTCGTGGCCTGCTCAGGCCAAGCAATCAGCGCTGGAAAACTAGCAGAATTTTGTGAAGTCAGTCAACTTTTTTTGTTTACACAAGTGATTTATCACTTGCTTTTAAACCTTTGTATAGTTTAATAATAAGCGTCTCATTTGCGCACCCTAAAACTCTAAAAGGAGGAGCGAAACGATGGCATCATCACTGCTCGAATTGACAGCAACCATTGTCTCTTCACATGCCTCGGTTACAGAGATGTCAGGCGATGATTTGCTTCTTGAACTGCAGAAGGTGCATGGCGCCCTGCAGAAGCTCGAAGTGGAGACCGGCGAGGGGGTGGAAAGGGGCGAAGGCAAGGGCCCTGCCGTTCCCCTGAAGAAGGCCTTCCAGCCTGACCAGATTAGCTGCATGCTCTGCGGCAAAAGTGGGATGAAAACGCTGGCACGCCACCTGGCGCAGGTTCATGGCATCAAGCCCGGCGAGTACCGCAAGCAGTTCGGTATTCCCAGCAACCAGGCCCTGACCGCAAAGAACTTCTCCGAGGCGCGCAGACGGATGGCGCAGGAAAAGGGACTGGCGGACAATCTGGCCAAGGCGCGCGCCGTACGGGCGGCGAAGTTAGCGGCCAAAGGTGGTGCTGAAAAAAAGCCCGCGAAGGTGCCGCGCGCGCCGAAGCAGAAGCAACAGATGAGCGCTTGACCCCAAATGTGATGATACCTGTCTGCTTCCAGTGGGACGGCTCCGGGTTCCCTGAACCCGCCGATGGCGATGCCGAGGGGAGTGCTCCGGCATCGGCCTGAGTCCCACCTGTGCGTGCAGTTTTTAATATATCTATGAAAAAAGCCGCCCTCGGGCGGCTTTTCTTGTTATCACTGCCGGCATAGGTCAAACCTCACCTGCGCGGTGCGACCTTTCTCCTTGCCACGACTCCGGTTTTCCTGGGTCCGCGCCCGGTGCCGCTGGGCACCGTCTTGCGCTTAAGTTTGGACACCTCTTCCGCAGTGAGGTGCCTGAACTCGCCCGGCTTCATCTCACCGATCTCCAGGAAGTCGTAGCGCGATCTCTTCAGACGCACGACGTTCAGCCCCACCGCCTCGCACATGCGCCGCACTTGCCGGTAACGGCCTTCGTGGATGGTGATCGAGATCCAGGAGTTGTTGTCGCTTTCGCTCACCGGGAGCACCTTGGCAGGTGCGGTCATGCCGTCCTCAAGCTTCACCCCTTCGGCCAGCTTCTGGATCTGAGCCGGCGACACGTGGCCGCTCACCCGCACCAGGTACCCCTTGTCGACCTCGTGACTGGGGTGCATCAGCATGTTGGCGAACGTCCCGTCGTTGGTCAGAAGCAGCAGTCCCTCGGTGTTGTAGTCCAGGCGTCCAACCGGGTAGACGCGCTCCTTGACCCCCTTCAAAAGGTCCGAAACGATGGGCCGTCCCTCTGGGTCCTTCATCGTGGTCATGTAGCCGACCGGCTTGTAAAGAAGCAAGTAGACGCGCTTCTCGGCAACTGTGATCGGCTTGTCGTCCACGGTGATGGTGTCGGTGTCCGGGTCGGCCTTGGTACCCAGTTCGGTGACCACGACGCCGTTCACGGCGACCCGCCCCGCAGCTATGATGGTTTCAGACTCACGCCTCGAGGCGATTCCTGCCTGTGAAAGTATCTTCTGCAAACGTTCCTGCATCTATTCTCCTTGCCCGGTTGTCCCGGATTCTTAACGAAGCTAGTCATAACATGCTGCTGTAGCAACCGCAAGCTTTTACCCGACTCCGGCAATCCTTACCAGGCTCCCCCTCTCCACAACCAATCAGTTATTTTAGATTTTCAATCATTCTTTAATACCCCTGGTTGGTTCCAAACCAGGCGCCCCGCACCACGACTGCTACATCCTTTGACACTGCCATGCCCCGGAACAGCAAGCCGCGCACCGGCGTGGAGCTTCTCAGCACGGGAGGGGTTACGGTGAGGTCGCACCCTCCCGAGGTATCCGACCATGTCACGGTTAGCGGACCAGCCGGAGGCATCACCTTATAGAGCAGTGTTATTCTGGTTATTGCCTTGTTTCCGGCAACCTGATAAAAAGGTGGGCCGCCGTCTATGGCAACAGACACGCAAGGAAACAAGGAGTAGCAGCAGATGGATACCAGACAAGCAGCACTTACCAAGAACAAGACCATTGCCGGCGCCCTGTTGGTCGGCGCCGCCCTGCTTTTCATAGTGGCCCGACTCAACCACGGCACCGGCGCCTGGGGCTGGGTAGCCGCCTTCGCTGAGGCCGCCATGGTGGGCGCTCTCGCCGACTGGTTCGCGGTGGTCGCCCTGTTCCGGCACCCGCTGGGGCTCCCCATCCCGCACACCGCCATCGTCGCGGAAAAGAAGGAGAGCATCGCGGACAACATGGGGCGCTTCATCCAGGAGAAGTTTCTTGCCACCGAGGTCCTGGTGGAGCGGATGCGCAAGTTCGACCCCGCCCGGCACCTGTGCAACTACCTGCTCTCCCGCGACAATGCCGAAGGACTGGCGAGAGGGATAACCCGCCTCATCTCCGAATCCATCGACTTCCTCGAGGACGAGCGGGTCAGCAAGGTGGTGAGCGCCGCGCTGGGAGATCGCATCGACCGCTTCGACGCTGCAACCTCCGCAGGCAACCTCCTGGAAAGCCTGAGGAAGGAAAACAGACACCAGGTGGTGCTGGACGAGTTATTGAAGCGCCTCGGCGGATGGCTAGCGACACCGCAGTCGCAGGAAAAGGTAGCGGTGGCGCTCGACACCTGGGTGGAGACCGAGTATCCCCTGTTGAGCAAGTTCATCCCGAATCGTCCCCAGTTTTCCCGTAACGCAGGTGAAAAAATCGTCACGAAGGTGAGCGGGTTCCTCGACGCGGTCAACGCCGACCCAAGCCACGAGCTGCGCCTGGAATTCGACCGGGTCGTGGGGGATTTTATCCTGAAACTCAAAGAGGACGAGGGGATGCGGGCCAGGGTGGCGGAACTGAAGCAGGAACTGGTCAGCAACCACCAGCTTTCCGACTACGCCAAGGGCTTGGTCAGCGACCTGAAGAGTTGGATGGTGCAGGATCTGGGTCGTGACGACTCGAGCATCCAGCGAAAGATTGCCGACGCCGCCGTGGCACTGGGCGATACCCTCTCCCGGAGCGGCGAGCTGGGAGATTCCATCAACGAGCATCTGGAAGCCGTGGTGAGAAGGTACGCCGGCGACCTGAGGAGCGGCCTGGCCAAGCACATTTCAGGGACGGTGAAGGAGTGGGAGAACGAGGAATTCATCAACGAGATCGAGCTCAGCATTGGTTCCGATCTTCAGTTCATCAGGATGAACGGCACCCTGGTCGGTGGCATGATCGGCATCCTGCTGCATGCAGCGTCCTTGGTCTTAGGGTAAGCTGCATTCGTCTGTCCACGTGCCACACATAGCGAATCAGCCACCATGTCTGATCTACGATATGCCGACTCCAACTGATTCCTGTTGTACAACGAGAAGGGGGCATGGCTTGTAAGCCATGCCCCCTTCTCATTTTTTCAAGCTTCTTCGTTTTTACTCAGCGAAGCGGCTCATTTTTCTAAACTTCTGATACCGCTGCTCGATCAGCTCTTCTGCCGGTACCGCCTTCAGTTCCTTCAGGTTCCTGGAGAGCGCCTCGTGCAGATTCTTGGCCATTGCCTCGTGGTCGCGGTGAGCGCCGCCAGCGGGTTCGGGGACGATCTCGTCGATGACGTCGAGGTCCTTGATGTCCTTGGCGGTGAGCTTCAGGGCCTCGGCGGCCTGCGCTCCCTTGGTCCCGTCGGACCACAGAATCGCTGCGCACCCTTCCGGAGAGATGACGGCGTACACGGAGTGCTGCAGCATGAGGATCCGGTCGCCGACCGCAATGGCAAGCGCACCGCCGGAGCCACCCTCGCCCGTGATGACAACGATGATAGGCACGGTGAGGCGGGACATCTCCCTCAGGTTCCTGGCAATCGCCTCAGCCTGGCCACGCTCCTCGGCGCCTATGCCGGGGAAGGCACCCGGGGTATCGACGAAGGTGATGATGGGAAGCTTGAAGCGCTCGGCCATCTCCATCAGGCGCAGCGCCTTCCGGTACCCTTCCGGGTTGGGCATGCCGAAGTTGCGGAACACCTTCTCCTTGGTGTCGCGCCCTTTCTGGTGGCCGATCACCATGACCGGCTCGCCGTCCAGCTTGGCCAGGCCGCCCACGATGGCGTGGTCGTCGCCGAAGTTGCGGTCACCGTGCAGTTCCACGAACTCG
The DNA here is from genome assembly GCF_020179605.1 of Geomonas agri. Lineage (NCBI taxonomy): Bacteria > Pseudomonadati > Thermodesulfobacteriota > Desulfuromonadia > Geobacterales > Geobacteraceae > Geomonas > Geomonas agri. The sequence goes on from NZ_JAINZO010000001.1 coordinate 2,261,934, forward strand.
GTGAAGATGAGGCTCAGGTAGTCGAGGGTGAAAGGACGGTTGATATGGCGGGCCACTTGGGCCGTCTGCCAGCGTGAAAGGTTGGCGAACATCTCTTCGCGCATCTTCTCGGCTTTCACCTCGAGTTTGGCGACCTCGGCGGAGAGATCGACCCCCTGGGTGGAAAATGCGAGCAGTTCCTGGATCTTTTTATCCAGCTCCGCCAGCGGCTTCTCAAAATCAAGATAGCTCTGCTGCAATGCCATATATCTCTATCTCCTTGCTTTCAAATAAAAATAACCACAACCGTCCTGAGGCTACTCGAAGGACACGGCATTATAGCCGAAGAGGTTACTCACTTCCACTGTTAATTCTTCACTGGCCGCCACTTTGTATACGTCGGAAAGACGGATGGTGACGCGCGAACTGTTCTCTATGTCGAGATGCAGGAAGCTGCGACAGATCCCCTGGTAGCGCGAGATGATCTCTTTGAGTGTCTTGAGCTTGCCGGGATCGGCTTCCTTGGCGTCGATGGTGAAGTTCACCCTGCGCGTCTCGCGCTCCACCAGGTCGCGCAGGAGCACGATGTCGCTGGCCATGATCTTGGCCCCCTTCTCGCCCTGCTCGACGGTGCCGGTGACGTGCACCGGGTCGTCCCCTTTGAGGAACTCGGAGCAGCGCGCGTAGACGTCGGAGAAGACGACCACCTCCAGCGAGCCGACCAAGTCCTCCAGGGTGATAAAGCCCATCCGGTCGCCCTTCTTGGTCATGATCTCCTTGAGACTCGCCGGGACGCCGCAGATCTTCACCTCGCTTTTGTCCTTCGCCTCGTTGATGGAGAAACAGTCCACGTTGGAGAAGCGGCGCATGTCGGCCACGTAGCGGTCCAGCGGGTGGCCGGTGATGAAGAAGCCGATGGCCTCCTTCTCGCAGCCGAGCCGGTACTTCTCGTCCCACTCCGGGATATCGGGGAGCCGGCTGCCGCCGCCGTTGGACCCACGCTGTATCTCGGCCATGCCGAAGAGCGACACCTGGGCGCTCTCGCGCTCCTGTTGCACGCGCTGGCCTTGCGCGACGGCGTCATCCAAGGCGGCCATAAGCTGCGCACGCCTGGCCTTGGTGCAGTCGAAGGCGCCGCTTTTGATGAGCGCCTCGATGACCCTCTTGTTGCAGCGGCGCAGATCGACCCGCTCGCAGAAGTCAAAGATGTCCTTGAAGGGCTCATTGCCGCGCGCCTCCAAGATGGCCTCGATGGCCCCCTCTCCTACGTTCTTGACCGCACCCAGGCCGAAGCGCATGGCAGTATCCAGAACGCGGAAGGAGCGCAGCGACTCGTTGATGTCGGGCGGCAGCACCTCGATGCCCATCTCGCGGCAATCGCCGATGCTCTTGATCACCTTGTCGGTGTTGCTCATGTCCTCGGTGAGGAGGGCGGCCATGAACTCCACCGGGTAGTGGGCCTTCAGGTACGCGGTCTGGTAGGCGACCAGGGCGTAGGCCGCGGAGTGCGACTTGTTGAAACCGTACTCGGCAAACTTGGCCATGAGGTCGAAGATGGCGGCGCACTTCTTGGAATCGAGGCCCAGCTTCTCGGACCCCTCCATGAACTTCAGGCGCTCCTTGGCCATCTGCTCGGCATCTTTCTTACCCATGGCGCGGCGCAGGAGGTCCGCGCCGCCCAGCGAGTAGCCAGCCAGGGAACGGGAGATCTGCATGACCTGTTCCTGGTAGACGATGACGCCGTAGGTGTCCTTGAGGACCGGCTCGAGCTGCGGCAGGTCGTAGACGGTCTGCTTGCGGCCGTGCTTACGCTCGATGAAGTCGTCCACCATGCCCGAACCGAGCGGGCCAGGACGGTACAGGGCGCAGACCGCGATGATGTCCTCGAAGCAGGAAGGCTTCAGCTTGACCAGGAGCTCCTTCATGCCGCTGGACTCGAGCTGGAAGACGCCGGTGGTGTTGCCGGCCTGCAGCAGCTTGTAGGTCTCGGGATCGTCGTCCGTCAGCAGGGTGATGTCGAAGTTGGGATCCTTGCCGTTACGGATGTGCTTGCAGGCGTTGTCGATGACCGTGAGGTTCTTGAGGCCGAGGAAGTCGAACTTCACCAGGCCGACCTTCTCCACGTACTTCATCGAGTACTGGGTGGTCAGCGAGCCGGTCTTCTGGTCCTTGTAGACCGGGCAGAAGTCCTCCATCTGCCGGGGCGCAACCACGAGGCCGGCCGCGTGGGTCGAGATGTGGCGGGCAAGACCCTCCAGGCGCAAGGCGACCGTCATGACCTCGTTCACCTTCGGGTCGGCCGCCATCAGCTCCTTGATCTTGGGTTCCTGCTCGATGGCCTTGTCCAGCGTGATGCCCAAAACCTCCGGGACCAGTTTGGCGATCTTGTCCACGTCGGCGAAGGTGAGATCGAGGGCACGCCCCACGTCGCGAATGACGCCGCGGGCAGCCATGGTACCGAAGGCCGCGATCTGGCACACCTTCTCCCTGCCGTAGCGCTCGACCATGTACTGGATCACCTCTTCGCGGCGGTCCTGGCAGAAGTCGACGTCGATATCCGGCATGGAGATACGTTCCGGGTTGAGGAATCGCTCGAACAGCAGGTTGTACGGCATCGGGTCGATGTCGGTGATCCTGATGCAGAAAGCGACCAGCGAGCCGGCCGCCGAGCCCCTGCCAGGCCCGACCGGGATGCCGTGGTCCTTGGCCCAGTTGATGAAGTCCGCGACGATCAGGAAGTAGCCCGGGAAGCCCATGTGCCTGATGCAGTCCAGCTCGATGCGCAGGCGGTCGTGGTAGGCCTGCTCCTGCTCCGGGGTCAGGTTCGGGTACTTGATCTTGATCTTTTCGAGACGCAGCTTGAGGCCTTCGATGGACTCGCGCTCGAGTTGCTGGTCCAGGGTTTCCCCCGGCGGCGCTTCGTATGCGGGGAAGTGGTAGGTCTTGAAGTCGAACTCGTAGTGGCAGCGCTCGGCGATCTTGACTGTGTTTTCCAGCGCCTCCGGGCAGTAGTGGAAATCCCGCGCCATCTCCTCCGGGCTCTTCACGTAGAAGGCCTCGGTGGAGAAGCGCATCCGGCTCGGGTCGCTCATGGTCTTGCCGGTCTGGATGCAGAGCAGGATCTCGTGCGCCTTGGCGTCGTCCTTGTTGAGGTAGTGGCAGTCGTTGGTGGCGACCAGCGGCAGGTTCAGCTCGCGCGCAATCTCCATCACGCGCCGGTTGGCGATGGTCTGCTCCGGGAGCCCGTTCTCCTGGATCTCCAGGTAATAGCTGTCCGGGAACATCTCGGCGTACCAGATGGCGGCGGCCTTGGCCTCGTCCATCTTGTTCCTGCCGGCCAGGTAAGCGACCTCACCCTGCAGGCAGGCGGAGAGACAGATGAGACCTTCCCGGTGTTTCTCCAGCAGCTCCTTGTCGATACGGGGGCGGCGGTAGAAGCCGTCCTTGTAGCCGGCGGAAGTGAGGTAGCAGAGATTCTTGAAGCCGGTCATGTTCTCGGCCAGCAGGATGAGGTGGTAACTGGTGACCGGATCTGCGGCGGTGGGGGCCTTCTTGTCGAGACGGGAACCGGGGGCGATGTAGACCTCGCACCCGAGGATCGGCTTGACCCCCTTGTCCTGGGCCTTCAGGTAGAATTCGAGCGAGCCGAACATGTTGCCGTGGTCGGTAACCGCCACCGCGGGCATGTGGTATTCCTTGGCCTTCTTGACCAGGTCACCTATGCGGATGGCGCCGTCCAGCAGGGAGTACTGGGAGTGCAGGTGGAGATGTACGAAATTGGCAGGTGAATCCATAAATCCAAGGCCCTAACTATAACCAAACGACTGAATTGAAAAGACAAAAGGAGCCGTGACTCAGCGGGCTCCAGTTGCTGATGATGAATAAAAATAAGGGAAGTTTTAGCACTAGGCGGCTGCCGATGTAAAGGCCAAAGTAAGACATCCTGTTGACAAAGCGGAGACATATAATTTAATATCAAATCATAAGAGGTCAAACGAATCAGCTTTTGCAAGGATTCGTGAAACTTAGGCAGGAGGATGCCATGATCACCATCAGAAGAGCGAACGACAGGGGCCATGCCGACCACGGCTGGCTCAACACCTACCACACCTTTTCCTTTGCCGATTACTACGATCCGCGTCACATGGGGTTCAGGAACCTGCGCGTCATCAACGAGGACCGCGTGAAGCCGGGCGTCGGTTTCCCCACTCATCCGCACCGGGACATGGAAATCATCTCTTACGTGCTGGAAGGGGCATTGGCGCACCGCGACAGCATGGGGACCGGCTCAGTCATTCGTCCCGGGGACGTACAACGCATGAGCGCCGGCACCGGTATAACCCACAGCGAGTTCAACCAGAGCAAGGACGAACCGCTGCACTTTTTCCAGATCTGGATACTGCCGGAGCGGACCGGGATCACGCCGAGCTACGAGCAGAAATACTTCTCGGACGATGACAAACGGGGCAACCTCCGGCTGATCGCCTCACCGGACGGGCGCGACGGGTCCGTCACCATCCACCAGGACGCAAGACTGTACGCCACGATCCTGGATCCAGGCGCGGAGATCGAGCATCGCCTCCCAGCGGGACAGCACTCCTGGGTACAGGTTGCGCGCGGCAAGGTGCTCGTCAATGGTCATCTTTTGGAGGCAGGTGACGGAGCGGCAATCAGTGGCGAAGATCTGCTGCGACTGACCGGGAAGGAAGCAAGCGAGCTGCTGCTTTTCGAACTGCCGTAAGTGGCACACGCGACACATAAAAAGGGGACAGGCCACTTTATTCTGAAAAGTAGCCTGTCCCCTTTTCTTTTCTTGTTTTTATACGAAAGACGTATGCATTGCTCCTCCCCCAGGTCGGGAGGGGGGAAATGCGTCCAAGTACAGGTTCCCCCTCCCTAACCCTCCCCCTCCCCCTCCAGGTGAGGGGACTACTAGACCAGGGAAATAGGGGACGGGCTCTGTGGCCCTAGGAGTTGCTAGGCCCCGCCGGTCATGGCAGCTTGGATGCTGACCGCATCGAGGGTGACCTCAACCTGGCTGCCGCCGTCCATGTTCTTCAAGGGCGCGGTGCCACGGGCCAACTCGTCGCCACCAATGATCAGGGTGAAGCGGGAGTTGAACTTGTCGGCGCGACGCATCTGGCTCTTCAGGCTCTTGCCTTCATAGTCGATTTCCACGGCAAAGCCCAGACGCTGCAGGGCACTCATCAGGCGGAAGGCTTCCGGATGCGCCTCATCGCCGAGAGCGGCAATGAAAAGATCCGGACGGCGGGAGAAGTCCTTCTCAGCCAGAAGCAGCGCAACGCGCTCGACGCCCATGGCGAAACCGATGCCGGGAATCTGCGGACCGCCGATCGACGAGATGAGTCCATCGTAACGGCCGCCGGCGGCGACGGCGCTCTGCGCGCCCAGCATGGTGGTCACCATCTCGAAGGTGGTCCGGGTGTAGTAGTCAAGCCCGCGCACCATGCGCTGATTGATGCTGTAAGGGGTGCCGACCAGTTCCAGATGCTTCCTGGTCTTGTCAAAGTGGTCGCTGCACTCGTCGCAGAGGTGATCGAGCATGGAGGGCGCACCCTGGGTCGCTTCCTGGCAGCCGGTCGACTTGCAGTCCAGCGCGCGCAGCGGGTTGGTGTCGTAACGGCGCTTGCAGTCGTCACAGAGCTTGTCGATGCGGTCCAGCAGGAACTTCTTGAGAGCCTCGCGGTAAGCGGGACGGCAGCAGGGGCAGCCCAGCGAGTTGATCTGCAGAGACGGTTCGGTGAGCCCCAGTTCCTGGAAGAAATGGGTCAGCATGGTGAGCACCTGGGCATCGACCGTAGGGGCCGCAACTCCGGTGATCTCAGCGCCGATCTGGTGGAACTGGCGGTAACGCCCCTTCTGCGGGCGCTCGTAGCGGAACATCGGCCCCATGTAGTACAGGCGCGCCACCGGGTCCAGGGCGTGCATCTTGTGCTCGACGTAGGCACGCATCACTGACGCGGTTCCCTCAGGGCGCATGGTGACCTTGTTGCCCCCCTTGTCTTCGAAGGAGTACATCTCCTTTTCCACGATGTCGGTAGCGTCGCCGATGGAGCGGCAGAAGAGCTCGGTTTTTTCCAGGATCGGGATCCTGATCTCCGAAAGCCCGTAAAGTTCGAAAACCCGGCGCGCCGTGGCCTCGATGTGCTGCCACTTCTCGACCTCGCCTGGGAGGATATCGTTGAAACCTTTAATGCCGGTGATTGCCACGGTTAATCCCTCTCCTCACTCACGAAATAAAACCAAAAAGCTGGATCTCTAACGCAAAGACGCCAAGCGCTAAGAAAATCTAAAGCGGGTAGAGCAAAACCTGCAGGTTCTGGACGTGCTCTTTGCGCCTCCGCGCCTTTGCGTTTAAAAACAAAAAAACCGGCGTAGACTACTGTCCGGTCCGCTGCAACATGCTGTGATCCCTTGCCAGCGTCAGGGCGGAGTCATCAGCCTGTCGGCATGAAACGCCCTGTTCTTGCCGGCGCTCTTGCCGCGGTACATGGCCTGATCCGCCATTTCCAGCAGTTCCGCCTTGGTGGTGGCGTCATCGGGGGCGCAGGCGTAGCCAAGGCTCACGGTGAGCTTGATGGCGAGACCATCGGCCTTGGCGAAAGTATGCGCCTCGATGGTCCTCCGGATACGCTCGGCGACTATGGCCGCCCCGTCCATCCCGGTTTCCACCAGGACTATGGTGTACTCGTCACCGCCGTAACGGATCACCGCATCGACGTCGCGCACGCTTTTTCTCACCAGGGAGCCTACCTCGCGCAGCACGCGACTGCCGATCAGGTGTCCGAAGTTGTCGTTCACCGACTTGAACAGGTCGATGTCGAGGAAAAGGATGCCCAGGTTGGAACCGTATCGCTCGCAGCGCTTAAGTTCCCGCTCCAGCACCACGTCCAGGTAGCGGTAGTTGTACAGGCCGGTTAGCTCGTCTATGTAAAGGAGATCTTTGGCGATGTTGTAACGGGCGGCGTTGTCCAGGGCCAGCGACCCCTGGTCGAGCAGGAAGGAGATGTGTTTGCGGTTTATGTCCCTGGGCAGCAGCACACCGGGGTCGTTAAACAGGATGATCACTCCCTGCAGCTCGGATCTCTGCCGCAGGTAAAGGCACATGGCCTCCGCTACTTCGCTACCGTATTCGGCGTCCTCGGGGAGGAAGTGCCTCAGGAGCATCAAGTTGGCGCTGCCGTCATCGCGCAGGTCGCACTCGCTGATTACGGCCTGGCCCAGCAGGTGCGCGTTCAACTCCTCGATTCCCTTCAACTCGCGCAGCGTGAGCTGCCCGTTGTCCATGAAGTAACCGAGTGCCCGGGTCACGCCGACTTCCTTTACGAGGGCATCGGTGAGCATCGAGTAGATGCGCTCGAGCTCCAGGCAGTTGGCGATGTTCTGGCTCACCTGGAACAGGTTGACCAATCCCTTCAGCTCCAGGTTCTCGTCGAGGAGCCTGCGCTGCTCCATGCAATGGGCAACGATGTGACGGAACTCGTCCGGGTTGATTGGCTTGATGAGATAGTCCGTGGCGCCATTTTTGAGGGCGTAAATGGCGGTCTCCACGTTTGCGTGTCCGGTGACCATGATCACCGCGGTGGCAGGATCAAGCCTCTTCACCTCCGAAAGGAGGTCGAGACCTGACACGTCGCGCATCACCAAGTCAGTGACGACGAGGTGGTACCCTCCCCTACCGATCATTTCCAGCGCATCCTCTCCGGAAGCGGCCACTTCGACGCTATAGCCATCTCCCTTGAGCAGGTCGGTGTAAACCTCTCGGAAAAAGCTGTCGTCTTCGACTAAAAGAATCCTTTCCATGCAAAGAATCTCCTGGATGGCCGGATATTACAGGGGGCAATGCCAGCATAAACTAGCAGATAGGACTCTTAAGTGTCAATTAAAATGCCCCCAAAGAGCCGATAATATTACCTCACCATCCGCATTGCAGACGGCCTCGATGGTGCCTTCGAGGTCGGTCCGGTAGGTCCTGACGCCGTGGCGCTGCAGTCTGACCAGCGTGTCGGCGGCGGGGAGATGGAAGGCGTTGCGGTACCCTGCGGAAATGACCGCGGCCGCCGGGTGCACCGCTGCTACGAAAGAGTCGCAGGAAGAATACCTGCTGCCGTGATGGGCGACCTTCAAGAGGTTGCACCGTTGCACGGCTCCCCGGTCAAGAAGTTCCCGCTCCTCCGGTGTGCCGATGTCACCGGTAAATAAAACCGAGCTCCTACCGTAGACAAGTCTGAATACCAAAGAAGATGCATTTGCATCCGCCTGCGACTCCCCCTCGCCGCCCGGCCATAAAAACTCAAGCAGAACGCCCCCCACCAGCAAAGGAGCCAGCCCCGCACCGACCTCCTGCACCGGAACCTCCCGTGAGGCCAGAATCCATTTCAATTGCTGCGACTCCGAGGCATCGATGGTTTGCCTGTCAACGAGGAACCGCCCCACGTCGAAGTTTGCGGCGAGGTACTGCACCCCCTGCAGATGATCAGGATGCCCGTGCGACAACACCAGGTAATCGATGCGTCGCACCGATAGGGCCCGCAGGGCAGGGAGCAACAAGCGAGACCCTACTTTGGTATCGGCGTCGGTGGCGTTGCCGCCGCCGTCGACCAGCATCCATTTCCCGTCAGGCAGGCGCACCAGCGTGGCATCCCCCTGCCCCACGCTCAGGAAGTACAGCCGTAGGGTTCCATCGGTAGCTTGGGCACCCGGCACGGCCCGCACCACGAGAGCGGCAACTAGCGCGATGACAGTCGGGTAACGCCACCCTCTCGACGTGAAAAAAGTGATGGCGCAAAGCACCAGACATGCCAGCAAGAGGTCCAGGCGGTCCGGGACGTAACCGGTAAAGACCGGGACCCGGGACAGCAACTCCACCACCCGATCCGACCAGCGCACCAGCGTCGCGGCGATGTGCAGCAGCACTGCGGCAGGCGCTTCCCAAAGAGAACCCAGGACGAGGGAGCTGAAGCCGAGGACAACGGCGCCGTAGCCCATCAGCGGCACCACCAGAAGGTTGGCGATCAGCCCCACCAGCGAAATCCGCTGGAAGTAGTAGGCGACATGAACGGAGGTGGCGAGAATAGCCGCCGCGGAAGCAATGAAAAGTAGCAGCATCCAGCGCAACGCTCTCCGAACCCTCTCGGGTGATGCCGGGAACGTCGGCGTCAGCACAGAGAGTCCCCAAATGGCAAAAAACGAGAGCTGGAACGAGACGTCGAATGCCAGTTGCGGTGCGGCGAACAGGATGGCGCAGGCAGCGAGCATGATGGTGTGAACAGGATCAATTTCCCTTTTCATTTGCAGCGCAGTCACGACGACGCAAATCATCAGCACGCTGCGTAGGGTGGCGGGCGCCTGACCGGACAGGAACAGGTAAAAGATCACCATGGGCAAAGAGGCCAGCATGACCAGCGGTCTCAACTTGAGGTGCAGGGCAAGCCACTCGGAGCGCCGCAACAGGTAATAGAGCAACTGGCACAGGGAAAGGAACACGATACCGACGTGGAAGCCGGAGATGGAAAGGATGTGGTTTACCCCGCTGCGAGCGAACGCCTCCTGCAACTGCTCCGGCACATCGCTCCGATCCCCAAGGAGCAGCGCCTTCAACACGCCCCCCTCAGCCCCGGGCTCAATTTTGGTGATGAAGGTTGCCAGCCTTTCCGCCAAGAGGTCGATGTTGTGCAGCCCCCCCTCCCCCGCACGTAGAAGCACCAGGTCATCGGTGGTCAGCACGAAGCCGGTCACGTGCACCTGCTGGTAGGCCAGCCTGCGCACCCAGTCGGATTCGCCGGGCAGCCCCAGGTTGCGCGGCACCCTGATCCGTGATGCGAATTTTATCCTGTCGCCTATGTGCAACGCGGGGCGCCCCTCTTTCACGTAAACCAGTAGCCGCCCCGATACCCTCTGCTCGCGACCGTCCGCTTGCACCCGTTCAACCTGCACATATACCCTGCTCCCCCCTGTGGAGCCGGGTTCCGGCCGGGCGTCCACGACCCCTTCGATAATTAACGGTCGGTCCGAGGCGAAACGCTCCAGACCGGGCAGCGACCTCAGGAACGGCTGCAGCGACAGTTGCCCCCATACGAAAAAGAGCAGGGCCAAAGCTATCAAGAAAGGGGATCGCGAGCGGAGGAAGGACGCGGCCAGAGTCACGCTAAGCAACGCAGGCAGGGACCAGGTCGGGGGGAAGGTATCAAACAGGTGCGTGGTGGCCAGACCCGTGATCAACGCGGCCAGCGGCACCATTAGAGGTCTCTCCAGGGATCACCTCCCTGCTTCCTGGCTGTGAGCGCCATCACCAAACGATTAAAAACAACACACGTTATAGCAGATGGCAAGGGTTGCACAATGGCACCTGTGCATTCCCCTCCTGCTGTTCAGAGTTGGCAACGCGCTTAACCATCTGAATTAAAAGATTATTTTTAAAGGCATCGGAGCCCTTGTGCAGGTTTCGCACAGATGAGCGATTTCCAAACACGTGAAAAAGAGGCGCAGCAACGACAAATTACAACAAAAATTCAGCGTGTTAGAACCCAGAGACCCGTGGAGCCACTTTTGGTACGCCAGTTGAAGAAGCAGGAGAAAACGGCATTACTACCGGGAGGACATCATGGCATATAGAGATCGCAGCACCAATGAAAGGTCTGGCTCTTTCGGTTATACCATCATGGAAGTACGCCTGAGGAAGAAGGGAGCGCCGGAAGGAACCCCGGACGACCTGCGCTTCATGACCGTGGACAGTCACTGGGACACGCTGCGCTTCGTCCAGGACAACATGGACCAGTGCGTGGGGAACGTGGTGCGGCTCAAGCGGAGCGAACCGGTGGGTCATACCGTGAATGAGAGCGCCAAACTGTTCCAGAAGAACCTGGAGCCACTAGTTTCGACCTTGGCAGCAACCCAGGGGCAGGGCGTCATGGACAAGCTCTCGGCCTCGCTGAAGAAGGCACTGCTGCTGATGGTGATGGAGCGTTACCAAAGCGACCGCGAGAAGGCCTGCCGCGTGCTTGGCATCTCCCGGGAGAAGCTGGAGAGCGAACTGAGGCTGTGCGGCGTGGCGAGATAGCGCCTAGTAGTATTCCTCGTGATACGAAGGGATCTCCGCATACCAGCGGGGGTCCCTTTTTGCATCCACAAGGGCGGCGTCCACGGTATCGATGAGACGCTGCCGGTCCTTGGGGTAGCTCCCAGCCAGACTGAGAAAATTGGAGACGTGGTTGGAGCGGAGGATGGTGCCCTGCGGCGCCAGCCGCTCCAGCATGGCGCGGGTCTCCAGCAGAATCTCCCCGTGGCTCAGCGGCTCGATCAGCTTCAGGAAATCGTCGTTGTGGCGCTGGAACATGGTGAGCAGGGAGAAGTATTCCGGCGAGAGTGCCGTGATCCAATCCGCGGTGGCGGCGGCGTGCTCGGCGCTGCGCTTTCTTCCCGCCAGTCCGAGAATCGCGGTGATGGAGAGTTTCATGCCGGCGGCCTTGGCCTTGAGGCACTGCTCGAGCATCTGGTCCGGCCCGAAACCCTTGTCGATTAGGTGCAGGGTTTCCGCATCGCCGCTTTCCAGCCCGTAGTAGAGGATTCGCAGTTTCCTGGCCCGCAGGGAGGCGAGATCCTGCTCGCTCTTTAGGTTGAGGCTGTTGGGCGAGGCATAGGCACCCACCCGGGTCAGCGCCGGGAACACCTCGTTCAGTTCATCAAGTATCCGCTCCAGCCCCTCCTGCGGATAGATCAAGGCATCGCCATCAGCGAGAAAGACGCGCCGGACACCGGGACGGTAGCGCGGCGGGATGGACCTGATCTCAGTGAAGATATCGTCCAGCGATCGAACCCGGAACTGCTTCATCTTGTACATGCCGCAGAATTTGCACCGGTTCTGGGAGCAGCCGATGGTGATCTGGAAGATGAGGCTCGCCGCCTCGGACGGCGGGCGAAAGAGCGGCTCGTGGTAGCTGAAGAACATGTGATGAATCCCCCAATTAGATACCAAGGAATTACACGAACTCCAACAAAACCGCAATTAACAAAAAAGGGGACGATAAAATCGTCCCCTTTTCTTTACTGCAGGAGCGGCCGCTTCTTACTTGAGGCGGTCGGCGTACATCGGGAAGCGCTTCATCAGCGCGTTCACCTGGGTCTTAACGGCAGCGAGTTTGGCCTCGTCATTGACGTTGCCCAGGACCTCGGCGATGAAGCCTGCCACCTGCTCCATCTCGGCCTCTTTCAGGCCGTGGCTGGTGGCCGCCGGGGTGCCGATGCGGATACCGGAGGTGATGAACGGCGAGCGGGTGTCGAAGGGGATACCGTTCTTGTTCACGGTGATGCCAGCGCGGTCGAGCGCTTCCTCGGCAACCTTGCCGGTCAGTTCGGTCTGGGAGAGGTCGACCAGCATCAGGTGGTTATCGGTGCCGCCGGAGGTGAGTTTGAAGCCACGGCTGGTGAGGCCGGCGGCGAGCGCCTGGGCGTTCTTCACGATCTGCTGCTGGTACTGCTTGAACTCGGGGCTGAGCGCCTCTTTGAAGGCAACTGCCTTGGCCGCGATGACGTGCATCAGCGGGCCGCCCTGGATGCCCGGGAAAATGTTGGAGTTCAGGGTCTTGGCCCAGTCCTCGCGGCACATGATCATGCCGCCGCGCGGTCCGCGCAGGGTCTTGTGGGTGGTGGTGGTCACGAACTCGGCGTAGGGGACCGGGCTCGGGTGCAGGCCGGCGGCAACGAGGCCGGCGATGTGGGCCATGTCCACCATGACTACCGCGCCCACCTTGTCGGCGATGCGACGGAAGGCTTCGAAGTCGATGATGCGCGGGTACGCGGAGGCGCCCACCACGATCATCTTCGGCTTGTGCTCGACGGCGAGACGCTCGCACTCCTCGTAGTCGATGGTCTGGGTCTCCTTGGAGACGCCGTAGGGAACGATGTTGAAGAGCTTGCCGGAGAAGTTGACCGGGGAGCCGTGGGTCAGGTGACCGCCGTGGGCGAGGTTCATGCCCAGCACGGTGTCGCCCGGCTTCAGCACGGAGAAGTAGACCGCCATGTTGGCCTGGGAACCGGAGTGCGGCTGGACGTTGACATGGTCGGCGCCGAACAGTTCCTTGGCGCGCTCAATGGCCAGGTTCTCGACCTTGTCCACCTCGTGGCAGCCACCGTAGTAACGCTTGCCGGGATACCCTTCAGCGTACTTGTTGGTAAGGACCGATCCCTGCGCCTCGAGTACCGCCGGGGAAACGAAGTTCTCCGATGCGATCAGTTCGAGGTTGAACTCCTGGCGCTCAGTCTCGTGCCTGATGACTTCCGCCACTGCCGGGTCGAATGTTTCCAGTACTGACATGTCTGACTCTCCTAGTGAAAAAGTGCTGTTGAAATGAGAAAACGGGACTCTGGGAGTCCCGTTCTGTGCTTTAGAATCGTTTGCCTTACCAGTGCCGCTTAGCTGATCCGCTCGCTTTTGGGTGATGCATCATCCCTTGAGCTCGCGCTCCACTTCAGCGATCTTGTCCAGCCGCTTCTGGTGCCTGCCCCCGGCGAACTCGGTGTCGAGCCAGGCTGCCACCATCTCGCGCGCCTTCGCGGTCTCCAGCACGCGGCCGCCCAACACCAGGATGTTGGCGTTGTTGTGCTCCTTGGCCATGGTCGCCATGAAGACGTCGGTGGCGAGAGCCGCGCGGATGCCGGGGAACTTGTTGGCCACGATGGACATGCCGATGCCGGTGCCGCAGACCAGGATCCCCTTCTCGGCGCTCCCCTCGGAGACACGGCGCGAAACCGCGATCCCGAAATCGGGGTAGTCGACGGAATCGCCGTTGTGGGTACCGAGATCTTCGCAGGGAAGGCCGCGCTCCTCGAGCAGTTTCTTGATCTCGTTCTTCAGCTCGAGGCCACCGTGATCGCTACCAAGGACTATCATGCCTAGACCCTCTTGAAGAGCAGCGACGCGTTGGTGCCGCCGAAGCCGAACGAGTTACTCATGGCGTACTCGAGCTTCGCCTCGCGCGCCGTGTTGGGCACGTAGTCGAGATCGCACTCGGGGTCCGGATCGGTGTAGTTGATAGTCGGAGGCACCACCGAGTTCTGCATCGCCATCAGCGAGAAGACAGCCTCAACGCCGCCAGCAGCGCCAAGCAGGTGGCCGGTCATCGACTTGGTCGAGGAAACCATCAGCTTGTAGGCGTGATCGCCGAAGACGGTCTTGATCGCGGTGGTCTCGCCGACGTCACCGAACGGAGTCGAGGTGCCGTGGGCGTTGATGTAGTCGACCTGCTCCGGGTTGATGCCCGCGGTGCGCAGTGCCATCTTCATGCAGCGTGCCGCACCCTCGCCACCCGGGGCGGGAGAGGTCAGGTGGTAGGCGTCGCCGGACAGACCGTAGCCCACGACTTCACCGTAGATCTTGGCGCCGCGCGCCTTGGCAGCCTCGTACTCCTCGAGCACCACGATGCCGGCACCCTCGGAGAGAACGAAGCCATCCCTGCCCATGTCGAACGGACGGGAAGCCGCGGCGGGGTTCTCGTTATTGGTGGAAAGCGCCTTCATGACGGAGAAGCCGCCGATACCAAGCGGGGTCACGGTGGATTCGGTGCCGCCCGCGATCATGGCGTCGGCATCGCCGCGCTGGATCATGTGGTAGGCGTCCCCGATGGAGTGCGTGCCGGTTGCGCAGGCGGAGACGGAGGAGACGTTGGGGCCTTTAGCGCCGTACTTGATGGAGATGTGCCCCGGAGCCAGGTTGATGATCAGCATCGGGATGAAGAACGGGGAGACCTTCTTGTACCCCCCCTCCAGTAGCGCGGAGTGGTAACGCTCAATGGCGGGCAAGCCACCCAGGCCGGCACCCACGAGGACGCCAACGCGCTCGGCGTTCTCCTCGGTGATCTGCAGACCGGAGTCTTCCATGGCGAAATGTGCCGCGGCCAGCGCGTACTGGATGAAGAGATCCATCTTCTTGATCTCTTTCTTGTCGATGAAATCCTCGGCAACGAAGTCCTTAACCTCGCCAGCGATCTTCACCGGCAGGTCGGAGGCATCGAAACGGGTGATGGGCGCGATGCCGGACGTGCCGGACACCAATGCGTCCCAGTTCTTGCCGTTACCGGTCCCCAGCGGGGAGACCACGCCTACCCCCGTGACAACAACTCTTCTCATACTCTGAACTCTCCTTAGGTACTGTTGACTCATGGCCGCCCGAAGGCGGCATGAAAAAGGGGAAGCATAACTCCCCCCTCTCTACTAGGTGTGATCAGTGATGTAGTCGATTGCGTCCTGTACCGACTGGATCTTCTCGGCGTCCTCGTCGGAGATCTCGATTTCGAACTCTTCCTCAAGGGCCATAACCAGTTCCACGGTATCCAGGGAGTCGGCGCCCAGGTCGTCCATGAAGGAGGACTCGTTGGTCACCTGAGCCTCGTCAACACCAAGCTGCTCAGCGACTATCTCTTTAATGCGTTTCTCGATCGAAGCCATTCAATTACCTCCATTTGATTGTAACGTTAGACGTTTTTAGATTTGTTGTGCCCAAGACTGCTATTTCATAGCATGAATCGCACAATTTGCAAAAGGTATTTTTGGCGCTGAAAGTAAAAACAACGCCGTTACCTGACTCACATGTACATGCCGCCGTTAACCGAGAGAACATGGCCGGTGATGTATGCCGCGGCGTCCGAAACGAGGAACAGGACCGCCCCCGCTATGTCATCCGCGCTGCCCAGGCGGCCCATGGGAATCTGCTCCTGGAGCGCTTCCCTGGTCTTCTCGGAGAGTTCCGAGGTCATGTCGGTTTCAATGAAACCCGGGGTAACCGCGTTGACGGTGACGTTTCTCCTGGCGAGTTCCTTTGCCACCGACTTGGTGAGGCCGATCATGCCGGCCTTGGAGGCGCAGTAGTTGGCCTGGCCCGGGTTGCCCATCTCGCCTACGACGGAGGAGACGTTGACGATCCTGCCGAAGCGCGCCTTGGACATGAGCTTTGCGGCCTCGCGGGTGCAGTTGAAGCAACCTTTCAGGTTCACGTCGAGAACCGCGTCCCAGTCCTCTTCCTTCATCCTGAGGAGCAGGCCGTCCTTGGTGATGCCGGCGTTGTTGACCAGGATATCGACCTTACCGAAGGCCTCCACCGACTGTTTGAAGAGGCTCTCCACCTCGGCGACTACCGAGACGTCGACCTTCACCGCGAGGGCCTTGCCACCCGCGGCGACGATCTCGTCGGCGGTCTTGGCGGCGCCCTGCTCGCTGGTGGCAGTCACCACCACGGCAGCGCCCTGTGCGGCGAGTTTGAGGGCGATGGCCCGGCCGATACCGCGGGAGGCACCGGTGACGACTGCTACCTGTCCGTTCAGGCTCATTACGCCACCTCCGTGATTGCTTTTACGCCTGCCGCGTCCTGCACGTTGACGCAGGCCGCTTCCTTGTCGATCCTCTTTACCAGGCCGGCCAGCACCTTCCCCGGGCCGATCTCGATGAAGTTGGTGACGCCGGCGGCGACGATGTTCTGGATGATCTGCTCCCACAGGACCGGTGCGCAAACCTGCTCCACGAGGAGCGGCTTGACGCGGGCCGCGTCGGAGTTTGGTTTCGCCTCGACATTAGTCACCACCGGGGCGGTCAGCGCGTTCACCTGCACCGCCTCGAGGGTCTGGGCCAGTCTCTCTGCGGCCGGCTTCATCAGCGCACAATGGAAGGGGGCGGAGACCGGAAGGAGCATTGCCTTCCTGAAGCCCTTGGCCTTGGCGATCTCGATGGCGCGGTTCACAGCGCCGGCGTGACCGGCGACAACGATCTGGCCCGGGGAATTGAAGTTGGCCGGGGAGACCACTTCACCCTGCGCAGCCTCAGCGCAGATTTCCCTGAGCACGTCGGCCTCGGCGCCGAGGATGGCGGCCATCGCCCCTACCCCAACCGGTACCGCGTCCTGCATGTAGCTGCCGCGGGCACGCACGGTCCTGAGCGCATCGGCAAAGTTAAGAGCGCCTGCGGCGACCAGTGCCGAGTACTCGCCCAGCGAGTGGCCGGCAACGAAGGACGGCACCAGCGGGGACTCTTCTTTAAGCACCCTGAATGCCGCGACACTGGCGGCCAAGATGGCCGGCTGGGTGTTCGCGGTGAGTTTCAGGTCCTCCTCAGGCCCTTCGAAGCAGAGCTTGGAAAGGGAGAAGCCGAGCGCGTCGTCGGCCTCCTCGAAGGCGACCTTGGCGGTCTTGAAGTTATCCGCCAGATCCTTCCCCATCCCGGCGTGCTGGGAACCCTGCCCCGGGAAGATGAATGCATAGGATTGCATAGGTAACCTCTTTTCTTTTGCTGTTGGGCGTGATCTTTCGCCAGATACGTCCGTCCATCCCCTCTCCCTCAGGGAGAGGGTCAGGGTGAGGGCGTCCGCAGCTGCAACTACTCAGTCCAGGGCAACTCCCTCACCCGCCCTTCGGGCACCCTCTCCCGGCGGGAGAGGGGGACTTTTTACCAGCGCACCAGTGCGGAGCCCCAGGTGAGGCCACCGCCGAAGGCGTCGAGCAGCAGCAGGTCGCCTTCCTTGAGACGGCCGGCGCGCACCGCCTCGTCCAGCGCGATCGGGATCGACGCCGCCGAGGTGTTGCCGTAGCGGTCCAGGTTGACGAAGACGCGCTCGCCGGTGATGCCGAGACGCTTGCCGACGGAGTCGACGATCCTCTGGTTGGCCTGGTGCGGTATGAACAGGTTGACGTCGTCGGGGGTGAGCCCGTTGGCCTCAAGTGCCTCCATGGCCACTTCACCCATGGAACGGACAGCCAGCTTGAAGACCTCGTTGCCCTGCATGGTCAGGAAGACCAGACCGTCGTCCACGTTCTGGTGGGTCGCAGGGTTGCGGCTACCGGCACCCTTCTGGTACAGGATCTCCCAGTAGTTGCCGTCGCTGTGCATGTGGGTGGAGAGGATGCCGTTGTCGCCTTCCTGCGCCTCGAGCACTACCGCGCCGGCACCGTCGCCAAAGAGCAGGCAGGTGTTGCGGTCGTTCCAGTCGACGATGCGGGACAGCACCTCGGCGCCGATCACCAGGGCCTTCTTAACCTGACCGGAGAGAATGAACTTCTGTGCGGTGGAGAGGGCGTAGATGAAACCGGAGCAGGCGGCGGAGAGGTCGAAGCAGAAAGCGTTGGTAGCCTTGAGTGCCTGCTGCACGATGCAGGCAGTGGCGGGGAACGGGAAATCCGGAGTGAGCGTGCCCACCACGATCAGGTCGATTTCCTCCGCCTTCACCCCGGCGGCAGCCAGCGCCCGTTCTGCGGCGGCGATTGCGAAAGTCGAGGTGTATTCCCCCTCGGCGGCTATACGGCGTTCCCGGATACCGGTCCTGGTGACGATCCACTCGTCGGTGGTGTCCACCATCTTCTCCAGGTCGAAATTGGTCAGCACTTTCTCCGGTACGGCGGAACCGGTACCGGTGATTCTCGGTCTAATCATGAAGCAACCCTTTCTGTGGCGTCCGGGTTTTGGCCGGTGCGCTCGCGAGTCTCACCGGGGAAGCTCTCGTTGAGCTTTTCAGCCATACGGCCATTGACCCCTTTGAGTGCGTATTCATGGGCAAAGCGGATCGCGTTCTTGATTGCCTTGGTATTCGAACCGCCGTGGCAGATCATCCCCACGCCGTTGATCCCAAGCAGAGGCGCACCGCCGTACTCGGCGTAGTCTACGGTCTTCTTGAAATTGTTGAAAGCCTTGCGGCTTAAGAGGTAGCCGATCTGGCACAGGAAGCTGCGCTTGATCTCAGCTTTGAGCATCTTGCCCACGGCATCGGCCAGGCCCTCGGAAAGTTTCAGCG
This sequence comes from Geomonas agri, assembly GCF_020179605.1. Classification (NCBI taxonomy): domain Bacteria; kingdom Pseudomonadati; phylum Thermodesulfobacteriota; class Desulfuromonadia; order Geobacterales; family Geobacteraceae; genus Geomonas; species Geomonas agri. The sequence goes on from NZ_JAINZO010000001.1 coordinate 2,280,700, forward strand.
CGACATTGCCCACGAAGCCGTCACAAACAACGACGTCGACCGAGCCGTTAAAGATATCGCGGCCTTCCACGTAACCAATGTAGTTGATGGGCTTGTCGCGCAGGAGGGCGCTGGTTTCCCGGGTGAGTTCGTTCCCTTTGCTGTCCTCCTCGCCATTGGAGAGCAGGCCAACCTTGGGCTTGTCCACCCCCATGACGAACTTGGCGTACACTTCGCCCATAACGGCGAACTGGACCAGGTGGATGGGCTTGCAGTCGACGTTGCCGCCGACATCGAGAACGAGGGTCTTACCGGTAACGGTGGGAAAGAGTTGGGCGATTGCGGCGCGGTCGATTCCCTTCATCCTTTTCAGAACGAACATGCCGGCCGCCATGGTGGCACCCGAGTTGCCGGCGCTTACCACCGCGACGGCCTCGCCACCCTTGACCAGTTCGAAGGCGACGCGGATGGAGGAGTCCTTCTTCTTGCGCACCGCGTCGGAGGCGGAGTCGTGCATGCCCACGACTTCGGAGGCATGCCAGAGTTCGATGTCCAGCCCCTTGCAGTCGTGGCGGGCCAATTCGGCCTGCACCTTTTCTACGTCGCCGACCAGAGTCACCGGGATGCCGAATTCTCTGGCGGCAGCTACCGCACCTTCTACTTCAACATGAGGGGCGTTGTCGCCCCCCATTACATCGACAGCAACTCTCATATTTCCCCTAGGGAGCGGATTCCGAACAGTCACGGCTTAGGTGAGACGAAATCCTAGAGCTCTTCAGCCTTCAGCACCTGACGTCCTTTGTAGGTGCCGCAGGACGGGCAGACGCAATGCGGCAGCTTCGGTGCCTTGCACTGCGGGCAGGTCGAAACGGTCGGAGCGGTGAGGAAATCGTGTGCACGCCTCATGTTCTTGCGCGACTTGGAGGTCTTCTTCTTAGGTACAGCCATGATGTTCTCCTTTTTACTTTTCTATCTTGATCTTCTTCAGGGCGGCCATTTTCAGATTTATCCCGCCGCGATCGCAGCCGCATTCTCCGGCGTTCAGGTCAGCTCCGCACTCGGGGCAAAGCCCGCGGCACGACTCGCTGCATAACGGTTTATAGGGTACTTCCAGCGCGACCTGCTCGGCGATCTCGGGATCCATGTCGATCTCGTCGCCGCTGTAGGTGGCCGAAATGAGTTCTTCGTCGGAAAGCTCGACTTCCTCGTCCAGCTCCTCACCCTTGCTCTCGGTGTAGAAGATGGTGAAGTCCGAGGAGATCGAGTAATCGTACTCGGCCAGGCAGCGGGAGCAGGTGAGGCGTACCGCGCTCTCCACCTTGCCGGCGGCCCTGACGTGGTCATACTCCCAGATCGCGGCGACCTGGGCGTTCACCGGTGCGGTGAAGACACACTCGCCCGCTTTTTCCATCTCTACCAAGGCCGGGAAGTGTGAGGCAGGCTCCGACTCCGAGAGGTCGAGCTGCTTCTTTTTCACCTTATCTATCTCTATCTTCAAAGGAAGATCTCCCCTTTTTCAAAGTTTCCCAGTATATAGATGGCGGTTTTTTTGTCAAGGTAAATCTAAAGACAGCGGCGGGGCCACAGGCAAGGCTTGAGCCTCTGTCACAACGTGCACTATCGCACCAGTTTCGGGTACCGGATCACTACCAACCGAGCCGGTAGTCAACGCTCACCCCGCTCTCAGAGTCGGAGAGAACGCCGATGCGCTGGGCGGCGCTCTCCACCAGGTAATCGAGGGCGCGCGCCTTCTTCTTAGGCAAGCGGATCAGCCGCGGCTCCCCCTTGATGCCACCGAGACGGGCCGCCTCGTCGATGGCGTCCTGCATCGAGCCAATGCGGTCCACGAGTTTCAGGGCGAGCGCCTGCTCGCCGGAGAAGATCCTGCCGTCCGCGATGCTCCTGACCTGCTCCTCCGGGAGCCTCCGTCCCTGCGCCACCGCTTTCACGAACTGCCCGTGGGTGGAGTCGATCACCCCCTGCAGCATCGCCTTTTCCTCGTCGGTCATGGTGCGCGCGGGAGAGCCGGTATCTTTGAACTTGCCGGTTTTGATGGTGAACGCCTTCATGCCGACCTTGTCCATGAGCCCTTCGAGGTTGGAGAACTTCATCAAGACGCCGATACTCCCGGTGATGGTGCCGGGGTTGGCGTAGATGAGGCTGGCAGGTGCCGAGACGTAGTAACCGCCGGAAGCCGCGACGCTTCCCATGGAGACCACCACCTTCTTGCTCTTGGCCAGGTCTTTCACCGCCGCGTAGATTTCCTGTGAAGGGCCGACGACTCCTCCCGGGGAATCGACCCGGAACACCACGGCCTTGGCGTGCTCGTCTTTCTTCATGGCCCGCAACTGGCGTATGGTTTCCTGGCCATCGACGATCACGCCTTTCAGTTCCACGATACCGACCCCGTCCCCTCCGGAGAGGGAGTCCTGGTCGCCAACCAGAGAGGTGACCACAGCGACGCAGGCGCCGAAAAGGAGGAACAGGCCTACAAAGAAGGCGGCGATCCACAGCAGTAATTTCTTCATGACTCCTCCGTCTCTCTTTTCCGACTGAAGCCTTTGAGAGCAAACACAAGGGCGAATATGTACCAGCCCTACAGGATCAAACGTTTACAGCTTATTTTGCTTGTCTTTTACTGAGACTCTGTCCTATATCTGAACAGTAGGGGGTGACGCAAAGGCATTGAGCGCGCCGCCAACAACTCTACACCATGCGGGTCACTCCGCAAAACCCAAATATCCGGTGGCGGGGGCTCGGCTGAGTGTCCCGCTGTTACCAAAGAGAGCTCGAAGAGGACGTATGAGAGTATTGGTTATCTCCGACAGCCACGGCAACTACGCCCACGCCTTCCGAGCCCACGAACTTGCCGGTCCTGTGGATCTCGTCGTTCATCTGGGGGATGGATGCGATGATGCTCGCATGCTGGAGGAAGTGCTGGAGGTACCGGTGCACCGGGTGGCGGGTAACTGCGATCTGGACCGGCGCGTACCGGCGGAACTCACACTAGAGCTTGGGGAGTGCCGGTTCCTGCTGACCCACGGCTACCGCCAGCACGTGAAAAGCGGTCTGTCGCAACTGATAGGGCGGGGGATGCAACTGGGAGCGTCGGTGGTGCTGTACGGTCACACCCACCTTGCCGACGTGCAGTCGACGGACGGGATGCTGCTGGTGAACCCGGGTGCCCTCAAGGAGGGGCTACCCGGGAGCTACGCCGTCGTCACGGTCGAAGGAGCCACGGCAAAGGCCGAGATCTTCCCTCTCTAGCAGCCACAGCCGCAGTTGTGGCAGACCTTGCGGTTCTCGTCGTCGGGAGCGACGGTTTCTGGCGCGAAAGCCATGCGGTTCACCGCGCGCCGGATGTCCTCCTGGAGGTCGAGGCGCGGGCTCTGGCCGATGACGTGGCCGATGCAGATGTTGCTGATCCCGTCCGACGGCGAAGCGATGCGAATGGAATTCAAAAGGTCGCCATAGCCGTTCACTTCAATCACCTGCCCGGGGTCCGCCCCCAGTTCCAGGGTGATGTCAAAGCGCTGCAGTTCTTGGGCCAGTTCCGCGAAGAAGATATCAAAGGTAAATCCCGAGAGGATCGATTCCCACTCAGGCTTGCTCTTGCTGCGTCCGTAACAGGTAAGTCTCATCTGCTTTGCCATGCTGTGTAGCTCCTAAAAACAGGGGCGAACCCCACTATTAACTCCCCGCTGCCTTTCTCTGCATCGAACTGAAGATCATATCCAGCACAGCCTTCTGCTTGGCCTCGTACTTATTGAGAACAGCCAGACAGGTTCCCATGGGAAACTGCTCGTGCAGGTAATCGGAATCGCGCCCGGACAGAATCACGATCCGGTTCTTGTCGATGCCGACCGAGAGGGCATAGCTAAAAATCTTGGACCCGTCGAGGGTGGGCATCTCCAGGTCGACTAGCAGGAGGTCGACCTTGCCCTGTCTGAGGATGGTCAGGGCGAGCAGGGGTTCGGTACAGGTTATGACGTCCAACAGCGGGTAGAGTGCGTGGATCTTGTCCTTGAGCGCCCCCACGAATGCCGCATCGTCATCAACGATCAAAATTCTTCCCATCAATACCTCTATCTATCTATTTAAGCACCCGGGTGGCGTTGGTCAGCACCGGGAACGGGACATTCAGCTCAAGCAGCCGCGCCGCTTTCAGGTTGACCACCAGGTCCACCCGCTTGGGGGTGATGACCGGCAAGTGAGATGCCTTTTTCCCGCTCAGGATGCGCGCCACGTAATCTGCGGCGAGCTGCCCCTGCTCGACAGGATCTGCCTCCAGCGAAACCAGCGCCCCCTTGTGAGCCGCTCCCGGCATCTGCGAAATCACCGGGATCTTCAACTCGTTGCAGCGATGCACGATCTTTTCGAAGGAGCGACAGCCGGCAGTGCACTCGGTAACGTACACGCAGTCGACCCTGGTGGCAAAGAGGGTGGCCAGGGCCGCGTCCAGCGCGGTCGGGGAGGCGACGTTGGTTTCCACCAGTACCACCCCCGATTGGGCGGCGACCTTGCGCGCTTCCTTTAACTGCGCCAAGGCGCCTTCCTCGCGGTTGGCAGAGATGATACCGAGGGTCTTGATCTGTTTCACTTGCATCGCGGCCTTGATCAGCGTCACCAGGGGGACCTTTGAACTCACCCCGGCGGCGTTGCGCCCGCTGGAGGTCATGCTCTTGGCGATCCCGGTCTCCACCGGACCATAGACGTCGGCAAAGACCACGGGGATGTCCTGCGCCTCGCGCAGGGCGGCCAAACTGGCGGAGGTGCCATAGGTGACGATGACGTCCGCACCGATGGCGTTGAACTTCCGGACGCTGTTGGACCAGGAGATGAGATCCGGGTTCGGGGTCTGGGTGATGACCTCGACGTTGCTCTGATCGTATCCCTTCTGCACCAATGCCTTCACAAACGCCTTGTGGGCCTCGCGGTAGCGCGGCAGGTCGCAGGTCAGCAACGCCGCAACCAGTTTTCCGGCCGCACGGGAGTCCGCCGCGGGGATCACCGCGCAAAGCAGCAGGAGCAGAAGTATGGAACGGACCAGTGTCTTGATAACTACCCCTTGGTCACCACTTTGCCGAGAGGCCGGCAACGATGGTGTGGACAGTGCCGCTGTAACTCTTGTAGGCGGACTTTAACTCGTTGTAGTCGCTCACCGAATACTCGAGCGTGGTGGAAAGGACGCTCGAGAAACGGTACTCGCCCCGTGCCGCAAGCGAGCTGATTACGGTGTCCTGCTCGGAAATCTCCTTGACCCCGGTGGTGCTGCCGGGGATCAGGGTAAAGGTGGTGTCGGTCGGCACAAAGGCAGCCGAGGACCTGATCTGCTGCGCCATCAACGAAAGGTCGCACTTTTCCCCCAGTGAATAGGAGGCATTCACGCCATAGACGTGGGACGTGCTGGTAAACTCCGAGGCGGCCTGGCTGCCGGTGAATACGCCGGTAAAAAGAATTCCCTGCTCCACCTCCTGGTGCAGATAGGAATAATTGGCCCCGACGGTGAGTTTTGGGATGGGCACCCACCAGACACCGATGTTAGCGTTCTCGCTGTCAACGTTGCGGGCTGTCAGTGGAGCAAGAGAGAACGTGTGCCGCTCGAAAGGGACATCTACCAGGTACTTCCTCACTTGGTCGTTTTCGTCACGACGCAGCACGGCATGACTGGTGATGCCCCAGCGATTGTTAAGCGTGTAGGTCAAAAGCAGCTTGGCCTCGTGGCGGGTTTCAAATGCCGCGCCGTAGCCGGGGTGATCGGCGCTGGCATAGCTGTAATGAGCACTGGTCCTGAGCCCCTTAATGGGACGATAGTAGGCCGACAGCGAGCCGGTGTGGGTGGAGGAGTTGTGTGGCAGCCCCCAGGTCGTTTCCGTCGGCACATCGCTCACGTTGTTTCTGCGCAAGAAGTCGCCACGGTACTCGCCGACCAGGGCGAGGTCCAGACGCGGCCGGTAGGAAACGGTGCCGGTGACGAGGTCGCGGGTGCTTTCAATGGGCGGTTTGGCTACCATGACCGGGTCGGCGAACGCAGTGTTGATGAGGGCGCCCCGGTTGCTGTAGTCAATTTCCTGGCGCCGGTATTTAAGGGCGAAGCTGTACTCACGGCTGGGGGTATAGACCAGGTCCCCGGCGGCATTCTGCAGGAAGGTCCTCATGTGGCGCGCACCGATGGTATCGCTCAGATCGGACAGGTTTTCGCGCCGCTCGAAGCTGTACGACCCGGAGCCGACCAGGCCTCCGGCCAGCGATGTGTGCAGTTTCAAGGTGTGGGAAAAGAAACTGCTGTCGGGATTTTCGTTGTGCTGCAGCGATCCGCCGAGGAAATCCGGTGTACCGCTGAAGTCGTTGCGTGCGGCATACGTCCCCACCGGTGTGGCAAGCCTGTCTTCGAAGTAGCGCGCCTTGAAGTCGTAAATCACGTCGACCGGGCCAAGGTGTGAATCCAATCCGACATGCCCTTCCTGAATCTGCTGGTTCACGCTGCGCGGCTGGGCATAGACGGTATTGGCGGCTCCCTCAAAGGCGGTATCTGCGAACCGCTGCTGGATGGTCCCCTCCTTTTGGTAACGCCAGTAGCCAAGATTCACGTGCAGGGGGAAGTTATGCAGCCGGTAGCGGAAGTCGGCCCGGTCCTGCACCACGCTCACCCCGTAGTTCGCCGTCGGGTCCTGAACCGCAGTGTAGGTGGCAGGGGTACCGGCATCGGTACGCCCACTGGTAAAGGAGGGGGAAAAGAGGATCTCCCGGTCCAGGTTGTGGTACAGGGACTCCGTCCTGAGGTGGAGGCGGTAATCACCCTTGTAGTCCATGAGCAAGTCGCCATGGTAGTCGTTCTCGTTCAGGTAGAACCCTTCCAGCTCCAGGTTGGTGTCCTTCTCCATGTGCCGGTAGAAGAGGCCGCCGCTGCGGCTGGACTTGAGAAAGCCGTACTCCAGCGCGCGTCCGCGGTAACCGTCGCCGAAGACAAAGTTGTAACCGAGGAAGCCGCCTTTGCGCTCCAGCACCTCCACCTGGCGGTCATCCTCCGGCAGCGGTGCCCCTTCGATATGCGGCTGCACCGGGGACGCATCGGCGGCCGGGGGCACTTCTCCGCCAACTACTGGCGGCTGCTCCGTGGCCGCGGGGGCCTCCGCGCCGGTCTGCCGCTCCTCTTCCGCGGCGTTGCCGGCCGATTCGTCGAAGGGGGCATCCTTTTCTGCTGCCGCTGTCGACTCCTGGCTCGCCACCGGGAGCGGCTCCTGCTCCGCAGCTGCCACGCCTCCGGTTACCAGCAGCAGAAGCAGCAGAGGCGAGACGACGGTTGATATGAGCGGTTTTTCCACCATCCGGCTCCTTTCCGTTACTGGCGCAGCGTCCCTCTGCCGGTGATGGCAGGCGAAGGGGTATCGGTGCCATGCACCTGGGAGTGACAGTCGGTGCAGCGATTGACGAAGAGTTGCTTCAGCCCTGGCGTGTTGGTGGCCAGGTGCCCGGTGTGGCACTGCAGGCACAGAAACGGCATCGCGGCATTCAGGAGGTTGTTATTCACCGACCCGTGCGGGGTATGGCAGTTCATGCAATTCTCGGTGACGTCCCCGTGCTCGAAGGCGAACGGCCCCTGTTTTTCCATGTGGCACCGGGTGCAGGTCTCCTTGGGGGTGTTGCCCCGGAGCAGGCGGTCCTGCGTCGAACCGTGCACTTCGTGACAGTCCACGCAGAACATCTTCTTCTCCCGCAACGGATGGTGCGAAAAGAGGGAGTTTTCCGCCTGCACCTCGGGATGGCAGCTGAAGCACATCTCGGACATCTGCTGCCGGCTCACCTTCTGCTGCGGTCCCTGGTGCAGCTTATGACAGTCGAAGCAACTTACCTCGTGCAATGCGTGCGGGCTGGCATTCCAGTGGGAGAGCACGGGCATGGAGGCGGCCGAGTGGCACTTCAGGCAGATCAGGGATTGGGCCTGGGGCGGCAGGTGCATGATATCCAGGAAGGTCGAGGTATCGCACTTCTTCTTGAGGCGGGTGTTCTCCTCGCGGTCGTCGCTTAAGTGGGCGATGGCGAGGCTGCCGGGGCCGTGGCACGATTCGCAGTTGACCAGCGGCAGCCCGGTTTCCGGCTTGATCTGTTCACCGTGCAGGCTGTGGCTGAAATCGTCGGTGATCTTGTCGTGGGCGTGGCACTTGGAGACGCAGTTGTTGGTGCCAACGTACTCGGCGTCGAGGCGACCTACGATCATCTTCTCGTAATCGCGGATGGGGAGGATGGGTTTGCTTTGCTTGAGGTCGGCGCAGGAGACCGAAAGAAGGGGGAAAAGCGCCATGAGGATCACGAATTTGCCGCGGCGCAGAAGAAGTGCTGACATCTATTCCCCCCTTATCCCCTTGGTCGTGGTGTAGATGAAACCGCGCACGATGGGATTTTCGCTATTCTTAATCTCACGCGGCGTGCCGACCTCGACCACGGAGCCGCCGTGCATCATGGCAATCCGATCCGAGATGTACAGCGCGAAGTTCAGGTCGTGGGTCACGATGACCGTGGTGTTCTTGGTGCTTTCCTTGAGCTTCAGGATCGTGTTGGCCAGCTCGTCCGTGGTGACCGGGTCGAGTTCGGCCGTTGGCTCGTCGTACAGGATCAGGTCGGGGTTCATCGCCAGCGAACGCGCGATTGCCACGCGTTTTTTCATGCCGCCGGAAAGTTCCGAGGTGCGCAGTTCCTCCTTGCCCACCAGTCCGACCATTTCCAGCTTTTGCTTGATGATCTCGCGAACCTGCAGCTCTTTGCAGACCCTTTTCTCCCTGAGCCACAGTCCCACGTTCTCCCCTACCGTGAGGGAATTGAACAGGGCGGAGGACTGGAACACCATGCTGTAGCGGTAATCGTGAGTCGCGGAGTGCCCCCCCTCGCCGAAGATGGGGAGGTCATCGATGTAGATCTCGCCGCTGTCGGGGGACTCCAGCTTCACAATGTGTTTCAAAAGAACACTCTTGCCGGTGCCGGACGGACCGATGATGCTGAAAGTCTCCCCAGCCTTGATCTCGAGGTTGACGTCCTTGAGCACGTGGTTGGGCCCGAAGGACTTGTTCAACTGTTCGATCCTGATGCCCACCCCCCTAGTGTCGTGCAGGTTCACTGCCCGGTGACCGTTGTCGGGGTGAAAGAAAGAGCCGGGGAGGCCGTGTTTAAGCTTCTCGAACATCAGTATCCTTGTGAGAACGAAGTGTCACGGCGGCCACCGTGATAAGTTCGGCTTTGCCAGTAAATACTGTCACCTGCCATTGCAAAGAAGCGCGCACATACTACCAGAGTTGTAAGCCCGCTGGCAAGGGGGAATATTTGAGGACACTTAACGTTTACACAATCGCACGGGACCGGTAACAGTTAGAAAAGGTAGGGCGAAGGGTTGTCGAACTCCCGCCTCACCCTGAAGATGTAGATGTTCATCAGGATCAGGGCGATGGACGCAAGCAGCGTCGAGGAAAGGAGATCTCCTTCGGGGACGGGGGCCTCGGCCAGGCGCGCGTATTCGGCCGCTGGAATCAGGGAGAGGTTGACCCATGCATTGCAGATGTCGAGCAGGTTGTAGCCGATCAGTAGCCACACGGTGAGACGCTGCCGCTTGAGCACCCCGAGCAGCAGGTACAGCGAGATCAGGCTGTCGCAAAAAACGAAGCGTTGGGCGGTCCCTCCCTGGTACAGAGTCCCCATGAAGGGAAAAGGGTTGCCGTAACTGGAGAAGCAGAGCAGCAGCGAGAACGAGGTGAGCAGGACCAGGGGCCACAGCGAGGCGGGGCGCCTGCCGTTTTCATCGGGCATGGGGCACCCCGCCGTTTTCGCTACCAAAACGAAGCAACAGTATCAACGCCGCACCGCCTTGACGTGCTCCTTCAACATGCAGCGGTCCATCACCACCTCAAGGCCCGCCTCGCGGGCGCGTTGCGCGGCCTCTTGGTGGACCACCCCTTCCTGCAGCCAGACCACCTTGGCTCCTTTGGCAATGGCCTGCTCCACGATTTCCGGCACGAACTCGGAGCGGCGGAACACGTCGACGATCTCGACCGGCTCCGGGATGTCGGCCAGGGTCGGGTAGCTCTTCTCGCCGAAGACCTCCGCGACGGCGGGGTTCACCGGAATGATGCGGTAGCCGGCCCGCTTGAGATAGGCGGCGACCTCGTGACTGGGCTTGCCGGCGTCGGGGGAAAGCCCCACCACGGCGACGGTACGGTACTTGGTCAGTATCTCTTTGATGTCAGGAACTTGCATGAGCACCTCCCTTGGAAACCGAGTCAGGATACATTGTTGTGACTGCGCGATGCCGACAGCTGGCGCCGAGCAAACGAAGCCAGGCGGTCAATTTCTTTCTCTGCGTCCTTCGCTGGTGTTTTGCAATCTTCAAGTAACCGCTTTCCCCGTCTACCGTTTGCGCATACCGCTCAGGGCGACGAAGAAGAAGATTACCGCCATTACGCCGGCGATAAAGATCCAATCTGCCGGGCTGAATCCGAACATGACTCCTCCTACTGTTCCAGTTGCTGCAGTGTGGCCTTGGCCTCTGCAAAATCGGGATTGATCTTCAGGGCCTGGCGCAGGTAGAAGCGGGCGTCACCGGCTGCGCCCAGGTCCTTGCAGCAGAGCGCCAGGAGGTACGGTATCTCGGCCATGGGGAACTCCAGGGCGAACCAGGCGTCGGCCATGACGTCGTTCAGGATGGCGGTCGCCTCCTGGTAGCCGCCGTCCTCACGCAGGGCCATGGCCCCCGCGATCGCCTCCAGGTAGTCCACCGCGGGCACCCGGGGCACCTCGCCCCGCTCAATCCGCTCCAGACGCGCCCTCAGCTCGGCCTGGGCTTTCGCCTCGACCTGGGGCAGGAGTGTGTTCCAGAGCGCGGCAGCCTTGTCGTACTTGCCCAAGAGGAACGAGACCTCGGCAAGGGTGGTGAGGCAGCGCGGCTGGTCACCACCCAGTTCACGGGCCCGGTCCAGGTACCCCTCGGCCTTGAACAGGGTGACCGTGGAGAGGTGAAGGGCGGAGAACCGGCAGGCCTGCTCCAAAAGGGTGGCACCGATCTCCAGCGGGAAGTGCGCATTCTCCGGCTCAATCAGGGCGAAGATGCGCAACAGCTTAACGCGCCGCTCCAGGTAGGGAACCTCGACGTCCTTTTCACCAAGCATCAGGATGTGGCTGGCCAGCTCGGACACGTAATGCGGGTATCCCTTGAGCATCTCCGCGTAGAGTTCGCAGCAGCGGCAGCCGGGGTCCATGCGTAAGGCCTGGTACACGCCGCGCCCGACAGCGTCGTAGCCGGGTAGTTGCCCCTCCAGCGCCTTGTAGTCGTCGTCCAAAAGCGGGATCTGCTCCGGCCCGATGGTGAAGGACACCTTGCCGTCCAACCCGCTCACCGTGGTCCCCGCGGGGGGACGGTAGTAGGTAATGCCAGTGAGGGGGGTCATCTCTCTTTCCATGAAACGCACTCCTTTTTCCGCTAACGCTCCCGCCCGGGAAACGTGTTGACACCGGCATGCACGCCGATGGTCTTGTAGATGCGCACCTCGTCCCAGGGCTCGTCGAGGATGCCGTCGTGGATGGCCCAACTGCGCCCCAGTACGCTTTTTTCCATTCCCGGCCGCCGGAACGGGGTGGAGCCGTCCAGCCTCCGGTACAGGATGCCGCCCGGTGCAAAGCCGGCGTCGATCTCCTGCATCAGTCTCTTGCCCACCGTATAGTCGAAGCCGTACTTCTCGTAGCGGATCGCGTTGTCGTAGGTGAGGGGCTCGCCGACGATGAGCTGCATCCCGAGCGCCTCAGTGAAGCGCTCGAGAAGAGGCAGAAACTCGCCAAACATCCTCAGGCCGCGCCGGGTCTGGTTCGGGAAGAGCCCTGCCTCCATGGCGCGTTCCTCTTCCGCCAGGTTGCGCCCGAGGGTCGCGAAGATGTTGTTTTTCCCGTGCTCGTCGAGGTCCACGTCGTAACGCGGCGCCGTCGGATCCGCTATGGTGCAGAAGGAGAGCTCCATCTGGCCGTGATGCGTATCGCAAAGCTCCAGGAAGAACACCGGATCACGGTCCTCGCAAGCCCGGCGGGCTACCAGGCGCAGAAAGCGCAGTCCCTCAGGTGCGATCACCTCGACGCTGCCCCGGTCCCGGATCAACTCCAGCAGGCGCTCGGGGAGAAGTGACCGGTAGATCGCCTCCTTCTCCACGGCAGGCAACCGGTTAATGTCGTACAGGGAGAAAAGCTGCCTTCCCCCGCTGTCGATCAACACCTTATGTCCGGTAGTGTTTGCCATAGTCGCCGATCAGGACCGGGAAGATGTGGTCGCGCACGTAGGCGATGCTCTTTTCCACCGCGTCGAGCGCCCGGTTGCGGTCGTCTTCCTCGGCCCAGTGCATGGCGTCGAGGAGCATCCGGTGCGGGTAGCCAAGCTGTGAGATCAATTCGACAAAGGAAGCGGGTAGCCGCGGGGCAAGCTCCCGGTCGTTCATGATGCCCCAGGCGATGGTCCAGGCCCGCGCCACGTTCATCTGGTCGTACCCCCCTCCCCCCACGGCGACCCAGGGGATCTCCAGGGCGCGCAGTTTCCTCATTATATAGGAATAGGCGTGGGTGGTCACCTCGAGACGGGTGAGCGGGTCAGTCCTGAAGGTATCCGCCCCAAGCTGGGTAAAGAGGACGTCCGGGTCGAAAGCGGCGATCAGGGGGAAGGCGACCTCGTCGAAGGCCTTCATGAACAAGGCATCGTCGGTGTGGGCCAACAGCGGGAGGTTAACCGAGTACCCCTGCCCCGCTCCCTCGCCGGTCTCGTTCTCGAACCCGGTCCCGGGAAAGAAGTAGACCCCGCTTTCGTGCAGAGAGATGGTGAGCACGCGGTCGTCACCGTAGAAGGCGTTCTGCACCCCGTCGCCGTGGTGGGCGTCCAGGTCCAGATAGACAACCGTCTTTCCCTGTTCCAGGAGGTAGTTGATGGCGACTACCGCATCGTTCAGGTAGGAGAAGCCTGATGCCCGCCCCGCCTGGGCGTGATGGTAGCCCCCCAGCGGGTTGAAGGCGGCATCGTACCCTTCATCGGCAACCAGGCGCGCCGCCTCCAGCGTGCCGGAGACCCCGAGGCAGGCCCAGTCGTAAACGCCAGGAAAGACAGGATTCTCCACGTCGCCGAGGCCGTAGCGGAAGTCCGCTCTTGGTTCCTCCGCCGCGCTGAACTCCCGCAACCGGTCCAGGTAGTCGGCGCGGTGCGCCCCCAAAAGCTGCGATTCGTTCACCGGACGGGGCCGCACCTCGGTCATGCCGGGGAGGCTCAGCAGTCCGTAAGCGCCCATCAGGTCACGCGCCAAGCGGTAACGCTGCACCTTGAACGGGTGCTGTTCACCATAGCAGTACCCGGACAGGTCGGTACAGGCGATGAGTGCGGTTTTGCGCGACAACGGGGAACCTCCGGCGAAAGTGTGGACAAATTTACCCGTTGGCTGTTTACAGGTCAACCTTTAAATCCTGCCCACGGCTTAGGCACTGCTGCCCATTTTACAGGCAAACTAGCGCGACGCTCTCATTAGCGAAGAACTGCCACCAATGTTATTTCAAAGAGATATCGGCTTGGCAAACTGCTTGCTTGTGTGTGGCGTTCTCCAACGACGGGGAGCGAGATACCAACGGAGGTAGCAAATGAACGGGATGTCGACGATGACGACTCTGGCCAACAGCAGTGATGTACTTTTCCTGATGCTCGGCGCGGTAATGGTGTTTGCCATGCACGCCGGATTCGCCTTTCTCGAAGTGGGAACGGTACGTCAGAAGAACCAGGTAAACGCCTTCGTGAAGATCCTGACCGACTGGTCCGTTTCGACCGTGGTCTACTTCTTGATCGGCTTCCCCATCGCCTACGGCATCAGCTTCCTCAGACCGGTAAAGGAACTGCTGGGGCCGAACCAGGGCTATGACATCACCCACTACTTCTTCCTGCTCTGCTTCGCAGCCTGCATCCCGGCCATCATCTCCGGCGGCATCGCCGAACGCGCCAAGTTTTGGCCGCAGGTCATTGCTGGCGCCATCTTCGCCGGCCTCACCTATCCCCTCTTCGAATCCCTGATCTGGGGGCAGAACTGCTCCAGCCTGCAGGGGCTCTTCAAACAGTTCGGCGGTGCCGAGTTTCATGACTACGCGGGTTCCGTGGTAGTGCACTCCATCGGCGGCTGGCTCGCCCTTCCCGCCGTCCTCATCCTCGGACCGCGCATGGGACGCTACATCAAGGGCAAATCTCATCCGATCCCGATCAGCAACATCCCCTTCCTGGCCCTAGGCTCCTGGATCCTCGCCATCGGGTGGTTCGGCTTCAACGTGATGAGCGCCGGACACCTGGACAAGATCTCCGGCATCGTCGCGGTCAACTCCCTGATGGCCATGGTAGGCGGCGTGCTGGCAGCCCTCATCGCCGGCAAGAACGACCCGGGCTTCGTGCACAACGGCGCTCTCGCCGGCCTCATTGCCGTCTGCGCCGGGTCCGACATCATGCATCCGCTGTTTGCCTTCGTGACCGGCGCCATCGCCTCGGTGATCTTCGTGTACGGCTTCCACATCGAGCAGGAGAAACTCAAGATCGACGACGTGCTGGGCGTGTGGCCGCTGCACGGCATCATCGGCTCCTGGGGCGGCATCGCCGCAGGCATCTTCGGGCACGAGGCCTTGGGCGGTATGGGCGGTGTCACCTTCGTCTCCCAGTTGCTCGGTTCGCTCTCCGCCATCGTCTTCGCCCTGGTCAACGGCTTCATCGTCTACGGCGTGCTCGCCAAGACCGTGGGGATCAGGCTGAGCCAGGAGGAAGAGTTCGCCGGTGCCGACCTCTCCATCCACAGCATCGGCGCCTACCCGGAGCAGCACATCCGTTAAACCACCGTCGCACGTTGCGCAACCCAATGAGGCCCCGAAACCGGGGCCTCTTTTTTTGTTTTGTATTTTTTAAAGAAGAATGTATTATTTGCGATGTTAATAAATTCTCATTACCGTAAAAGGCGTACCTTATCATGAAGATACCCTTGGGACAGTTGCTGGTTCAGTCCGGCATCATAACGGTAAAAACATTGGATCGCGCCCTGGCGCGGCAGCAAAGCTGCGGCCTGACGCTTGGTGAAGCGCTTCTGGAGATGGGAGTGATTACCGAGGATGAGTTGCGCGAGGCGCTGGGCCAGCAGGCCCAGGCACTGGCAGAGATGAAGATCCTGCTGGTGGACGACCACTCCGCCATGAACTGCGATGTGGAAGGTGCCCTGAAGAAGGAGGGATACCAGGTTTTCATTGCGCGGGACGGGGTGGAAGGGCTAAAAATCGCCTTCTCGCAAAAGCCTGACCTGATCCTGTGTGATGCCAGTTCCCCCAGGATGGACGGTTACGCCCTGATGCGCGCCATCAAGGCCAACCCGGCCAGTGCCGGAACTCCCATGATCCTACTTACCTCGAAGGCGTCCCCCGAGGAGGAGCACCGCGCGCTGAAAGCCGGGTTCCACGACTTCATCGCGAAGCCGGTGATGACCATCCGCGTGGTGTCCCGGGTGAAGCGCGCCTTCGAGATCATGGACAAGTACCACGAACCCGAGGTGGCTCCCCCCGCCTGATCAGATCGACCTGCTCACCCGGCAGCACCGCCTGTCGCTGCCGGGCCCCGTCATTTCAACTCTTCCTCCTGGTCAACTCAACCAACGCATCGGACAAGATCCCCAGCGCCTGTTTCAGTTCGGCATCGCTCACGTTCAGTGGGGGGATCAGGCGGACCACGTTACGCTGCAAGCCGCAGCCGATCAGGATCAACCCCTTGGCCAGACACTCGTCAATCAGGTTTTGGCACAGCCTGCCGTCAGCGGCGCCGGCCTCGTCCACGAATTCCACCCCGATCATGCACCCCATCCCCCGGACATCGCCGATGCTCGGGTTGTGCATGGCCACTTCCTGCAGGTAGGAAACCATCTTGGCGCCGGCCGCGCAGGCACGGTCTAGAAGCCCCTCTTCCTTGATCGACTGCAACGTCGCCAAGGCGGCCGCGCAGGAGACAGGGTTCCCCCCGAACGTGGAACCGTGCGCCGGGGAATCCCACTTCTTCATCAGTTCCTTGGATGCGACCACTGCCCCGAGCGGCAGACCGGAGGCGAGTGCTTTGGCGGTCACCAGAATGTCCGGCTTGACCCCGGCATGCTCGCAGCAAAACCACTTCCCAGTCCTGCCGACTCCGGACTGCACTTCGTCGAAGATGAGCAGGATGCCGTACTCGTCGCAGATCTTGCGCAACCCCTTGAGGTAAGTCCTAGGGGCCGGGTAGTAGCCTCCTTCCCCGAGGAAGGGCTCGACGATGATGGCGGCCACCTCCTCCGGTGGCACCTGGCGCTGGAAGAGCCGGTCCAACTCCTCCAGGCATCTGCCACCGCACGCCTCGGCGTTCATGCCGCACGAGCAGATGAAACAGGCGGGGTAGCTGACTTGGTACACGGAGGGAACCAGCGGATGGTAACGCCTGCGGTAGGCGGAGGAGCTGCTGGTGAGGGAGAGGGCCCCCATGGTGCGCCCGTGGAATCCCCCGGTGCAGGAGACGATTGCCTGACGGCCGCTGGTGTAGCGCGCCAACTTGAGGGCTCCCTCGACCGCCTCGGCACCGGAGTTGCCGAAGAACAGCATGTCCAGTCCGGCGGGCGTGACCGAGGTCAGTTCCTCGGCGGCCGCTACCGTTGCTTCGCTGTAGTAGATACCGCCGGCGTGGAGGTAGTGGTCCACCTGTTTCTTGACCGCCTGGATCACCTTGGGATGGTTGTGCCCCAAGTTAAGGACCGCAAGTCCGGAGGAGAAGTCGAGAAAGCGCCTGCCGTCGATGGAGACGACTTCCGTCCCCTTACCGTGGGCGATGGTGATCGGGTAATAGTGATGCGCCGGCGGAGCTATGACTGCAAATGCCCGTTGCACCATCCTGTCGTCTTCGGTCATCATGCACCCCCAGCTTTACATTAATAGTAACAAATGAAGGTTAGATGATAGCAGAGTCATGAGGGTGCGCAAGACGGACGCTAATGCTGCCGGAGAACTTTTTTTGCGGTTGTTGCAAATAAAAAAGATTAGACTACACTAACGTCTGCGCCGAAATCGCCGTTCAAAAAACCAATGAAGGACTAAAAAGGAGGGGCGATGTACAAGGAAAAAAGAAACTTCGCCAGGCTGGCCTTACACGCGAAAGCGAACCTTCACCAGGGCGACCGCACCATCGAGGGAGAGGTTGAAAACCTCAGCATGAAGGGGGTCTTCGTGACGGCGGCACACAAGCTGGAGCAGAACGACATGGTAGCCGTGACCATCTACCACACGCTGACGCCGCAGGTGCTCTGCGACCTAAAGGCGAAGGTGGTCAGGATCACCGACCAGGGGATGGGACTGCAATTTGAAAAGACCCTTCTCGACTGAGAAGGGTCCCGATATACCTGCCAAAAACAGGGGAGTTGGTCGAGGCCGCCGCGGCCTCAACAGATGCGGGGCAGCTGCTCTCCCGCCAGCATCTCCACTCCCCTCACTCCACCAACCAGGGTTTCCATCTGCACCTTGCCGGCTGAAGTCTCGGTGACCTCGCCGATGATGGCGGCATCCTTCCCCAGTGGATGGCGGTGCATCCGCGCCAGGGCTGCTTCAGCCTGGTCCGGCGCCACGAACGCCAGCAGTTTCCCCTCGTTTGCAACATAGAGCGGGTCGAGCCCGAGGATGGAGCAAACTCCCTTGACCCCCGGGTTGATCGGGAGGCTCTTCTCGTCCAGCGTGATGGTCACGCCCGACTGCAGGGCAATCTCCTTGAGGGTGGTCGCCACGCCGCCGCGGGTCGGGTCGCGCAGCACGTGGAGCGCGGGACCAAGCGGCAGAAGGTCCGCCACCAGCCCGTTCAGGGGAGCCGAATCGCTCTGGATACCGCTGTCGATCTCCAGCCCTTCACGAGCCGAGAGAACGGCGATGCCGTGGTCGCCGATGCAGCCGTTGACGATGACCTTGTCGCCCACCTGCGCCGAGGCGCCGTCTATATGCAGGTTGTGCTCCACGGCCCCGATGCCGGAGGTGTTGATGAAGATGCGATCCCCCTTCCCTTTCGGCACCACCTTGGTGTCTCCGGTGACGATGGCGACCCCGGCTGCTTCAGCAGCTTCGCGCATCGACGCAAGAATCTTCGCCAGTTCGGCCTTGGAGAAACCTTCCTCGAGGATGAAGCCGACGGAGAGGCACAAGGGGCGGGCGCCCATCATGGCCAGGTCGTTGACCGTGCCGTTGACGGCGAGGTCGCCGATGTTGCCGCCAGGGAAGAAGATCGGGTCCACGACGTAGGAGTCGGTGCTGAAGGCGAGTTTGATGCCGCCGATATTGAGCAGGGCCGCGTCGTTTTGGCCGGCGACCGGCACGCTGGAGAGCTGCGGGATAATCAGCTCGTCGAGGAGCTGGTGCGAAAGCCTCCCGCCGCTGCCGTGGCCCAGGAGGATGAGGTCGTTGTTCAAAGGGGGTCTCCTTTTTGGTCAGACTTGTCGGACCAGTCGGACTTGCCGGACTGGTCTGACAACAGAGTTTTTTCTTACCGGCCGTACTTGAAGGCGGCTGCGCAGGTTCCCTCGGAGGAGACCATGCAGGCGCCTACCGGCGACTCGGGGGTGCACTTGCCGCCGAAGAGCGGGCAGTCGAAGGGGGAAACCTTACCCTTCAGGATCTCGCCGCACAGGCACCCCTTGTGCTCCTTGAGCTCCTCCACCTGCACCGGGATGGCCAGTTCGGCATCGAACTCGGCATACTTGTCGGCGATCCTCAGCCCGCTGCCGGGGAGCACGCCGATGCCGCGCCAGGGGGCGTCGAAGGGAGTGAACACGTCGGCAAGCATCGCCTGTGCCTTGGCGTTACCTTCCCAACGCACCACGCGCGAGTACTGGATCTCCACCTTGCTCTCACCGGCCAACGCCTGGCGCACCAGCATCTCCACGCCCTGCAGGACGTCGGTCGGCTCGAAGCCGGTCACCACGCAGGGGACCCTGTACTCCTCGCACAGGAAGCGGTAAGCGTCGGCGCCGATGATGGCGCTGACATGGGCCGGGCAGATGTAGCCGTCCACCTGCAGGTCCGGGTCCGCGGACAGGATCGCCATCGGCTGCGGCATGGTCTTATGCGAGGCGAGCACGAAGTAGTTGGTAAGTCCCTGCGCCTTGGCCGCCAGGATGCTGCCGGCGATGGTCGGGGCGGTGGTCTCGAAGCCGACACCGAGGAAGACGACGCGCTTAGTTGGGTTCTTGGCGGCGAGCTGCACGGCGTCCAGCGGCGAGTAAACGACACGGATGTCGGCCCCTTTGGCCCGCTCTTCCATTAGCGAGGAGCTTGAGCCTGGTACGCGGAGCATGTCGCCGAAGCTGGTGATGATAACGTCGGGGAGGCGGCATAGCGCGATGGCCCGATCGAGGTAGCTGTTGGGGGTGACGCAGACCGGGCAGCCCGGGCCAGAGATCAGCTTCACCTGCGGCGGGAGCAGGCTTCTCAGGCCGAACTGGTAGATCGCCATGGTGTGCGTGCCGCAGACTTCCATGAAGACCAGGGGCTTCTCCACCCCCTTGGTCAGCTCGGCGATACGCCGCGCCAATCCCTGCACCAACTCTTTATCGCGAAAGCTGTCGGAGTAGTTCATCCCATCAACTCCGGCGAGTAGACTTCACGCATCAACTCCAGGGTTGCCTTTGCATCTTCCTCGTCCAGCTTGGAGATGGCGAAGCCGGCGTGAACGATGACGAAATCGCCCACTTTAACTTCCTGGTCCAGCATCATGAGGCTCGCTTCGCGCTTCACGCCATCGACCTCGGTCATGGCAAAGTCGCCATCAATGCTGATCACCTGCATCGGTACACCTACACACATCTTCGGACTCCTTTTTACAATATCCGCGTTCGTATCCGTTTCGTCTTTCAAGGTTTGCCTGGGTCCCCGCCCCCGGAGGGGGAGGAGCAAAAGCATTACTGTCTCCGAAAAAGGTTGCCTGCGATGACAGCTTGGCCGAGGGCGAGGCCGCCGTCGTTGGGCGGCACCAGCCGGTGGCAATAAACTCTAAATTCCTCGGCCGCCAACCGCTCCGCGACGTCCTCGGTCAACAGCCGGTTCTGGAACACCCCGCCGGACAGGACCACCCGATCCAGCCCTCTTCCGGTTCTGATCCGTCCGCACATCTCAACGATCCCAGCCGCGACGGTACGGTGGAAAGCACGGGCAATGTTGGAACAACTCCTGTCGGCGGCAAGGTCAGCGCAGATGGCGGCGATGGTCGGGCCGAAGTCAAGGACCTCCCCCCCCTCCCCTGTCACCACATACGGATACGGCTCGCTCGCACTCCCCGTTTCCGCCAGCGCCTCCAGCTCGATGGCGGCCTGCCCCTCGTAGCTGATCCGGTGCCGCACCCCAAGCAGAGCCGACACGGCATCGAAAAGCCTGCCGCAGCTCGAGGTGAGCGGCGCGTTGATTCCCTTCTCCAGCATCTTCAAAAAGAGCGATCGGTCAGCCTCCTGCACTTCATCGCAGACGGCCAGCGGCTGCCGGAACAGCTCGTCACCGTGTAACCGGTACAGCGCCGAGAGCGCCATGCGGTACGGCTCCTTGACCGCTGCATCGCCGCCGGGCATGCGCATCTGGGCTAAGTAACCGCGCCGCTGGAAACTTTTATAACCGCCGACCAGGAACTCGCCTCCCCAGATAGTGCCGTCGCTGCCGTAGCCGGTCCCGTCCAGGACCACGCCGATCACGTCGCCGTCAAGGCCGTTCTCGGCCATGCAGGACGCCATGTGTGCGTGGTGGTGCTGCACGGCGATGCACGGCAATCCCAGCCCCTGCCCGTACACCGTGGAGAGGTAGTCCGGGTGCAGGTCATGGGCTACGACGTCGGGAGTAATCTCGAGCAGCCGCTGCAGGTGCCCCGCGCTTTCCTCCAGCGACGACATGGTCGCTGCGTTCTTCAAATCGCCGATATGCTGGCTCATGAAGCCTTGGGGGCCGCGGGTGAGGCAGAGGGTTGCTTTCAGCTCCGCACCCAGCGCCAGCACGCTCGCCTGTTCGCCCGGAAGTGCCAGCGCACGCGGCACGTAACCACGCGAGCGGCGTAAAAAGAGTGGCTCGCCCCGGTACAGGCGAATTACCGAATCGTCGGTCCGCATGTGGATTTCGCGGTCGTTGGTCAGGAACAGGTCCGCGATGCCGGAGAGCATACGGAGCGCCTCGTCATCCCGGTAGGCGATGGGCTCGTCGGACAGGTTGCCACTGGTCATTACCAGCGGACGACCAAAGCCACGCGCCAGCAGGTGCTGCAAGGGGTTCCCCGGCAGCATGAACCCGAACCAGCCGTTGCCCGGAGCCACCAGCTCCGCAATCGGTGTCTGCAGCCGTTTCCTCGTCAGGACGATGGGCCGTTCCACCCCGGCGAGCAACCGTCCTTCCAGATCGGAGCAGTGCACGTAGCGGCGCACGGAGTCGAGGTCGGCGGCGAGCATGGCAAAAGGCTTCTCGTCCCGCTTTTTGCGCCGACGCAACAACCCGATCGCAGCCTCGCTGCAAGCGTCAACGGCGAGATGGTATCCCCCCACCCCTTTCACGGCAACGATGGCACCTTCTTTCAGTGCCTCGATTGTCTGCCGCAACGGATCCCCAGTCACGGCAACTCCCTCGCGATCGTAAAGGCTCAGGCGGGGGCCGCAGACCGGACAGGCATTAGGCTGGGCATGAAAGCGGCGATGCAGCGGATCGTGGTACTCGGCCAGGCAGTCATCGCACATGGCGAAGCCGGCCATGGTGGTGGCGGGACGGTCGTAGGGGATGCCAGTGATGATGGAATAGCGCGGGCCGCAGTTGGTGCAGTTGATGAATGGGTAGAGGTACCGGCGGTTGCCCGGTTCGAAGAGTTCGGCGAGGCAGTCGTCGCAGACGTCGCAATCGGGGGATATCTCGCCGCCCTTCCCCGCCTTGGCGCTGTCGAGGATGACGAAGCCCTCGCCACCGGCTGTCGTGATCTTCTCGAACTTGAGCGAGCCGATCACGGCCAGCGGGGGTGCTTCCTCGCGCAGTGCGTGGCTGAAGGCTAGCAGGTCATTCCCATCCCCTTCCGCCTCGATCTGGACTCCTTTGCCGGTGTTGCGCACCCAACCGGAGAGCCCAAAACGCAGGGCGAGACGGTACACGAAGGGGCGGAAGCCCACCCCTTGCACGATGCCGTCGATCTCCAGGCTGGCACGCTCGCGTGAGGTCATCTCGTTACCGAAAGGTCCGGACTAGGCCTTGGACCGCTCCATCCCTTTCTTGAGCCAGGCGTACCACTCGTCCATCCCCTGGCCGGTCTTGCTAGAGACCTCGAGGATGTGGATACCCGGGGAGACCCGGCGCGCCATCTCCTTGCACTTCTCGACGTCGAAATCGAGGTAAGGAAGCAGGTCGACCTTGTTGAGCAGCATGATGTCGGCGGCGTGGAACATCTGCGGGTACTTGAGCGGCTTGTCCTCGCCCTCGGTGACGCTCAGGACGACCACCTTGTGGTGTTCGCCCAGGTCAAAGGAAGCGGGGCACACGAGGTTGCCAACGTTCTCGATCAGGAGCAGGTCCAGGTTGTCCAGGTCGAAGCTCTCCGTGGCGTGCAGCACCATGTGCGCGTCGAGGTGGCAGCCGGCGCCGGTGTTCACCTGCTTGACCGGCACGCCGGTTGCGGCGATACGCATGGCGTCGTTGTCCGTCTGCTGGTCACCCTCGACCACGGCGCAGCGGCAGGTGTCGGCCAGATCCTTCAGCGTCCGCTCCAGGATGGTGGTCTTGCCCGAACCGGGAGAGGAAACGAGGTTCAGTACGAACAGCCCCTTCTCGCGGAACAAGGCGCGGTTGCCCGACGCCATCCTGTTGTTCTTGGCGAGGATGTCGGTCTCGATCACCACCTTCCGGGCAGGCTTCTCCTCGCCGGTATGCTCGTGGTGATGGTGGTGCTTATGCCCCTCTCCGTGGTGATGGCCATGGTCATGGTCATGCCCGTGATGGTGGTCGTGACCGTGGTGGTGCCCATGACCGTGTCCGTGATGGTCGTGGTCGTGGTCGTGGTCATGATCATGATCGTGGTTGTGGTTCGGGCCGCAGCCGCAGTCTACGCACATATCGTTTCAACCTCCGGATTAGGCGTCTTTCTTATCGCTCTTCTCGTTGATCTGGACCACGTCCTCGCCGTTCATGGCCTTCTTGAAGCCCCTGATGCTGCTCCCCAGCGCCTGGCCGAACTGCGGCAGTTTGCAGGGACCGGCCACCACCAGCAGGATGACGGCTACGATGATCAACTCGGGCAAACCAAATCCAAACATATCGTTCTCCTTTGCAACGCTGACCCGGAGCGCCGGATCAGCCGTTTTTCCAAAATCCCCTCTCCCTCCGGGAGAGGGCTAGGGTGAGGGCTTTGGCACAGGGCACATGATCAGAGCCGGCAGCTCCCTCACCCGCCCTTCGGGCACCCTCTCCCGGGGAGAGGGACGAGAGCTAGGCATCTTTCCTTTTCAGTTCAACGCCCACCTTGGCCAGTTCCTCGACCACCAGGGCCGCCACCTTCTCGAGCCCTGCCTCAAGGGGCGGGGTGAGCTGGTCGCCCGGGTCGAGCGACTTGGCAACGATACCAAAGAAGGTGAGGTCGGGCTTGGGTGCGTCGCGCATCTCAGAGATCAGCAGCATCTCCTGCAAACCGATCTGGTGCGGCGACATCTTGACCGGTATGTTCTTGAGCATGATGTCTTCGCGCTCGTAGCGGAAGATGTCACCCGGTTCGCCCTTGGCCTGCACCACGTCTACCAGGAT